>NZ_JBIWIF010000005.1:324842-428682 GCF_044764505.1 Kitasatospora sp. NPDC094019
GGGGGGGGGGGGGGGGGGGGGGGGGGGGGGGGGGGGGGCGGGCCGCGCGGGCGGGGGGGGGGCGGGGGGGGGGGGGGGGGGGGGGCGCGCCGCGCGGCCGGGGGGGGGGGGGGGCGCGGGGGCCCCCGCCGCCGTGCGCGCGTCCGACCGGTGGGAACCGGTGGGACCGGGCGTCAGATCGTGAAGATCTCCTCCAGCAGCGCCCGCTGCTCGGCACCGTGGCGCTTGGCCGAGCCGACCGCCGGGGCCGAGGAGGCCGTGCGGGCGACGCGGCGCAGCCGCGGGCCGTCGGCGCTGCGGCCGATGACGACCTGCAGGTGGTCGACCAGGTTCATCGCGATGAACGGCCAGGCACCCTGGTTGGCCGGCTCCTCCTGCGCCCAGACGAACTGGACGTCGTCGCCGTACTTGGCCAGCTCCTCCTGGAGCTCGGCCACCGGCAGCGGGTAGAGCCGCTCGACCCGGACGATCGCGGTGTCGGTGATGCCGCGCTCGGTGCGGGCCGCCTCCACGTCGTAGTAGAACTTGCCGGCGGTGATGACGACCTTGCGGACGTTCGCCGGGTCGACGGTGGTGTCACCGATGACCGGGCGGAACGAGCCGGAGAGGAACTCCTCGGTCGCACTCGCCGCCGCCTTCAGACGCAGCATCGACTTCGGGGTGAAGACGATCAGCGGCTTGTGGTGCGGGTTGTGCGCCTGCCAGCGCAGCAGGTGGAAGTAGTTCGACGGCAGGGTCGGCATGGCGACCGTCATGTTGTCCTGCGCGCACATCTGGAGGAAGCGCTCCGGGCGGGCGGACGAGTGGTCCGGCCCCTGGCCCTCGTAGCCGTGCGGCAGCAGCAGGGTGACGCCCGAGTGCTGGCCCCACTTCTGCTCGGCGGAGGCGATGTACTCGTCCACCATGGTCTGCGCGCCGTTGACGAAGTCGCCGAACTGCGCCTCCCACATGACCAGCGCGTTCGGGCGGGTCAGCGAGTAGCCGTACTCGAAGCCCATCGCCGCGTACTCGGACAGCAGGCTGTCGTACACGGTGTAGCGGGCCTGGTCCTCGGTGAGGTACTGCAGCGGGGTGTAGTCCTCGCCGGTGACCCGGTCGATCAGGACGGCGTGCCGCTGGCCGAAGGTGCCGCGGCGGCTGTCCTGGCCGGCCAGGCGGACCGGGTGGCCCTCCATGAGCAGCGAGCCGATGGCGAGGGTCTCCCCCATCGCCCAGTCGATGGTGTTGTCCTCGACCGAGCCGGCCCGGCGCTGCAGCTGCGGCAGCAGACGCGGGTGGACCGTCATCCAGTCCGGCAGGTTGACCTGCGAGGCGGCGATCCGCTTGACCATCTCCTCGGAGATGCCGGTCCGGATGGTGACCGGGAAGTCGGCGACCGGCTTGCCGCTGGTGGCGGGGGCCGGGGCCTGGGCGGCGTCGCGGACCTCGGCGAACACCTTCTCCAGCTGGCCCTGGAAGTCCTGGAGCGCCTGCTCCGCCTCTTCCATGGTGATGTCGCCGCGACCGATCAGGCCCTCGGTGTAGAGCTTGCGCACCGAGCGCTTCTTGTCGATCAGGTCGTACATCAGCGGCTGGGTGAACGACGGGTTGTCGGCCTCGTTGTGACCGCGGCGGCGGTAGCAGATGAGGTCGATCACGACGTCCTTGTGGAACTCCTGGCGGAACTCGAAGGCGAGCCGCGCGACGCGGACCACGGCCTCCGGGTCGTCGCCGTTCACATGGAAGATCGGGGCCTCGATCATGCGGGCCACGTCGGTGCAGTACATCGAGGAGCGGCTGGAGGCCGGGGCGGCGGTGAAGCCGACCTGGTTGTTCACCACGACGTGCACGGTGCCGCCGGTGCGGTAGCCGCGCAGCTGCGACATGTTCAGGGTCTCCGCGACGACGCCCTGGCCGGCGAAGGCCGCGTCGCCGTGGATCTGGATCGGCAGCACCGGGAAGGTCGTGCCGCCCTGGTCCAGGATGTCCTGCTTGGCGCGGGCGATGCCCTCGACGACCGGGTCCACGGCCTCCAGGTGGGAGGGGTTCGCGGCCAGCGACACCTTGATGGTCTCGCCGTCCAGGCCGGTGAAGGTGCCCTCGGAGCCGAGGTGGTACTTCACGTCGCCGGAGCCGTGCATCGACTTCGGGTCGAGGTTGCCCTCGAACTCGCCGAAGATCTTGCCGTACGGCTTGCCGACGATGTTGGCCAGCACGTTGAGGCGGCCGCGGTGGGCCATGCCGATGACGGCCTCGTCGAGGCGGTGCTCGGCGGCGGAGTCGATGGTGGCGTCCAGCAGCGGGATGAGCGACTCGCCGCCCTCCAGCGAGAAACGCTTCTGCCCGACGTACTTGGTCTGCAGGAAGGTCTCGAACGCCTCGGCCGAGTTCAGCCGGCGCAGGATGCGCAGCTGCTCCTCGCGCTCCGGCTTGGTGTACGGCTTCTCCAGGCGCTCCTGCAGCCACTTGCGCTGCTTCGGGTCCTGGATGTGCATGTACTCGATGCCGACGGTGCGGCAGTACGTGTTGCGCAGCAGGCCGAGGATGTCGCGGAGCTTCATCATCCGCTGGCCGCCGAAGCCGCCGACCGCGAACTCGCGCTCCAGGTCCCACAGGGTGAGGCCGTGGGTGGTGACGTCCAGGTCGGGGTGCTTGCGCTGCTTGTACTCCAGCGGGTCGGTGTCGGCCATGAGGTGGCCGCGGACCCGGTAGGAGTGGATCAGCTCGATGACGCGGGCGGTCTTGTTGACCTCGTCGTCGTGCGTGGTGGCGACGTCGGTGGCCCAGCGGACCGGCTCGTACGGGATCCGCAGCGACTCGAAGATCTCGTCGTAGAAGCCGTTCTGCCCGAGCAGCAGCTGGTGGATCGTGCGCAGGAACTCGCCGGACGCCGCGCCCTGGATGACGCGGTGGTCGTAGGTCGAGGTCAGCGTCATGATCTTGGAGACGCCGAGGCGCGACAGGGTCTCCGGGGCGGAGCCCTGGAACTCGGCCGGGTACTCCATGGCGCCGACGCCGACGATGGTGCCCTGGTTCTGCATCAGGCGCGGCACGGAGTGCACGGTGCCGATGCCGCCGGGGTTGGTCAGCGAGACCGTGACGCCGGTGAAGTCGTCCATGGTCAGCTTGTTGGCGCGGGCCCGGCGGACGATGTCCTCGTACGCCTGCCAGAAGCCGAAGAAGTCGAGGGTGTCGGCCTTCTTGATCGCCGCGACGACGAGCTGGCGGTCACCGTTCGGCTTGACCAGGTCGATGGCCAGGCCGAGGTTCACGTGCTCGGGCTTGACCAGGTAGGACTTGCCGTCCTCCACCTTGTAGCTGTGGTTCATGCCCGGGGATGCCTTGACGGCCTGGACCAGGGCGTAACCGATCAGGTGGGTGAAGGAGACCTTGCCACCGCGGGCGCGCTGCAGGTGGTTGTTGATGACAATGCGGTTGTCGATCAGCAACTTGGCCGGGACGGCGCGGACCGAGGTGGCGGTCGGCACCTCCAGCGAGGCGTCCATGTTGGTCGCGACGGCCTTGGCCGGGCCGCGGAGCTGAACCAGCTCGGGGCCCGCGCTCGCCGCGGCCGGCGCGGGCGCCGGAGCGGCGGCCTTGGGCGCCGGGGGCGCGGCCGGGGCGGCGGCGAGCGGCGCGGGGGCCGCAGGAGCCGCGGGGGCCGTCGGGGCCTGCTGCGCCGGCGCGGGGGCGGCCGGGGCGGCGGGGGCCTGGACGGCCGGAGCAGCGGCGGGCGCGGGGGCGGCGGCGGGGGTCGGCGTCGCGCCGACCTGGGTCGCGGCCTGGGTCACTGGGGTCACCTCGGTACCGGGCTTGTAGTCGGCGAAAAAGTCCCACCAGGCTCGGTCGACCGAGTTCGGGTCCTGGAGGTACTGCTGGTAGATCTCGTCGACGAGCCACTCATTGGGGCCGAAGCCAGTGGAGCTAGCCGAGCTGTTGGGGTGTTCGGGGGACTGTGGCGACACGGCGGCAACCGCCCTCTTCCGCTTCCTTTTGGGATGTTTGGACAGCGGGGATTAAGGCTACGCCTCCGATCAGTGATCGCGCAGTCCCCGGGGGGCAGGCGTCGCCCAGATCACAGTCCTGACCTGCTGTTTGGCTGGAAATGTGCGTTAGAAAGCCACATCGGCGGGGAACCGACCGGTTCCGATCGCCAGCTAAAGCTGGACAAACACGGACAAAGAGGGGTGTTGATCCTCTTTGCGGCACTGTGTCGTATCTGTGACATCCGCCCCGGCGCCGCCCGGCGGTGCCCGCTCAGCGCGGGCCCGGCAGCCGGACCTCGATCCGGCAGCCGAGCGAAGCCTCGGCGACCTCGATCCGCCCGCCGTGCAGGTCCACCGCCCAGCGGGCGATGGCCAGGCCCAGGCCGGTCCCGCCGTCGGCACCGGGCCCGGCCGCGGTCGCGGTGCCGCTGCGGCCGAACCGCTCGAAGACCCGGGCCCGGTCCGCCGCCGGGATGCCGGGACCCTCGTCCTCGACCTCCAGCAGCAGGGCCCCGGGGCCCTCGTCCGGCCTGGCCCGGACGGTCACGGTGCCGCCGGGCGGGGAGTGCTTGCAGGCGTTGTCGACCAGGTTGGCCACCACCTGGTGCAGCCGTTCGGTGTCGGCGACGCCGGTCAGCCCGGCCGGGCTGACCTCCAGCGCGAGCCGGACGTCGCCGCGGCGGGAGAAGGCCCCGCCGGCCGTGGCACCGTCCACGGTGACGCCGCGCAGCACGCCGTCCAGGAACTCGCGCACCTCGAACGGGCGCGCGTCCAGGTCGACCACACCGTCGTCGATCTTGGAGAGGTCGAGCAGGTGGGTGACCAGCCGGCCGAGCCGCTCGGTCTGCTCCAGCGCCGCGCCCAGGGTCGCCGGGTTGGGCTGGACGACGCCGTCGACCACGTTCTCCAGTACGGCCCGCAGTGCGGCGATCGGTGTGCGCAGCTCGTGCGAGACATTGGCGACCAGCTCGCGCCGGTGCCGGTCGGCGGCCTCCAGGTCGGAGGCCATCTGGTTGAAGGTCGCGGCGAGCTCGCCGATCTCGTCGCGCGAGTTCACCTCGACCCGGCGGCTGTAGTCGCCGGAGGCCATCGCGCGGGCGGCGGCGGTCATGTCGCGCAGCGGGGCGGTCAGCCCGTGCGCGAGGAACTGCATGAAGAGCAGCGAGGCGATCATCGAGAAGATCATGATGATCCGGATCTGGGTCTCGGACCGGATCGCCACGACCACCATGCCGGTGGCCAGGAAGACCGAGACGATCACCAGGAGGGCGAGTTTGCCCTTGATGGAGCGGACCGGGTCCAGCGGCCGGATGTCGGCCCAGACCCGTCTCGCGGCGCGGGCGGCCAGGGTGGGCGGCCGACTGCCGTCGATGTCCCCGTTGCGTTGCTGTGGAAAGGTCATTGGTCCCCTGTGGTCCCCCGCGTGGGTCCGCCGCACGGCGGTTCGGACAACGGGCCCCCCGGCGGCCCGGTGTCCGAGGGTGTCACCCGCTACGAGAGCGGGGCCTCCAGCGCGTACCCGACACCGTGGACGGTGCGGATCCAGCTGGCGCCGATCTTCCGGCGAAGCGCCTTGACGTGGCTGTCGACGGTGCGGGTGCCGGACGCGTCCGTCCAGTCCCAGACCTCGGCCAGCAGTTGCTCACGGGTGAGCACGGCGCGCGGCTGGGCGGCCAGGCAGGCGAGCAGGTCGAACTCGGTCGGCGTCAGGTGGACGTCGCCCGAGGCCAGCCGGACCCGGCGCTGCACATGGTCGATCTCCAGCTCGCCGAAGCGCAGGCTGCCCAGCGCGGGCGTCCGGGCGGCCTGCTGCGCGCGCTCGACGCGGCGCAGCAGCACGTTGACCCGGGCGGCCAGTTCGCGCATGGAGAAGGGCTTGGTCATGTAGTCGTCGGCGCCGACGCCGAGGCCGACCAGCAGGTCCGTCTCGTCGTCCCGCGCGGTGAGCATCAGGACCGGCACCGGGCGCTGGGCCTGGATCCGGCGGCACACTTCGAGGCCGTCGAAGCCGGGCAGCATGATGTCGAGGACGACGAGGTCCGGCTGCCAGGTGTGGAAGCCGTCGACGGCGCCGGGGCCGTCGTGGGCCACCGCCACCTTGAAGCCCTCCGCGCCCAGCCGGGCCGCGATGGACTCGGCGATCGTGGGTTCGTCCTCCACCACCAGCACTCTGCGCTGGCTGCTCACCGTGCCGCCGGTGTTCTGGTTGTCCTGCTGAATTTCTGTCACGGTCACGCCACCGCCCCCAGGGCTGCGGGCCGGCCACCTGTGGGGATGGCGAAGGCTCCGCTTCGTAGTCTTGTTCCGTCGTGGACTGTGCCGGGTCCGCCGTCCCGTCGCGTGCGCGGGTGACGGCGAGGGCGTGGGCCGCTCTCCGTCTCCCGTACACCTGGCAGCGTACGGACCGCAGATGATTCCCGGCAGGTGGACCGGACATTTCCGGCCCGCGGGCCGGCCTGTCCGGCCGACTTTCGGGCCCACCGGGAAGTGGGCACGGGCCGATACCTTACCCGGCGTTTTTTCACTCTGTAACGGTACGTATGCACATGAGTTGACACCAAGCCGCCGGTCAGGGCGAAAAGCGGTACCGAAAGTGATGGAAGGTCTGGACCAATGCGGGCCCGTTCGGACCCCGGATCCTCACGGCGTTCTCCCAGCGGACTCCCAGCCATCGGACGTACCGTGGCCACGACAAATTCGTGGGGGTGGGATTTCCGGTACGCGCCGGTACGTTGGGCACACGCGGGTGACGGCCGCGGGCGTTGGAGCGGAGGCGGCATGACGGAGCGGCAGGCGCCCGCCGGACCCGGCGGGCCGCCGTACGGGATGCTCCGGGCCGGCCTGCGGGGCGGCGCGGTCGACTGGGTCCTGGCCCGGGTGCCGACCCTGCGCCGCAATCCCTTCGCGCTCGGCTACCTCGCCGTGGTCGCCGCCACCACCACCTTCGCCGGACTGGCCGCCCCGGAACTCGTGCTCCGGCTCCAGGAGGCGTCCAGCTCGGACGGGCACAACCTGTTGCAGCACCCGTTGCGCGCGCTGCTGTTCAGCGGCTTCTGGGTGGCCGGGCCGGTCTGGATGCCCTACCTCTGGGCCTTCGCCTTCACCGTCGCGCCGCTGGAGCGCCGGGTCGGTCCCGGTCGGGCGGCCGCGGTCTTCGCGGCCGGGCACGTCGCCGCCACCCTGCTCTCCCAGGGCGTGGTCGTCGTCGGGGTGGGGACCGGGCGGCTGGAGCCGGCCGCGATGGACTCCCTCGACATCGGTGTCAGCTACGGCGTGCTCGCCAGCCTCGGCGCGCTGGCGGGGCTGCTCCGGCCGGTCGGGCGGGCGGCCGTGCTCGCGCTGGCGGTGGCGCTGATCGCCGAGCAGATCGCCGCCGACCGGGACCTCGTCACCGGGGTCGGTCATCCGGTGGCGCTGCTGGCCGGGGTGGCGCTGTGGCGGTGGCTGCGCCGCTGGGAGGGCCGCGGGCCGCGCCGCGGCCGGGTCGGGGTGCCGGGGGAGCTGTCCCGGCCGGCGTCCGTGCCCCCGGCCCGCGGCGCCGCGGTGCCCGGCCGGTTCTGAGCCCGCGGGCGCGGGCGGCCTCCGGGTCCGCGCGTCCGGGTTCGCCCGGACGGGCCTTTTTGACGGCGCCGCGACAGCCCGCGACTACCCCGCCGCGTTCGCTCACGGCGAACAAGCGGCGGGGAACATCCGGCGGCCGCCAAGCCTTAGTCAGGTCGACTCAAGTTCACTGACTGGGGAGAGATCATGGCATCGACGTCCACACCGCTCACCCTGCCCGTGCTGCCGCTGGACGACGAGGTCGTCCTGCCGGGCATGGTCGTCCCGCTGGACCTGAAGGACGCCGAGGTCCGCGCCGCCGTCGAGGCCGCGCGCGCCGCGGCCACCGGCGGCGCCGGGAAGCCCCAGGTGCTGCTGGTCCCGCGGGTGGACGGCTCCTACGCGGCGGCCGGCACCCTCGCCACCGTCGAGCAGGTCGGCCGGCTGGCCGACGGCCCGGACGGGATCGGGCAGCCGGCCGCGCTGGTCCGCGCCGTGCGCCGGGTACGGATCGGCGTCGGCACCACCGGGCCCGGCGCCGCGCTCTGGGTGGAGACCACACCGTTCCGCGAGTCCTCGGTCGGCACCCCGGTGGCCGGCCGGGCCGCCGAGCTGGTCAAGGAGTACAAGGCCCTCTCCACCCAGTGGCTGCGCCGTCGCGGCGCCTGGCAGATCGTCGACCGGGTGGCCGCGATCGAGGGCGTCGGCGAGCTCGCCGACAACATCGGCTACGCGCCCTTCGCCACCGCCGAGCAGAAGCTCAAGGTGCTGCTGGAGGCCGACCAGGTCGCGCGACTGGAGTACGCGCTCGGCCTGCTCCGCGACCACCTCGCCGAGGAGGAGGTCAACGACACCATCCGCAAGGACGTCGAGGAGGGCGTCGCCAAGCAGCAGAAGGAGTTCCTGCTCCGCCGCCAGCTGGAGGCCGTCCGCAAGGAGCTGGCCGAGCTGAACGGCGACCCGGCCGACGAGGAGGGCGACTACCGCACCCGGGTCGAGGCCGCCGACCTCCCGGACAAGGTCCGCGAGGCCGCCCTCAAGGAGGTCGACAAGCTGGAGCGGGCCAGCGACCAGTCGCCCGAGGGCTCCTGGATCCGCACCTGGCTGGACACCGTCCTGGAGCTGCCCTGGAACGAGCGCACCGAGGACAGCTACGACATCGCCGGCGCCCGCGCGGTGCTGGACGCCGACCACGCCGGCCTGGGCGACGTCAAGGACCGCATCGTCGAGTACCTGGCCGTCCGCAAGCGCCGGGCCGAGCAGGCGGCCGCGGGGCTGGCGGCCGAGGGTCGTGCGGCCGACGGTCGGGCGTCGGCCGGGGAGCAGGACGGGCCGGGCGAGGCCGCCCCGAAGGGCGGCGGGCGAAGGGCGGGCGGCGCGGTGCTCGCGCTGGTCGGCCCGCCCGGCGTCGGCAAGACCTCGCTCGGCGAGTCGGTGGCCCGCGCCATGGGCCGCAGCTTCGTCCGGGTCTCGCTCGGCGGCGTCCGGGACGAGGCGGAGATCCGCGGCCACCGGCGCACCTACGTCGGCGCGCTGCCCGGCCGGCTGGTCCGGGCGCTCAAGGAGGCCGGCTCGATGAACCCGGTCGTCCTGCTCGACGAGATCGACAAGGTCGGCTCCGACTACCGGGGGGACCCGGCCGCCGCCCTGCTGGAGGTGCTCGACCCGGCGCAGAACCACACCTTCCGGGACCACTACCTGGAGGTCGAGCTGGACCTCTCCGACGTGGTCTTCCTCGCCACCGCCAATGTGCTGGAGTCCATCCCCGAGCCGCTGCTCGACCGGATGGAGCTGGTCCGCCTGGACGGCTACACCGAGGACGAGAAGGTCGTCATCGCCCGTGACCACCTGCTCCCGCGCCAGCTGGAGCGGGCCGGGCTCAAGGGCGAGGAGGTCGCGGTCGACGAGCCGGCGCTGCGGAAGCTCGCCGGCGAGTACACCCGCGAGGCCGGCGTCCGGAACCTCGAACGGGCGATCGCCCGGGTGCTGCGCAAGATCGCCGCGCAGACCGAGCTGGGGGAGCGCGAGCTGCCCGCCGCGATCGGCGCGGAGGAGTTGCGCGCCCTGATCGGCCGACCGCACCACGTGCCGGAGGCGGCCCAGGAGCCCGCCGAGCGGCGCACCGCGGTGCCCGGGGTGGCCACCGGACTGGCGGTCACCGGCGCCGGCGGCGACGTCCTCTACATCGAGGCTTCGCTCGCCGACGCCGAGACCGGTGGCACCGGGCTGACCCTGACCGGCCAGCTGGGCGACGTCATGAAGGAGTCCGCGCACATCGCGCTCTCCTTCCTGCGCTCGCGCGGCGCCGAGCTGGAGCTGCCGGTCACCTCGCTGCGGGACCGTGGCGTGCACCTGCACGTCCCGGCCGGGGCCGTCCCCAAGGACGGGCCGAGCGCCGGCATCACCATGACCACGGCGCTGGCCTCGCTGCTCTCCGGACGCAAGGTGCGCACCGATGTGGCGATGACCGGCGAGGTGTCGCTGACCGGGCGGGTGCTGCCGATCGGCGGGGTGAAGCAGAAGCTGCTCGCCGCCGACCGGGCCGGGGTCAGCACGGTGATCATCCCCAAGCGGAACGAGGCCGACCTGGACGACGTCCCGGCGGAGGTGCTGGAGCGGCTCACCGTGCACCCGGTCGCGGACGTCCGTGAGGTGCTGAGGCTGGCCCTGGAGCCGGCCGAGGTGCTGGCCGCCGTCGCCTGACCCGGTCGTCGGCCGGGGGCTCCTCCCCGGCCGGGACCAGGTCCGGTCCCGCGCACGGAGCCCGTCCCGCCCGGTCCGCCGGACGGGACGGGCTCCGTGCGCCGTGCCAGACTGCGAGGATGCCGTCGCTCACCCAGCGCGTCCTGGTCCGGGTACCGGTCCGGGTCCGTCCGGCCCTGGTCCGGCACCGGCGGCTGGTGAAGTTCCTGCTGGTCGGCAGTGGCTGCTTCGCCCTGACGGTGCTGATCAACTACGCGCTGCGGTTCACCGTCATGCCGCGGAAGCCGGTGCTGGCGCTCACCCTGGCGACCGTGGTCGGCACCGTCGTCTCCTACCTGCTCAACCGGCGCTGGTCCTTCCGGTCCTCCTGGCGCCGGCGCGAACCGCTGATGTTCGTCCTGGTGAGCGCCGTCGCCGTCGCGGTCAACGACCTGCCGCTGATCGCCTCGCGCTACCTGCTGAACCTGCGCGAGCCCTGGGTCAGCCCGTTCACCCAGGAGCTGGCCGACTTCCTGAGCGGGATGGTGCTGGGCACCTTCGTGGCGATGCTGTTCCGCTTCTGGGCCATGCAGCGCTGGGTCTTCATCCGGGTGGAGCAGACCTGAGCGCCGGGCGTCCGAGGCCCGGGCGACCTAGGCTCGAAGGACCGGGGGACGTGAACCGCGGCCGGAGCGGGTGAGGGTGATGCGCGAGGCGGACGGCGCCCCGACCGGGCCGGCGAGCCAGCAGGGGATGCGCCGGGCCAATCTGGCGCTGGTCCTCGGGGTGATCGCGAGCGCCCCGCGCTCGCGCGCCGAGGTGGCCGCCACGACCGGGCTGACCAGGGCCGCGGTCTCCTCGCTCGCCGAGGAGCTGATCGCGGCCGGCCTGGTGGTCGAGGAGGGCCCGGCCGCGCCCAGCGGCAAGGTCGGTCGGCCCGGCACCGCGCTCGGGCTCGACCCGGACGGCCCCGGCGGCCTCGGCGCCGAGATCGGGGTGGAGCACCTGGGCGCCTGCGTGGTCGACCTGCGCGGCGAGGTCCGGTCCTGGCACCGCCAGGAGATCCGCAACAGGGGCCGACGCCCCGCCGCCGTCATGGCCGACCTCGCCGAACTGGTCCGCCGCGCCGCCGCCGGGGCCGGACCGCGTCCGGCCGGGCTGGTCCTGGCCGTGCCCGGACTGGTCGGGGCCGACGGCGCGCTGCTCCGGCGGGCCGCCAACCTGGGCTGGGAGGAGGTGCCGCTCGCCGCCGAACTGCGGCTCGCGCTGCGCGCCGCCGGCGCCGGGGAACTGGCCGAGCTGCCGCTGCGGGCCGACAACGAGGCCAACCTCGGCGGGCTCGCCGAGCTCTGGCTCGGCGGCCGGCCGGCCCACTTCCTGCTCGTCTCGGCCGAGGCCGGGATCGGTTCGGCGATCGTGGTCGAGGGCCGGCTGCTGCGCGGCGCGAGCGGCTACGCGGGCGAGCTGGGGCATGTCCCGGTGCGTCCGGACGGTCCGCGCTGCGCCTGTGGGGCGCACGGCTGCCTGGAGCAGTACGCGGGGGAGGCGGCGGTGCTGCGCGCGGCCGGGCTGGAGGGCGTCCGGGGCGACTGGGTGGCGCTGCTCGCCGAGCGGGCCGGGGCCGGGGACGCGGAGGTGCGGGAGGCGCTGGCCGGGGCCGGGGCCGCGCTGGGGATCGCGGCGGCGGGCGCGGTGAACCTGCTGGACCCGGCGGAGGTGGTGCTGGGCGGTGGCTACGCGCAGCTGGCGCCCTGGCTGCTGCCCGCGATGCGGGCCGAGCTGGTTGCTCGGGTGACCGTCCGCCCGTGGACGGACGAGCGGCTGACGGTCTCCCGGCTGGGCCGCCGCGGCCCCCTGCTGGGGGCCGCGGCGGGGGTGGTCCGGTCGGTGCTCGCCGATCCGGGCCGGCCGGAGACCTGAGCCACCGGGCGCCCGAGCGGCCGGGGACCCGGGCCGGCCGGACGCCCGAGCGGCCGGATCGGCGGGAGCCGGACCGGTCAGCTCTCGACCAGCTCGCGGCTGCGGTGCGAGGGCCGGCGCAGTACGGCGGCGAAGGTCACCCCGATCCCGACCAGGGCCCAGGCCAGCAGGACCAGCAGCGGCTTGGTCAGCGCGGAGCCGTCGAAGTAGGCGATGGAGCGGGTCGCGTCGGTGCCGGCGCCGTTCGGGAACCAGGCCCCGATCGCCCGCCAGAACGGCGGCATCAGCGGCGGGGGGAAGACGCCGCCCGCACTCGGGTTGCCGAGCACGACGAAGAGCAGCACCGCGACGCCGATGCCGACGATGTCGAACAGGCACTGCAGCGCCATGGTGAACGCGCCCACCGCGAAGACCACCAGCGCGCCGACGGCGGACATCGACCAGAACGGCCCCGGCAGCGCGTCCAGCACCGACTTGACGATGATCGCCCCGCCGATCCCGGCCGCGACCGAGTAGAGGGCGAGCGTGCCGAGGCGGATCAGCGCCCGGTTGGTGTTGGCGGGCTTGGCCCCGGCGCTGACGCCGAGGATGGAGGCGACCAGGTAGCCGCCGACGCACCAGCCGATCACCAGGTAGAAGGAGGAGAGGCCGTTGGCGTCGCCCTTGGCGAGCGGCACCACGTCCTCGACCTTCACGGTCCGGCCCTGGGTCTTCTCCAGGCCGGTCACGATGCTCTCGGCGGCCCGGGCGGCGGACGGGCCGCGCGCGTTGGCGACCAGCAGCACGTCCTCGGTGGAGGCCGGGTCCACCACCAGGGCGGCGTAGACCTTCTGGTCCTTGATCTGCGCGGTGGCGGTCTCCGCGTCCGGCGCGGTGACGGCCTTCACGGCCTGGTCCGGGACCGACTCCAGGCCCTGGACGAACTTGGGGGCGACCTGCGGCGGGGCGACCACCGCGATCGACAGCTCGTGCGGGGCGGGGTGGTGCAGGGCGCCGACGTACGAGGTGACGAAGCCGAGCTGGAGCAGCAGCACGCCGATGACCAGCATCGCCGCGCGCGGGGTGACCGCGCCCTTCAGCTCGGTGACGAAGCCCTTCCGCGGTTCCGGCGCCGATGCCGGGGCGGGCTCCCGCGCCGGTTCCTGGCCTGACTGTTGCCCGGGGGCGGAGGTCATGCACATCTCCTTGTGTATCGGGGGAAACCGGATACTTAATAGCATGAACTAGTTTCCTCCGGGTATCTCCCGCGCCGCAGTGGCCCGGGCGGGCTGCGGGATACTGGCGCGGTGAAGGTGCCGAACGAGGAACACGACGAGCAGCCCCTGCTGGCCGTGGAGCGCGAGGTCGGGGTGCTGTTCCGGCGCGGCCGGGCCCGGGTGGCGGAGCTGTCCCGGCGGGTCCATCCGCGGCTGGAGGGCATGGCGTACAGCCTGTTGGGCCATGTCGAGCAGGCCGGTCCGGTGCGGGTGACCGATGTCGGTGTGCACTTCGCGGTCGGCAAGGCGACCATCAGCCGGCAGATCCGGGCGCTGGAGGAGCTGGGCCTGCTGGCCCGGGAGGTGGACCCGCTGGACCGCCGTTCGGCGCTGGTCTCGCTCACCGAGGAGGGCCGGCGGCGCTACCTGGTCGCCCGGGACGCCCGGATGGGCCGGGTGCGGGAGCTGATGGCCGACTGGTCGGAGGAGGACGTGGTCCGCTTCGCCCAGCTGCTGCACCGCTTCAACGACGTGGTGGGCGAGGCGGCCGTGCCGAGCGCCTGAGGGCGGCCGCGGGAGCCCGGGCCGGGACCGGTCCGGGCTTTACTTGTTCTTGAAGAATGTTGCCCAAGTCAACCATCTGCGCCTATGGTTGTGTCAGGCAACTATCCCGAAGGACCTCGATGACCGCCACCGCCACCCCGACCGCCCTGACCGGAGCCGCCGCCGACACCGATCAACCGATGACGCACCGGCAGGTGATGGAGGCCCTCTCCGGCCTGCTGCTCGGCCTCTTCGTCGCCGTGCTCTCGTCGACCGTCGTCTCCAACGCGCTGCCCCGGATCCTCACCGACCTGCACGGCGGACAGTCCGCCTACACCTGGGTGATCACCGCGACCCTGCTCACCCTCACCGCCTCCACCCCGATCTGGGGCAAGCTCTCCGACCTCGCCAGCAAGAAGCTGCTGCTGCAGATCGCGCTCGTCATCTACATCGCCTCCTCAGCCCTGGCCGGCTTCTCCCAGAACACCGGCCAGCTGATCGCCTGCCGCGCCCTCCAGGGCATCGGCGCCGGCGGTGTCACCGCGCTCGCCCAGATCTGCCTGGCCGCGATGGTGCCCCCGCGCGAGCGCGGCCGGTACAGCGGCTACTTCGGCGCCGTCTTCGCCCTCGCCACCATCGGCGGCCCGCTGATCGGCGGCGTCATCGTGGACACCTCCTGGCTCGGCTGGCGCTGGTGCTTCTACGTCGGCATCCCGTTCGCGCTCGCCGCCATCCTGGTCCTGCAGCGCACCCTGAAGCTGCCGGTGGTCCGGCGCAAGGTGAAGATCGACTACCTCGGCGCGCTGGTGATCACCGGCGCGGTCAGCCTGCTGATGATCTGGATCACCCTGGCCGGCAAGAACTACGCCTGGCTCTCCTGGCAGACCGCGGCCATGGTCGGCGGCGGCCTGCTGCTCGGCGCCCTCGCCGTCGTGGTCGAGCGCCGCGCCGTCGAGCCGATCATCCCGCCGCACCTGTTCCGGCACCGGACCGTCACCCTGTCCGCGCTGGCCAGCGTCCTGGTCGGGATCGGGATGTACGGCGCCACCACGTTCCTGAGCCAGTACTTCCAGCTCGCCCGGGACAAGTCCCCGACCGTGGCCGGCCTGATGACCCTGCCGATGATCCTCGGCCTCGCCGTCTCGTCCACCGTGGCCGGCCGGCTGATCACCAAGTACGGCCGCTGGAAGGCGTACCTGGTCGCCGGCACCCTGCTGCTCGCCGTCGGCTTCGCCCTGCTCGGTACCGCCCGCGCCGACACGGCCTACGGCCTGCTCTCGGTCTACATGGCGATCACCGGCATCGGCCTCGGCCTCACCATGCAGAACCTCGTCCTCGCGGTGCAGAACACCGTGCCGCGCGCCGAGCTCGGCGCGGCCAGCTCGGTGGTCACCTTCTTCCGCACCATGGGCGGCGCGATGGGCGTCTCCGCGCTCGGCGCGCTGATGAACAACCGGGTCGGCCACTACCTGGCCGAGAACCTGGCCGCCGCGCACGTCCCGGCCACCGGCGGCGCGCTCGGCGGCGGCATCCCGGACCTGCACAAGCTGCCCGCGCCGCTGGTGCCGCTGGTCACCGACGCCTTCGGGCACGGGGTCGGGGTGGTGTTCCTGGTCGCGGCGCCGTTCGCGCTGCTGGCCTTCGTCACGGTGCTGTTCGTCCGGGAGACGGTGCTGCGCACCGCCCAGGACTGATCCGGGACGGGTTCCGGTCCGTACGGACGCCCGCCCGGTGGTCGGACGCCGGTCAGTCCCTCGGGCGGTCGCCTGCCCGCTGGACCTCGTCCCGTATCACGGACGCCTGACGGCTGGTTGGACGACCGCCCGTTCGTCGGACGCCCGCCCGCCTGCCGGGTGGGCGTCCGACGCGTGTCCGGGGCCGTTCGTACGGGAGGCGGTGCTGCGCGCACCCCGGGCCGCATCCGGCGAGTGCCGGGTCGGACACCGTCCGGGTGTGCGGGCGGTTCCGTCGTGCGTCCGACCGGCGTCAGGTGTCCGGCGTCAGGTGTCCGGCGTCAGGTGTCCGGTGTCCGGGGTCGTCCCGTGCCGGTCGTCCGCCCGACGCCCGGGCGGGTGTCCGGCACGCCGTCGGGGCGGGCACCGGTACCGGAACGGCCGGAGGGCCGGGAGTGGATCACCACTCCCGGCCCTCCGGCCGTGTCGTGCGGGGCCGCGCGGACCGGTTACTTGCCCGCGATCAGCGACAGCCCGTAGAGGACGGCCGCGCCGCAGACGGCGAAGCAGGCGTAGGCGCCGGCCAGGGCCAGCCGGCCGCCGTTCGCCGGGGCGTCCGGGCCGCCCGCCGCGCGCTGCGCGGTGAGGGTGGCCTCGCGGCGGGACAGGGCCAGGATGCCGAGGGCGAAGACGGCGACGACGGCGACGGTGATGCCGAAGCTGACACCTGCGGTCTGGGCCAGGGCGTTCCACTTGATGTGCATGGTGTTTCGAGCTCCTCAGCCGGCGGCGGTCAGGCCGCGACCGTGGTCGAGGCGGGGGTCGGGGTGGCGGGCGCGGCCGGGCCGACCTCGACCGGGGTGACGTCGGTGATGTCGCTGACGTCGTCGGCGGTGACGTTGTCCGCCCCGACCGGCTGGCGGCGGGAGATGACCCACATCGCGCCCGAGCCGGCCACCAGGACGACGCCGACCAGCGCCACGCCCCAGTTGCCCTGCTCGGCGAGGAAGGCCGCGAGTCCGCCCACGGTGGCGGCGGCGGGCAGGGTCAGGCCCCAGGTGTAGACCATCCGGCGGACCATGCCCCAGCGCAGCTCGGCCTTCGGGCCGCCGAGGCCGGCGCCCATGATGCCGCCGGAGCAGACCTGGGTGGTGGAGAGGCCGAAGCCCATGTGCGAGGAGGTCAGGATGACCGTCGCGGCGGCCGACTCGGAGGCGAAGCCCTGGCGCGGGGTGATGTCCGCGAGGCCCTTGCCCATCGAGCGGATGATCCGCCAGCCGCCCATGTAGGTGCCGATCGCGATCGCGGCGCCGGCCGAGACGATGACCCAGGTGGGGGGCAGCGCGCCCTTGGGCAGGGCGCCGACCGAGACCAGGGTCAGGGTGATGATGCCCATCGTCTTCTGGGCGTCGTTGGTGCCGTGCGCCAGCGAGATCAGCGAGGAGGAGAAGATCTGGCCGGTGCGGAAGCCCTTGCCGACCGTCTCGTCCTTGCTCTTGCGGGTGATCGCGAAGGCGAGCTTGGTGGCGCCCCACGCGGCCAGGCCGGCCACCAGCGGGGAGGCGACGGCGGGGATGAGGATCTTGCTGACGACGGTGTCGAAGTTGACGCCGTTGACGCCGACGCCGACGACGGTGGCGCCGATCAGGCCGCCGTAGAGCGCGTGCGAGGAGCTCGACGGCAGACCGCGCAGCCAGGTCAGCAGGTTCCAGAGGATCGCGCCGGCCAGTGCGGCAAAGATGATCTCCGGATGGATGCCCGCCTTCTCGTTGACGATGCCGCCCGAGATGGTGGTGGCGACCTTCACGGAGAGGAACGCACCCGCGAAGTTGAGGACGGCCGCGATGGTGACCGCGACCTTCGGCCGGAGGGCTCCCGTGGCGATGGAGGTGGCCATCGCGTTGGCGGTGTCGTGGAACCCGTTGGTGAAGTCGAAGGCGAGCGCCGTGATGATCACAACGGCCACCAGGAACGAGATGTGTTCCATACCCAAACAATCGTCGTAGTTGTCGCACAGACGTTGGCGTCGTTCGCGACGGTAGGGATGCTGGATGAACAGAAGGTGAACACGCATCGGAATCGTGGTTCCGATGGTGTCCGAGGGGTGGCCAGAGTCTTTCCAAGGGATGTCGTCGGCTGCGCTGAGCTGGACATTAGTGGAGATCTGACCGGTTCGCCCGTTTTGCTGAGAGCTGTCTCACACGGTGGTGAAAAATTCATCGAGCCGTACGGGTGCGGTCTGTTTCCGGCGAGTAACCCATGGCAGGATCTGCGGAGGTCCGGGGACCCCGGAGCGTGGGGCGGACGGGGAGGACAGGACCTATGGGCGGCGGGGTACGACAGGCCGAACGGACCGACGGACGACGGGCGGGCAACCGCGGTGGCGCACAGCCCGCCTGGGTGCGCGCCGCACTGCGCTGCGGGGCCGTCCTCGCGGCCGCCGCGCTCGCGCTGCCGCTGGCCGCCGGCGCCGCCTGGGCCGACCCGGCCCAGCCCGCCCCCGGCACCACCGCGCCCGGCGCGCCCGTGACCGACCCCGGCGGCGACCCGCTCGCCGCCGCCAAGGCCACCCTCGGCCCGCTGCTGGACCAGCTGCACACGCTCTACCAGGGCGCCGAGGCCGCCACCGAGCAGTACAACGCGGCCGTCACCAAGGTCGCCGAGCAGCAGTCCTCGCTCGCCGAGCTCAAGACCAAGGTGGAGCGGCAGGAGAAGCAGGTCGACGCCGGCACCGACATCGCGTCCCAGCTCGCCGCCGCCCAGTACCGCAACGGCGCCGCCTCCGCCTACGCCGAACTGCTGCTCTCCAAGGACCCGTACGAGGCCGTCACCATCGCCGAGCTGCTCGCCACCGCGAGCCGTTCGCAGAACGAGTTCCTCGCCAAGCTGACCTCGGACCGCGACGCGCTCGGCGTGCTGCAGAAGCAGAACGAGGAGGCGCTCAGCACCTCGCAGACCCTGGTCACCCAGCAGGACGCCGCCAAGGCCAAGGTCGCCGCCGACCTCGCCGCCGTCGAGCAGCTGGTCTCCTCGCTCACCGGGGCGCAGCGCGCCGAACTGGAGCAGGTCGAGAAGGCCAAGGCCGACGAGGCCCAGCTCGCGCTGCTCGCCTCCGGGGTGCTCGGCCAGGGCGAGCGCACCCCCTCGCTGGCCGGGCGGGCCGCCGTCGCCTTCGCGCTCGCCCAGTTGGGCAAGCCGTACGTGTGGGGCGGCGCCGGTCCGGACGTCTTCGACTGCTCCGGGCTCACCTCGCAGGCGTGGCTGCACGCCGGCAAGCCGATCCCGCGCACCAGCCAGGAGCAGTGGGCGCAGCTCCAGCACATCCCGCTGAACCAGATGCGGCCCGGTGACCTCGTCATCTACTTCGAGGGGGCCACGCACGTCGCGATGTACATCGGCGGCGGGCTGGTCGTGCACGCGCCGCGGCCGGGTTCGTACGTCAAGGTCGGGCCGATCGGGGCCAACCCGATCCTCGGCGCCGTCCGGCCGGACCCGAGCGGGGCGGCCGACGAGGCGGGCGGCAGCTGGAAGGTGCCGGACCTGCCGGCCGGCTGGGACGCGGTCACCCCGATCGCGTCCAGCCCGCTGAACCAGCCGCCGGTCCCCGAGGGCACCGTGGTCCCGCCGGTCGTCCCGGCCCTGCCGGGCACGCCGACCGCTCCGGGGACGCCTGCGCCGGGTACGCCGGCCCCGGGCACGCCCGACCCGACCAACCCGGGTACGCCGAGCACGCCCGGCACGACGCCGACCGGCACGCCGACCGACCCGGGCACGGGCACCCCGACCACCACGCCGACCGGGACGCCCACGGGTACCCCGACGGGCACGCCCACCGGCACACCCACGGGTACGCCGACCGGGACCCCGACGGGCACGCCCACCGGGACTCCCACGGGTACCCCGACCGGCACGCCCACCGAGACCCCGACGGGCACCCCGACTTCGACCCCGACCGGCACCGGCTCGCCCACCTCCTCCGGCTCCGCTGCGGCCACCGCCTCCGGCACCGCGTCCGCCACGGCCTCCGGCACCAGCACGGGCACCCTCCCGCCGAACCAGCACTGACCTCCCGGCAGGGCCGGGCTCCGGGAGACCTCCCGGAGCCCGGCCCTGCCGCCTTCGCCGGTGCGGTCGCGTGGGAGGCTCGCCCCATGACAGGGGTGGAGACATTCGGGGCACATCTGTTGCGGGCGAGCACGGTCATCCTGGAGCGCCTGCCCGGGCCGGTGAGGGCCGAGGTCTACGTCCTCGCCCTCAACATCTGGCGGGTGGATGCCGACGACCGGCGCCCGTACGTCGAGATCGGCCACAACACCGAGAGCCAGTACCGGAAGGCGGCGGACGCCGACCCCGAGGAAGCGCGCTGGCTCTACGCCCACTGGATCCTCGACGGCTTTGACCGGCTCGGCAACGTGCCCGGGGACCCGGTCGGCGGCGCACTGTGGAAGGCGGAGGCCGCGCGCCTCGGTCTTTGGTACGACGGCCCGTTCGACCTGGACCGTTCCCTGGACGACCCCGCGGTGGCCGCCCGGACGGACGGGCTGCGGCTGCACTTCCACACGAGCGTGATCGACCTCGCCCGCCGGCTCAACGAGAGCGGCACGGTGGAGCGGATCTTCGGCCGCCCGCTGCCCGTGGTCGTGTTCGACATGGACTCCCCGGGCTGGGAGGAAGAGGCCACGGTGGCCGCCAACCCGCCCGAGCTGATCACCGGCTTCCTGAGCCTCTACAACTGATCGCCGCTTCACCCGATCCGGTCCGGCGCGGGAAGTCGGTGCCGTCGACTTCCCATTCCCACCCCGGGGCTGACCGGCTCGGTGTGCGGCGCGTAGCTGCGTGAGCTTGCCACTGCTCATTCCGGTGGCCCCCTTGTCGCACAAGGGGGCCACCGGACTACCGCCGTCCTTCCCGGCGAGGACGAAGGCGAGCAGGAGCAGGAAGTCGAAGCCGCCGACTTCCTGTTCCTGGGGCTTTGTCCGGTGGCTCCCTTGCCAGCAGCAAGGGAGCCACCTGGACCCGAGCTGCACCAGTGGGGGAGCGAGTTGCCGGAACGCTCGACTTCCCACTCCACGACCCGACTGCCGTGGACCCACACCCCCTCACCACCTTGGAGCGGGAGGTTGGTGGTCCTGACTTCCCGCCCGGAGTTCTTCCGGTGGCTCCCTTGCGGGCGGCAAGGGAGCCACCGGAGCTGAGATGCGCCCCCGGGGGAGTAGGGAGTCGGAACGGCCGACCTCCAGCGCACGGTCAGTTCTGCCGAGCGGCGGCACAGCCGGGCTCGGAGTGGGCAGTCGATCGGCCCGACTTCCCACTCCTGAAGGCTCTTTCCGGTGGCCCCTTGCTGGTTGCAAGGGGCCACCGGTGGGGTGCGGCTTCGGCGGTCAGTGGGGCTGGGGGTTGTCGGGGTCGGCCTGGTGGGGGGTCCAGGTGTGTTCGGTGGTGCCGTCGGGGTGGGTGTGGGTTTCCCAGTGGCCGTTGCGGGAGATGGGCGGCGGGGGCGGGCCGATCTTCAGGGCGGTGACGACACCGGTGACGACGGTGGCGATGGCCAGCGCCAGGAGGACGGCGAAGGCGGCGCCGACGAGGAAGGTGCTCACCTGCGGGCCGTCTCGCGGAGGAGTTCGAGGAGGTTGAGGAGGGTGGAGACCGGGGCATCCCCGAAGTCGACGAGGAGCCGGCCGTCGATGGTGGGGTCGGAGACGGCGACGGAGCCCCAGCGGATGCCGAGCGGTGCGCCCCGCTCGTGGAGTTCGCGCAGGAGGGCGGTGACCTCGGGTTCGGTGTAGGTGCGGAGGATCTTGTCGTGGGGGCCGATGGGGGTGTTCACGCGGCGAAGTCCAGCTCGAACCAGGTGACCTTGCCGGTCTTGGTGGGGTCGGCGCCGAACCGGTCGGTGAGGGCGCGCACGAGGTGGAGTCCGCGTCCGGAGACTTCGTAGGGGTCGGCGGAGATGCGGGGGGCGGGGAGGTCGGGGCAGTCGTCGCAGACCGAGACGCGCAGGACGGCCGGTCGCAGGGAGACCAGGACGGCCGGGGCGGGGCAGCCGCCGTGCTGCCAGGCGTTGATGAACAGTTCCTGGAAGGCGAGTTCGGCGTCGGCGATGCTGTCCGGGCGCCACCCGGAGGTGTGGAGGAGGGTGCGGAGTTCGGCCCGGACGGCGGAGCAGTCGGGCGGGTTGCAGGCACGCATGGCGAACCTCCAGAGGAGGGGCAGGGAGGGAGGAGCGTCGACGGACGCGTCACCGTGAACGAGGCCGGTCCGGACCCGGCCGCTCTGCGGTGCAAATGGGCAGCGTGCACCTACTGCCCCGACAAGCAGGCATTACTGACGATCCGTCGGATCGCTGTGAGGTAGACCATAGCCGACAGCACCTCTATTTATAGGTCTCGGCGAGAAAGTTCCCCCTACCGTGTGGTCGACCCGTAGTTGGACCGGCCCGCCGGGCGCGCGGCACACTGATCCCGCCCCCGTGAGAGAGGACGTCATGGCCCTTCGCCCAAATCCGACCCTCCGTCAGCGTCGCCTCGGGAGCGAGCTGCGACGCATGCGGGAGCAGGCGGGCCTCGGCGGCAGCGAGCTCGCCAGGAGACTCGGCATCGGCCCCGCACAGATGACGCAGATGGAGCAGGCCAGGATCGGCGTCAGTCCCGAGCGCTTGCGAATGGTGGCCTCGGCGTGCGGGTGTTCCAACGAGCCGCTGATCGATGCACTCGCTCGCATGACGTCGGAGCGGGGCAAGGGGTGGTGGGAGGAGTATCGCGGCGTACTGACCGTCGACTTCCTTGAGGTCGCCGAACTCGAAGCCCACGCCGAGCGGATCACCTTCTGCACCACCGCATACATCCCGGGCCTGCTCCAGACCCCGGCCTATGCGTCGGCGGTCTTCGCGAGACTGTTCCCACCCCTGCCGCCGCGAGAGATCGAGACCAGGACCGAGTTCAGAATCCGGCGGCAGGAGCTCATTCGCTCGGGCGGCACGCCCTTGCACACCTTCATCCACGAGGCTGCACTGCGGATGCAGTTCGGTGGCCCATCGGTCCTCCTGGACCAGCTACGGGCCCTACTCGATGACTCTGAACGGCCAGGGATCTCTGTTCGGATCGTTCCGTTCGCCGTTGACACCTTTCCGGGCGCTGGCGAGAACCTCACCTTCGCCAACGGTCCCGTGGCTGAGCTGGACACCGTGGAGGTGGACGTCTCCCAAGGCGCCCTCTTCCTCGAATCGCCGACCGATCTGGCCAACCACCGAGCGATCTTCTCTCGCCTCGACGCCACTGCCCTCGCCGAGAAGGAATCTCGCGATTTCATCCGATCGATCATGAAGGAAGTGGAGTCCTCGAATGCCTGATATGGAGTGGCGGAAGTCGAGCTTCAGTGCGTCAAGTAATGAGTGCATTGAGCTCCGGGTGGAAGCTGGAGCAGTCGAACTCCGGGAATCCGAGGAGGGCGAGGTCACCCTACGGATTTCTCCAGCCGCCATCGCCGACCTGCTCCGCACCATCAAGGCCGGTGACCTCGACCGCCACGCCTGATCTGGCTGGCCCTGGCTCTCCGAGCCAGGGCCAGCCACCTGAGGGCCGGGGAGTGGGCAGCCGGGTCGCGGATTTCCTGCTCGGTGATCCTATGGTCCCAACCTTGCTGCCTCTATCTCAATACTTCCCTGATCGGTCAATCTGGGAAGTCGATGATTCCGCCTTTATCCGGTCCGTGAGAAGGAAGTGGCGAGCGGACGTGTCTAGCTCTGAGTGGCAGAAGTCCAGTTACAGCGCGGCGAACAACGAGTGTGTCGAGGTCCGGGTCGGTGCCGAGGCGGTTGAGCTCCGCGAATCCGATGTGCCTGGCCTGGTTCTCACGGCAGGGCCCGCCGCTTTCGCGGATCTCCTAGCCACGATCAAGGCCGGCGATCTCGACCACCACGCCTGACCTCGGCTGCCCCTCGCTCTCCCGGAGCGAGGGGCAGCCGCCTGTGAGTCGGGGAGTGAGAAGTCGGCCGGGCCGACTTCCTACTTCGGTGCGGCGGCTTCCAGCTCCTCGACGGTGCCGGACATGATCGTCCTGACGTGCGCGGTGATGTGCTCGGTCGGCCAGTCCCACCAGGCCACGGCCAGCAGGCGGGCGATTTCGTCCTCGCTGTACCGGGAGCGGATCACCCGGGCCGGGTTGCCGCCGATCACCGCGTAGTCCGGGACGTCAGCCGTCACCACGCTCCCCGTGGCGACGATGGCGCCGTGGCCGATGCGGACACCGGGCATCACCGTCACGCCGTTGCCGAACCACACATCACTGCCCACCACCGTGTCGCCCCGGTTGGGGAGATCCGTGAGCAGGTCGAAGGAATCGGCCCACGAGCCGCCCATGATCGGGAACGGGAAGGTCGAGGGCCCGTCCGTCCGGTGGTTGGCGCCGTTCATGATGAACCTGACGCCGGTGCCCAGGGCGCAGTACCGGCCGATGACCAGCCGTTCCGGCCCGTAGTGGTACAGCACATTCCGGCTCTCGAACGCCGTCGGGTCGTCCGGGTCGTCGTAGTACGTGAACTCCCCGACCTCGATCAGCGGGGACTTCACCAGCGGCCGGAGCAGCACCACGCGGGGCTGCTCCGGCATCGGGTGGAGAACCGTGGGGTCAGGCTCCACTGTCGGCCTCGAAACGGATGACCACGGCCTTCGACGTCGGGGTGTTGCTGACGTCCGCCGTGGAGTCCAGCGGCACCAGTACGTTCGTCTCCGGGTAGTACGCGGCCGCGCCGCCCCGGGCCACCGGGTAGTGGACGACGCGGAAGTGCGGGGCGCGGCGCTCCACGCCGTCCTTCCACTCGCTGACCAGGTCCACGTACTGGCCGTCCGAAACGCCCAGTTCAGCCGCGTCGGCCGGGTTGACGAGCACCACCCGGCGCCCGCCCTGGATGCCGCGGTAGCGGTCGTCGAGGCCGTAGATGGTGGTGTTGTACTGGTCGTGGGAGCGCAGCGTCTGGAGCAGCAGCCGCCCCTCCGGGACCTCCGGCGCGGTGAGCGGGTTGACCGTGAAGTTGGCCTTGCCGGTCGCCGTCGGGAAGGTCCGGGTGTCGCGCGGGCCGTGCGGGAGGGTGAAGCCGCCCGGGCGGCGGACCTTGTCGTTGAAGTCCTGGAAGCCGGGGACGACCCGGGCGATCCGGTCGCGCAGGGTGTCGTAGTCGTTCGCGAAGTCCTCCCACGGCACGGTGTCCTGCGGGCCGAGGGCGGCGCGGGCGAGGCGGCAGACGATGGCGACCTCGGAGAGCAGGCCCGGGGCCGGCGGGCGCAGGCCGCCGCGCGAGGAGTGGACCTGGCCCATGGAGTCCTCGACGCTCACGAACTGGGCGCCGTGCGCGGTGACGTCCCGGTCGGTGCGGCCGAGGGTGGGCAGGATCAGCGCGCGGGCGCCGGTGATCACGTGCGAGCGGTTGAGCTTGGTGGAGACGTGCACGGTCAGTCGGCAGCGGCGCATCGCCGCCTCGGTGACCTCCGTGTCCGGGGTCGCGGCGACGAAGTTGCCGCCCATCGCGAAGAAGACGCCGATCCGGCCCTCCCGCATGGCCCGGATGGTGTCGACCGAGTCGAAGCCGTGCTCGCGCGGCGGTTCGAAGGAGAACTCGCGGCCGAGGGCGTCCAGGAACGCGGCGGAGGGCCGTTCGAAGATTCCCATCGTCCGGTCGCCCTGGACGTTGCTGTGGCCGCGCACCGGGCAGACGCCGGCGCCGGGGCGGCCGACGTTGCCGCGCAGCAGCAGGAAGTTGACCACCTCGCGGATGGTCGGCACCGAGTGCTTGTGCTGGGTGAGGCCCATCGCCCAGCAGACGATGACCTTCTCGGAGGCGAGGACCATCCGGCCCAGCTCCTCGATCTGCTCCCACGGCAGGCCGGTGGCGGCGAGCACCTCCTCGCGCGAGGTGGTCCGGGCCTCGGCGGCGAACTCCTCGAAGCCGTGGCCGTGCTCGGCGACGAAGGCGTGGTCGACGGCGTCCTTCTCCAGGATCAGCTGGTTGAGGGCGCGGAACAGGGCGAGGTCGCCGCCGAGCCGGATCTGCAGGAAGAGGTCGGTCAGCTTGGTGCCGTGGCCGACCAGTCCGCGCGCCTGCTGCGGGTTCTTGAACCGCTCAAGACCGGCCTCGGGCAGCGGGTTGACGCTGACGATGGTGGCACCGGCGCGCTTGGCCCGCTCCAGGGCGGAGAGCATCCGGGGGTGGTTGGTGCCCGGGTTCTGGCCCGCGACGATGATCAGATCGGCCTGGTAGAGGTCCTTGAGGCTGACGCTGCCCTTGCCGACCCCGAGGGTCTCGGTGAGCGCCGAGCCGGAGGACTCGTGGCACATGTTGGAGCAGTCCGGCAGGTTGTTGGTGCCGAGCCGGCGGGCGAACAGCTGGTAGGCGAACGCGGCCTCGTTGCTGGTCCGGCCCGAGGTGTAGAAGGCGGCGCCGTCCGGGGTGTCCAGGGCCCGCAGCTCCTCGGCGATCAGCGCGAAGGCGTCGTCCCAGGAGACCGGGGTGTAGTGGGTGGCGCCCTCGTCGAGCAGCATCGGCTGGGTGAGCCGGCCCTGCTGGCCGAGCCAGTAGCCGGAGCGCTCGGCCAGTTCGGCGACCGGGTGCGCGGCGAAGAACTCGGCCCGGATCCGGCGCTCGGTGGCCTCCTCGGCGACGGCCTTGGCGCCGTTCTCGCAGAACTCGGCGGTGTGCGTCTTCCCCGGCTCGGGCCAGGCGCAGCCGGGGCAGTCGAAGCCGTCGGGCTGGTTGACCTTGAGCAGGGTGCTGAGGGTCCGGCGGGCACCCATCTGCTCGGCGGCCATCCGCAGGCTGTGGCCGACCGCGGGCAGCCCGGCGGCCGCGTGCTGGGGCGCGGACACCCGGGGGGCGTCCTGCGCCGGATCGCTCTGCGGGGCCTGCTTGGCCATGACTGCGCTCCTCGCTGTGCGTGCGGTCCGCGCGTCGTCGCGGGCCCGTTGCCATCCTCCCACCAGGGCACTCGGGCGCGGCAGGGGAGAGGTGGGGGAAGGCCGGAAGTGGAGGGGGGAGAAAGAGCGGCCGAAGGGACGGCCGGAGCGGGCCGTCCCGTGGATAGAGTGCGGAGGCGGCACGAGTGCGGGGGTGGGGCGGGTGATGATCGGCGACGTGCTCGACGGTCGGTACGAGCTGGTCGAGCGGCTGGGCCAGGGCGGCTTCGGCGTGGTCTGGCGGGCCTTCGACTCCCGGATGCGGCGTCCGGTGGCGGTCAAGGTCATCAACCACCACGGCGAGGAGCAGCAGAAGGCCGCGCTGCGGTTCGTCCGCGAGGCGACCGCGGCGGGCAACCTCTCGCATCCGCACATCGTCACCGTGCACGACCTGGGCGAGGGTGAGCTGGGCGGCCGCAGGGTGACGTACCTGGTGATGGAGCTGATCACCGGCCGCACCCTGACCTCGGTGCTCCGGGACGGCCCGCCCGGTCCGGAGCGGAGCGTGCGCTGGGGGCGGCAGATCTGCTCCGCGCTGGCCGCCGCGCACGACGCGGGCATGGTGCACCGCGACATCAAGCCCGAGAACATCATGGTCACCGAGGCCGGCGCGGTGAAGGTGCTGGACTTCGGCATCGCCCAGCTCGACATCGGCGCGGGCGGGTTGACCACCACCGGGACGGTCGTCGGCAGCCCGGCGTACATGGCGCCGGAACGCTGGACCGGCGGCCGGGTGGACGGCCGGGCGGACCTCTACGCCTTCGGCTGCGTACTGGTGGAACTCTGTACCGGGGCAAGGCCGTTCAGCGGCGACTCGACGCCGGTGCTGATGTACCAGCACCTGAACGCGCCGCCGCCGGCGCTGGACCCGGCGGAGTTCGGGCTGCCGGTGGAGCTGGCCGGGCTGGTCACGGAACTGCTGGCGAAGGATCCGGAGCACCGCCCGGCGGACGCGCGGACGGTGGAGCGGCGGCTCGCGGCGCTGGAGGGCGCCGACCCCGGGCGGACGGGCCCGGCGGAGCCGGCGCTGGACCCGGTGGACGAGCCGGTGGACGAGTTGGCGGACGAGTCGGCGGCGGAGGCACCCGCCGAGCAGCCGGGGTTCGGGCCGGTGATGGTGCTCGTCCCGCCGGTGCCGGTGTTCCCGCCGCCGATCGTGTTCGGGCCGGTGCCGGTGCTCCCGCCGCCCGTGCTGTTCGCTCCGGCCCTGCTGCCCCCGCTCACCACGCCGCCGCCGGGCCCAGTGTCCCCGCCGGCACCGCACGACCTCGCCCGCTCCGCCCTGAGCGAGCGCCGGAGCGCCGCGCACCGGGCGGCGACGCCCGAGGAGTCCGCCGGTCTGCTCCACGCGGTCGCCCAGGAGGCGCTGGCCGTGCTCGGCCCCGCGGACCGGGAGACCCTCTCCGCCTGGCGCGACTTCGGCTGGTTCCTGAGCCGCACCGGCGACCTGGACGGCGCGATCCGGCTGCTGTCCACCGTCGCCGAGGACCTGCGGCTCGCCCTCGGCCCGTCCGACCCGGACACCCTCACCGCCCGCTACCACCTGCTGCGCTGCATCGGCGAGAGCGGCGAGACGATCAGCGCGATGCGCCGGCTCGCCGAGCTGCTGCCGGAGCTGCACGCGGCCTGGGGCCCGCACGACCCCCGGGTGTTCCAGGCACGGCACGACCTGGCGGTGTACACGGCCGAGCGGGGCGACCCGGAGAACGCGGTGCTCCAGCTGCGCACCCTGCTGCCGGAGCTGGTCGCCGTCCTCGGCGAGCAGCACCCCGTCACCGTCCGCGCCTGGCAGGACCTGGCCGCCCAGCAGCAGCGACTGGCGTCGGCCCCGGTCGGGCGGTCGAAGCCCGGCAAGCGGCCGCGGATGCACCCGGCCGAGGCGCTGGTGCTGATCCGCCGCGTGCTGACCTGGGAGTTCGCCTCGGAGCGGGAGGCCGACGCCTGTCTGAACGCGCTGGAACGGGGCACCGGTATCAAGCAGATCGGCGAGTGGATCCTCGCCGCGCCGGACCACGTCACGGCCGAGGACCTGGTGGAGGAGATCTACGGGCCGTGACGCGGTCCGCGCGCCGGTGGGTCAGACCGTCGCCCCCACCACCGCGCCCGCCGTGTCCTCCGCGCCCACCGGACTCACCGCGCCAGGCGACCCCGCCCCGGCGAGCGCGCCCAGCAGCGCCCGGGCCGCCGCGTCGTTCTGCCGGAAGCCGGGCGAGTCCGTGCGCGGCCGGGCGAACGCGGCCGCCGCCCGCACGCTGGTGTGCGGGCCGAGCGCGGTGCGCCGTGGATGCGGCTCCCCGCCGAGGGCCGGGTCGAGGACGCCGCCGTCCCGCGGCCGGATCGTGAGCAGTCCGGAGCGGTGGGTGTGCTCCGGGTCGCTGACCACCTCCTCGACGATCCGCCCCTCCCGGTGCAGCTCGCGCAGCAGCGGGTCCCGGGTGCGGTCCAGCACGTGCTTGGGCAGGTACGCCTCGACCAGCGCGGTGGCGGTGACGGTGTGCCCGGGCACGGTGGCGCCGGAGGCCAGCCAGCTGCCGGTGCGCTCGTCCCGCTCGACCCGGACGGCCGCGCCGAGGAAGCGGACCACGCCGGCCTCGGAGAGCGCGAGCAGCTGGCGCAGCCGGAAGCCGGGCGGCCCGGACGCCAGGTAGCTGAAGTAGCCGAAGAACCACTCGTCGACCTCCTCGCCCACCGACCGGGCGGTGAGCCGACCGGAGGCGAGGATCCGGGGCAGCTGGCCGAAGAGCGAGAGCAGGGCGAGGAAGGCACCGAGGTCGGCGCTGTGGGCGGGGTCGGCGCGCCGGTCGGCGTCCTCGGCGATGTAGCGGCGCAGGTGGCGCTGGAGTTCCTCGGCGGAGCCGAGTTCCAGGCCGGCCAGCGGGTGGTCGAGGCGTTCGAGGTCGAGCCGGTCGGCCGGGTCGGGGACGGCCCGGCCGACCAGCGCTTCGAGCTCCGGGGAGGCCCAGCGGTGCGCGTCGAGACCGGGGAGGAACTCCGCCCAGGGCAGGGCGGTGCGCCCGGGGTGGGCGTGGAACAGCTCGTGGTAGTGACCGAAGGCGATCTCCTTGGCCATCAACGGCCAGACGTCGCGCCGCAGTTCGAGTGCGCCCGGCCGCTCCAGCAGGGTGTCGACGGCGGCGGCGTCGAAGTACCGGGGGAAGGGTGGCGGCGGTCCGGCCAGGCGGTAGCCGGTCTTGGAGTGGTAGGGGACGCCGCGCCGCGAGCCGACGTGGACGACCGGTTCGCGGCCCGAGGGCCGGTAGACCAGGCCGCCACCGCCTCCCTCGGCTCCGCCGACCGCCGCCTCCTCGAAGCGGCCGCCGCGGCCTTCGGTGAGCAGCGAGACCAGGTCGACGAAGGCGAGCCCGAAGCCGCGCAGCACGGTGTGCTCGCCGGGGGCGATGCGCTCCAGCTCGGCGGTGACGTCGGCGGAGTGCGCGGGCGGCAGGTGGAAGCGGCCGTGCCGGGCGGCGAAGGCGGCGTCGGCGGCGTAGCGGGGGTCGGGGGAGGAGTCGAGGTGGCCGAGGGTGAGCACGACGTGGTCGGCGGTGAGGACCCGGTCGGAGAGGTGGACCAGCTGCGGCCCGTCCGTCGGGCCCTCGATCCGCCGCGCGGTGTCCCGGTGGACGGTGACCGTGACGTGCGGCGGCAGGTCGGCGACGGCGCGCCGGAACACCCAGTCGAGATACGCGCTCTGGGCCCGCCGGGTGGGGAAGTCGGTGGGGGCGAGGGCGCGCAGCTCGGCCCGCAGGGCGGGGTCGGCGATCTCCCGATGGGGCGCGAACTCCTCCGGGCGCGCGGCCCATTCGGCCAGCGAGGGGCCGGGGCGGACCGGTCCGTCGACGGTCGACCGCTCGTCGGTGAACATGGTGACGTCCTCCGCCATCGAGTTCATCCGCAGCAGCGGGGACTGCTCGTGGCGCCAGATCCGGCCGCCGCCGGGCGGGTGGGGGTCGACCAGGTGGATGTGCAACGGGCGTTCGGCGGGAAGGAGTTCGGGGGCGTTGGCGGCGATCCGCTCCAGCACCCCGGTGCCGCGCGGCCCGGCGCCGACCACGACCAGGACAGCGCTCATCGGGCCTCCTCCCCGGTGGCCGCCTTCTCCGGGGCGGCCTCTCCGGGCGCGGCCTCTCCAGGAGCGGCCGCCGCCGCGGCCGCGCGCAGCCGGCGGTACCCGGCGCGGGCCCGCTCCAGCGGGGTGGGCGGCAGGCCCTCGCGGGTGGCGCCCTTGGCGAAGTGGCGTTCGACGTAGTACTGGCCGACCGAGAGGACAGTGGTGATCACCACGTACCAGAGGGTGGCGACCATCAGCATCGGGATGACCTGGTAGGACTGCAGGTAGACCAGCTGGACGGAGTAGAGCAGGTCGGAGACGGCCAGCACGCTGATGATGCTGGTCCCCTTGAGCGCGCCGATCAGCATGTTCCCCGCGGTCGGCACGATCGAGCGCATCGCCTGCGGGACGACGATCCGGCGCAGCACGCGCCACCGGCCCAGGCCCAGCGCGGCGGCGGCCTCCAGCTGGCCCCGGTCGACGGAGAGGATGCCGCCGCGCACCACCTCGGCGGCGTAGGCGGCCTCCAGCAGGGTCAGTCCGACCACGGCGGTGAAGGTCGGGCCGAACAGGTTGACCGTCCGGACGGTGACGAACTCCGGGCCGAACGGGATGCCCAGGCCGAGGGTCGGGTACAGCGCGCCGATGTTGAAGAACAGCAGCAGCTGCACCAGGGCCGGGGTGGAGCGGAAGATCCAGATGTAGATCCAGCTGAGCGTGCGCAGCACCGGGTTGCTGGACAGTCGCATGGTGGCGAGGACGGTGCCGAGCACGAAGCCGAGGCCGAGGGTGACGGCCGTCAGCCAGAGGGTCAGGGTGAGGCCGTTCATCACCGAGGCGGCGGTGAACCAGTCGGCGACCACGTCCCACTGGAACGCCCGGTTGTGGACCAGGGAGTTGACCGCCATGGCGAACAGCAGCAGGGCGACGGCGGCGGAGATCCACTGGCCGGTGCGGCGGCGCGGGACGATCCGGGCGGTGGCGGCCGAGGCGTCGGGGGTGGTGGCGTCGGCGGCTGCGGTGGTGGTGCCGCCCCGGCGGGGAGCCGGAGGCGCGGGCGGGGAGGAGGGGGCGGGCAGGACGTCCGGCGGGGTGGCCATGCGGAGGCTCCAGGCGGGAGGGCGGGGACGCGGGATGCGCGCGGGCGCACGGGGCGGGGTACGGCGTGGTCACGTACGGCCGTTGCGGCCGGCCCGCGTCCCTCAACGCGTCCGGCGGGGCACTGCACTCCGCTTTCGATCGTACGCGTGCTCGATCGCCTGGTGTCAAGGCCCGTCGGCGGCGGGGCACCCGGGGCGGGGGAGGTGTCGCGTGGCGACAGGAGATCGCAACAGTGCGGCAATGGTGGACGGTTGACGCGGTGCGAGGTTCGCTGCTCAACTTGGGGCCATGTACGCCGAGCAGCCCTTGGTCACCCGCGACCACATCGACTTCGGTCGGGTGTGGTCCGCGGCGTGTCGCGGCTGAGCCGGCAGCGGGCCGCTCGTCCGGCCCCCTCCTCCCCCGGAGCGACCTCCCTCGGTGCCCCGTCCCGGGCCGGGACGGCCGTCACCTCCTGACGGCTCGTCGACCGCTCGCTGCCGCCCCTCCTCCCTTCCTCCCCGCTGCGCTCCGGCAGTCCTCCGCACCGGCCCGGGCCGTCACGTGCCCGCCGCCGCCCCGCTCCTGTTCCCGTTCCCGTTCCCGTACGGCCCTCCCGCCCCCGGCCGCCGGCCGGCGGTGCCCCCTGCCTTCCCCCGCTCCCGCGCCCACCGGCCGCCCGCCTCCGGCCGGACCGCGGACGACCGAAAGGTTCCGCCACCATGCCCGTCGAATTCCTCGGCATCGCCGCCACCGCCGACGGTACGGAGACCACCGCGAGCACCACGGCCGCGTTCGACCGCGACTACACCCTGAAGCTGGCCCGCGCCCACGAGGAGCACGGCTGGGACCGGGTGCTGTTCGCCTACGGCTCCGGCTCGCCCGATCCGGCGCCCGCCGCCGCGTTCATCGCCTCCCGCCTCGACCACCTGCAGATCCTGCTCGCCCACCGCCCGAACGTCTCGTACCCGACCTTCGCCGCCAAGACCTTCGCCACCCTGGACCGGATCAGCGACGGCCGGCTCACCGTGCACTTCATCACCGGCGGCAACGACCACGAGCAGCAGCGTGAGGGCGATTTCCTCACCAAGGACCAGCGGTACGACCGCACCCGGGAGTACATCCGGATCGTCAAGAAGGCGTGGACCAGCCGGGAGCCCTTCGACCACGAGGGCGAGCACTACCGCTTCCACGACTTCGTCTCCGACGTCCTCCCGGTGCAGGCGCCCCGGCCGGGCGTCTCCTTCGGCGGCTCCTCGGCGGCGGCCTACGCGGCCGGCGGTGCCGAGGCGGACATCTACTGCCTCTGGGGCGAGCCGCTGGCCCGCACCGCCGAGCAGATCGAGCGGGTCCGGGAGGCGGCCCGGGCGGCCGGACGGGCCGACGTGCCGCGGATCCAGGTGGCGTTCCGGCCGATCCTCGCGCCGACCGAGGAGCTGGCCTGGGAGAAGGCGCACCGGACGGTCGCCGCGATCAGGGCCCGGCGCGAGGGCGGCGACCTGATCCGCCGGGGCCGCCCGGCCGGCACCGCGCCCGAGAACGCGGGCTCGCAGCGCCTGCTGGAGATCGCCGAGGCGGGCGAGCGCTACGACCGGGCGCTGTGGACGCCGACCGCCGCCGCCACCGGCGGGGCGGGCAACTCCAACGCCCTGGTCGGCACCCCGGAGACGGTCGCCCAGGCGCTGCTGGACTACTACGACCTGGGCGTGGACATCCTGTCCGCCCGCGGCTACCACCTGGTGGACGACGCGATCGACTTCGGCCGGTACGTCATCCCGATCGTCCGCGAGGAGGTCGCCAAGCGCGACGCGGCCAGGGCGGCCGCCGAGGCGGCGGCGGAGGCCGAGCGGAGCGGGCGGGCCGAGCACGACCGGCACCAGCTGATCGCGGTCCAGGCGTGAACGGCGCACCGGCGCTCGACGTCGAGGTCCGCCGGGTCGGCATCGACGACCCGCTCGCCGAGCCGCTGGTGCGCGAGCTCACCGAGGAGTACGTGCGCCGCTACGGCCCCGAGGCGCACGAGGAGATGACCCGCTACCCGGCGGACAGCTGGACCGCGCCGCACGGCCTGCTGCTGCTCCTGCTGGAGGGCGGCGAACCGGTGGCCGGCGGCGCGTACAAGCGGTACGACGAGCGGACGGCCGAGGTGAAGCGGATGTGGACGTCCTCGGCGCACCGCCGCCGGGGGCTGGCCACCCGGGTGCTGGCCGAGCTGGAGCGGGCCGCCGCCGGGGCCGGCTACCGGCGGATCTTCCTCACCACCGGCCCGCGCCAGCCCGAGGCCAGGGCGCTGTACCTGGCCGCCGGCTACACCCCGCTGTTCGACCCCGCCGATCCGCCGGTCCTGCCCGCCGACGGGGCGGAGGAACCCCGGCCCGGTCCGCTGCCGTTCGAGAAGCACCTCCACTGAGCCCGACCACCGCCCGGGCCCACGCGCCCGCCGCCGTCCCGCACCGCCCCCGTACCTCCCGAAAGGCACCTCCGTGAGAACCACCACCGCCCGCCACCGGCTGCTCGCCGCCACCGCCCTGCTGCCGGTCCTGGCCCTGGCGGCGTGCAGCTCGGACCCGAGCACCGGCACCGGGGCGGGCGGCTCCGGCCGGCCGGCCGTCTCCGCCGCCGCCGAGGACCTCGTCTCCGGCCTCAAGAAGTCGGACAGCGCCGCCGCGCTGCTGCCCGCCGACGTCCGCGACGCCGGGACGGTGAAGTTCGGCTCCTCGATCGGCGCCCCGCCCTCGGCCTTCTACGCCGACCAGGCCACCAAGAAGGCCGCCGGGGTGGACATCGACTTCGGCGACGCGGTCGGCCGGCTGCTCGGTCTCACCGTGCGGCGCGAGGAGGCGGCGTTCGAGACCATCCTGCCCGCGCTCGACAGCGGCAAGTACGACGTCGGCACCGGCAACTTCGGGGTGACCGCGGCCCGGCTGAAGACCATCGACTTCGTCACCTACATCGACGACGGTCAGGGCTTCGCGGTCAAGAAGGACAACACCAGCGTCCAGCCGGTCACCGACCTGGTCCAGCTGTGCGGGCTGACCATCGGCACCGGCGCCGGGACCACCTTCGAGACCACCCTCAACGCCAGGAAGAACGTCTGCGCCGACGCCGGCAAGCAGCCCTACGAGGTCAAGGCGTTCAGCGACAACGGCGCCACACTGACCAGCCTCCAGCAGGGCCGGGTGGACGTCGTGATGTCCACCATCAACGGCCTGCGCTACCAGGCCGCCCAGGAGGCGTCCGGCACCAGGTTCCTGGGCGAGTTCCACCGGCTCGACGTCGGCTTCGCGTTCAAGAAGGGCTCGGCGCTGACCCCGGCCTTCCGGGCGGCCGTCAACGAGCTGATCAAGGACGGCACCTACGAGCGGATCCTCAAGAAGTGGGGGGTGACGGACTCGGCCGTCCAGGAGTCCCTGATCAGCCCGCCCGAGCACCAGTGATCCCCTGTCCCCCCGGGAGGAGCCCCCCATGACCACCGCCACCGCACCCCTCGCGAAACCCGGCGACGGGCCCGCCGCGCCCGCCGGGCCCGTCGCCGCCCCGCTCGACCTCGGCGAGCTGGACGGCCTGCGCACCGTCCGCGCCCGGTACCCCTGGCGGTGGGCGGCCGGCCTCGCCGCCCTCGTCGTGCTGGGCCAGTTCGCCCACGGCCTGGCCACCAACCCCGGCTGGGACTGGGCCACCTTCCGGGTGTACTTCTCCGCCGACACCATCCTGCGCGCGGTCGGCCGCACGGTCGAACTCACCGCCTACGGCACCGTGCTGGGCTTCGTGCTGGGTGCCGTCGTGGCCGCGATGCGGCTCTCCCGCAGCGCGGTCCTGCGGTCCGTCGCCTGGGCCTACGTCTGGGTGTTCCGCTCGGTCCCGCTGATCGTCCAGCTGGTCTTCTGGTTCAACCTCTCCTACCTCTACAAGCGCTTCGGCCTCGGTATCCCGTTCGGGCCGACCTTCGCCGACGTCGAGACGATCGGCGTGCTGGGCGCACTGGGCGCGGCCGTGCTCGGCCTCGGGCTGCACCAGGCGGCGTTCGCCGCCGAGATCATCCGCGGCGGCGTCATCGCCGTCGACCCCGGTCAGCGCGAGGCGGCCGCGGCGCTCGGTGTGCCGCGTTGGCGCCAGGCGTGGCGGATCGTCCTGCCGCAGGCGATGCGCGGCATCCTGCCGGCCGCCGCCAACGAGGTGGTCTCGCTGTTCAAGGGCACCTCGGTGGTCTACGTGATGGCCATCGGCGAACTCTTCTACCAGGTGCAGGTGGTGTACGGCCGGACCGGCCGGGTGGTGCCGCTGCTGATGGTCGCCACCGTCTGGTACGTGCTGCTGACCACCGTGCTGTCGATCGGCCAGTACTACGTCGAGCGGTACTTCGCCCGCGGGGCCGACCGCACCCCGCCGCCCACCCCGCTCCAGCGGGCCCGCACCCTCGTCCGGGGCCTGCGCGCCCGCACCGCCACCGCCGTCGCCCTCGGAGGCCGCTCATGACCACCGTCGTCAAGGAATCCCGCGTCGAGGAACCCCGGGGCGAGGACGCCCCCGCCGGGGAGCCGACCGCCGCACCGCCGATGGTGCAGGTGCGCGGCCTGTGGAAGAGCTTCGGCCCGAACGCGGTGCTGCGCGGTGTCGACCTCGACGTCCCGGCCGGCTCGGTGACCGTGGTGCTCGGACCCTCCGGTTCCGGCAAGTCGACCCTGCTGCGCTCGATCAACCACCTGGAGAAGGTCGACCGCGGCTTCGTCGCGATCGACGGCGAGCTGATCGGCTACCGCCGGGCCGGGGACCGGCTGCACGAACTCAAGGAGCGCGAGGTCCTGCGGCAGCGGACCCACATCGGCTTCGTCTTCCAGAACTTCAACCTGTTCCCGCACCTCACCGTGCTGGAGAACATCGTCGAGGCGCCGGTCAGCGCCCTGCGCCGGCCCAGGGCCGAGGCCCGGGCCCGGGCACTGGAGCTGCTGGAGCGGGTCGGCCTGGCCGAGAAGGCGGACGCCTACCCCCGGCAGCTCTCCGGCGGCCAGCAGCAGCGGGTGGCGATCGCCCGGGCGCTGGCGCTGGACCCCAAGGTGCTGCTGTTCGACGAGCCGACCTCGGCCCTCGACCCCGAACTGGTCGGCGAGGTGCTCGACGTCGTCAAGGACCTCGCCCGGGCCGGCACCACGATGGTCGTGGTCACCCACGAGATCGGCTTCGCCCGCGAGGTCGCCGACACCGTGGTCTTCATGGACGACGGGGCCGTGGTCGAGCAGGGCCCACCGGCCGACGTCCTCGACGCGCCCCGGCACGAGCGGACCAGGGCCTTCCTGGCCAAGGTCCTCTGAACCATCCGTCACGCCCCTCTTTCACCCCGCAGGAGTTCCGCCATGTCCCTACCCCGTCGCGCCCTCGTGACCGCCGCCGCGCTCGCCGCCGCCCTCACCCTGGCCGCCTGCGGCAGCTCCTCGGACGCGGCGGCGGACCTCGCTCCCGCCAAGGGCGGCACCGCCCCGAACGGCACCGCGGTGAACCTCGGCCCGCAGCAGAACCGGGTGACCACGCCCAAGGTGGACGCCCTCGCCGCCCTGGTGCCGGAGGAGATCAGGAGACGCGGGACGCTGACCGTGGTCGACTCGCTCGGCACCACGCCGCCGCTGGACTTCTACGCCAGCGACGACCGGACGGTGATCGGCGTCGAGCCGGACATCGCCTCGCTGATCGGCAATGTGCTCGGCCTCAAGGTCGAGTTCAACCCGGTCTCCTGGGAGAACATCTTCGTCGGCCTGGACAGCGGCAAGTACGACGTGGGCATCTCCAACATCACCGTCACCGAGGCCAGGAAGGAGAAGTACGACTTCGCCACCTACCGGCAGGACATCCTCGGCTTCGAGGCGAAGAAGGGCAGCGGCTGGAAGGTCACCGGGCCCGAGGACATCGCCGGGCGGACCGTCGCCGTCGCCTCCGGCACCAACCAGGAGAAGCTGCTGGTCGCCTGGAACGAGGAGAACACCAGGAACGGCCTGAAGGCGGCCGACATCAAGTACTTCCAGAACTCCTCGGACTACTACCTGGCACTCTCCTCCGGCCGGATCGACGCCTACGTCGGCCCCAACCCGGTGGCCGCCTTCCACGCCGTGCAGACCGGCGAGACCGAGGTGATCGGCACCTACTCGGGCGGCGGCGCCGAGGTGCTGGGCAAGATCGGGGCCACCACGAAGAAGGACAGCGGCCTGGTCAATGCCTTGCACGGGGCGATCGACGAGGTGATCGGGAACGGCAGCTACGCCCAGGTGCTGAAGCGCTGGGGCCTGGACGCGGAGGCGGTGCCCGCCTCCGAGATCAACCCGGTCGGCCTGCCCAAGCCCAAGCCGTAGGGGCCGCCGCCCACGACGGGCCCGGGGCCGCGCCGGGCCCGGACCGGGGGCGGCCCCGGGGTCGTTCACCCGGCCGCCGCTCCCCGCCGCTATCGTGACCCGGTCAGGATGAACGGTGTTCGATTCCGGCGGACTTGGGGGCGCGCATGCAGGCGGGCGATGTCGTGGGCGGCCGGTACCGGCTGGACCGGGAACTCGGCCGGGGCGGGTTCGGTGTGGTCTGGGCCGCCCACGACGAGACCATCGGTCGGGCGGTGGCGCTCAAGGTGCTCTCCGACGAGAAGGCGGGCGACGAGGAGGCGGTCGGCCGGTTCATCCGCGAGGCCAGGACGGTCGGCCTGCTCTCCAATCCGCACATCGTCACCCTGTACGACTACGGGCGGGTGCAGGACGGCGCCCGGTCGACCCACTACCTGGTGATGGAGCTGGTCCGGGGCCGCTCGCTGGCCCAGGTGATGCGCGACGGCCTGCCGGAGCCGGCGGTCTCGCTGCGCTGGGTGCGGCAGATCTGCAAGGCGCTGGACGCCGCCCACCGCAACGGCGTGGTGCACCGGGACATCAAGCCCGAGAACATCATGATCACCGACGGCGGTGAGGCCAAGGTGCTGGACTTCGGCATCGCCCGGCTGCTCTCCCAGCCGGCCGCCGGCGGCCTCACCTCCACCGACGTGGTCATCGGCACCCCGGTCTACCTGGCGCCGGAGTGCTGGGCGGGCCTGCCGATCGACGGCCGGGCCGACCTCTACGCGCTCGGCGTGGTGCTCTACCAGCTGTGCACCGGCCGCCGCCCGTTCAACGCCGACCAGGCCGTCACCATGATGTACGCGCACCTCAACGAGCAGCCGCTGCCCCCGGACACCGCCGATCCGGCCCTGGACCGGCTGATCCTCCAGCTGCTGGCCAAGAACGCGGCGGACCGGCCCGCCGACGCCGCCGAGGTCCGCGCCCGGCTGCGCGACCTCAGGGCGCTGCGGGACCGCAAGGGCGGCACCGACCCGGAGGCACTGCGGCAGAAGGCCGACGACGCCTGGCGGCGCGGCGCGGCCGGCTCGCCCGAGCGGGCCGCCGAGCAACTGCTCGCGCTTATCCCGCAGTTCGCCCGGGCCTTCGGGGCGGCCGATCCCCGGACCCTGCGCACCTGCCACGACCTGGCGCTCTGGCTGGCCCGCTCGGGCCGGCCGGGGGCGGCCGTCGCCCTGCTGCGCGAACTGCTGTCCGCGCTGGACGGCCACCCGCGGGCCCGGGCCGATGTCGGGCGCGACCTGGAGCGGTGGGAGCGCGAGAGCGCCGGCGCCGCGCCCGACCCGGCGCCCGCGCTAGTGCTGGCCCAGCTGCTCGACGGCACGGCGCAGGGCGGCTGAGCCGCCCTCGGCGATCGGCACGCCGTGCCCGAACAGCACGGTGTCGGCCTCCAGCTCCGACAGCCGGCGGAAGGACTCCACGGCCAGCGCCGGATCGGCGTTGAAGACGCCGGGCATGGTCCGGTGCTCGACGTTGGCCGCGAGGTCGCCGGTGAACAGCACGCCCCGCTCCGGCAGGTGCAGCGCGATCGAGCCGTCCGTGTGCCCGGGCACGTGCACCACCACCGCGCCGCCGCCGAAGCCGAGCACCTCGCCGTCCGCCACCTCGCGGTCGACGGCGCACGGCGGGGCGGGCGGCAGCGACGGCAGGCTGTCCCAGATCTCCTGCTCGAAGGGGCTCAGCACCATCGGCCGGGGCTGCCGCTCGCCGCGGAGCACCGGTGCCTCCAGCCGGTGGGCGACCACCTCGGCGCCCAGCCGCCGGGAGAGTTCGGCGGCCGATCCGGCGTGGTCCTCGTGGTGGTGGGTGAGCACGATGGCGCGCAGTGCGGCCGGGTCGGCGCCGTCGGCGCGGATCGCCGCCTCGATCGTGTCGGCCTGTCCGGCGGTGCCGGTGTCGATCAGGGTGAGTGAGCCGTCCTCGTCGCGCCAGAGGAAGACGGTGCCGAAGTCGAGGTTGACGACGGTCAGTTCGGGTCGGATCCGGGTGATCTCCATGGGGTCGATCCTGCCCCGCGGCGCAGTCGTTCGACCGGGTGTTCGCCCCGGGCGTGACGGCCCGGTGGGGCGCTTCGTCGGGGCGCTTCGCCGGGACGGCCGGCGGGCCAGGCGGGCTGTCAACCGTACGGGCACCCAGGTCGGCCGGTGCCGGGCTCGGGCGGTTGGGAGGATTTCGCCGATCGGGACGGTCTGGTCCGGGGCGCCGCGCCGTTGATATACCTCGCTGCACAGGCGTCGGGCGCGGTCCGTGCCGCCTCCGGGCGGTCCGGGCCGGACGTCCGGCGAGCTGCGACGAACTCGACGAACTAGGAGGTGGGGATCGGATGAAGCTCCTCCGTGTCGGCCCGCCGGGCGCCGAACGCCCGGTCGTGCTGGACCAGGACGGCACCGCGTACGACCTCTCCGGGGTGACCGCGGACATCGACGGCGACTTCCTCGCCGGTCTGACCGGCGGCGGCGCGGCCGCGCTGGCCGGGCAGCTGGCGGCCGGCCGGCTGCCGGTGGCCGGGATCGGCGGGCAGCGGGTCGGCCCGCCGGTGCCGCGCCCCGGCAAGGTGGTCGGCATCGGCCTCAACTACCGGGACCACGCGGCCGAGGCGGGCGCGGCGATCCCGGACGAACCGGTGATCTTCCTCAAGCCCGGCTCGACCGTGGTCGGCCCGTACGACGAGGTGCTGGTGCCGCGCGGCGGCGAGAAGACCGACTACGAGGCCGAGCTGGCCGTGGTGATCGGCCGGACCGCCCGCTACCTGCCGGACCACGCGGCGGCGGCCGGGGTGATCGCCGGCTACACCATCGCCAACGACGTCACCGAGCGGGCGTTCCAGTTCGAGCGCGGCGGTCAGTGGGACAAGGGCAAGTCGGCGGAGACCTTCACCCCGCTCGGGCCGTGGCTGGTCACCGCCGACGAGGTGGCCGATCCGCAGCGGCTGCCGCTGCGGCTGTGGGTCAACGGGGAGCTGCGCCAGGACGGCTCCACCGAGCGGATGGTCTTCCCGGTGCTGGAGCTGGTCCGCTACGCGAGCCAGTTCATGGTGCTGGAGCCGGGCGACGTGATCGTCACCGGCACTCCGGCCGGGGTCACCCTGGGCCGCCCGGGCACGCCCTACCTGGCGCCCGGCGACATCGTGGAGATCGAGATCGACGGGCTCGGCCGGCAGCGGCAGGTCCTCGGCAAGGCGTAGCCGTCCGCCGTCCCGACCCTTGGCACGGGGGTCGGGCCGGACCCCGGGCCGCGCGCCCCGCCCGGTCTCCCCCGGCCGCGCGTGTGCCACACCCCGCCCGCCGCTCCGTTACTCGGCCGGGCCGCCCAGTGCCGCCCGCAGCCGGGCCGTCCGCGGCGAGTCCGCGCCCTCCAGGGCCAGCAGTCCGGACAGCACCTCGGCGGTCTGCGGGTCGTGCAGCGAGGTCGCCGCCGCCATCGCCACGAACTGGTCCACCAGCCACTCCCGCAGCTCGTCCACCGGGACCTCCCGGCCCTCGTCGAGCCAGCTCAGCGAGGCCCCCTCGACCACCGCGATCCACGAGCGCACCAGCAGGGTCAGTCTCGGCCCGGCCTGCCGCACCCCGAGGTGGCGCAGGGTGCGCTTGAGCGCCGCCCGCCGGACGTCGTCGACGATCGCCGAGGTGCGGGCCGTCTCCACCACCGAGCCGCCGCGCAGCAGCGCCGAGTAGCCGGTGCCGTGCCCGGCGACGAAGGCGAAGTAGCGCTCCAGGACGGCGGACAGCTGCTGGGTCGGGGTCCCGGCGAGCGGCACCACGAAGCGGTGGGTGAGCTCCTCGGCCGCGCTGCGCAGCGCGGCCTCGTACAGCTGCTGTTTGCCGCCCGCGAAGTAGCGGTACACCAGCGGCCGGGAGGCGCCGGCGGCCTGCGCCACGTCGTCCAGCCCGACCTCCTCGGGCGCCCGGTGGGCGAACAGCTCCAGGGCGACCGCGATCAGCTGCTCGCGCCGCTGCTGCACCGGCAGCCGCCGGTACCCGGCGCGCCGGGGTTTGGGAGCCGGTTCGGGGGCCGGCGGTACGGGCGCTGAGCTGGCTTCCATGCCGGTCAGCGTAACGGCCCCGGGCCGGATCGGAGCCGGGTCTGCACCGATCTTCCGAACGGGCGTTTGCGCCTGTCCGGGCGGTCGGCCCCGCCCCGGGACGGCCCGTCCGGAGGCCGGTGCCGGGGTGGCCCGGAAGGCGGGCCCGGGAGGCGCTCCACCGGCCCCCGGCCGAGGATGGGACACAGCACGCCACCCTGTCGAGGAGGCCCGCCGGATGGCGCACACGCTGGAACGGCCGCCCCGCGCGCGCCGTCCGCGCGGGGCGCTCCTGGCCTGGGTGCGCTCGGCGCCGGGGACGTACCTGTGGTTGCTCGTCCTCGGGCTCACCAGTCTGGTGGTGGCCCGGATGGACCAGCACACCCTGGACTGGTTCCTGGCCGCCCGCTCGACCAACCTGGACCAGCTGCGCTCGCGTCCGGTGCACGCCCTGGTGGCCAGCGCGCTGTGGACGGAGACGTCCAGCTGGCCGCTGTACGCCGTGCTGTTCACGGTGTTCCACGCCAACGCCGAACGCTGGCTGGGCACCCTGCGCTGGTTCGTGGTGGCCGCGACCGCGCACGTGCTGGCGACCCTGGTCAGCGAGGGCGTGGTGGCCTGGGGGATCGTCCGCGGGACCCTGCAGCGGAGCATGGCCGAGACGGTGGACGTCGGGGTCTCGTACGCGCTGGCGGGGGTGGTCGCGGTGCTCACCTACCGGTTCGCGGGCGGCTGGCGGTGGCTCTACGGCGCCGGGGTCGTCGTCTTCTACCTGGTGCCGCTGGTGGTCTCGCACACCTTCACGGACCTCGGGCACTTCAGCGCCGTACTGATCGGCCTCTGCTTCTTCCGCTTCGCGCACGGACGGTCCCGGTGGGATCCGGGCCGCGCGCTGCGTCGGTGGTGGCGGCGTCGCTCGGGGGGCTGAGCCCGCGCGGGCGGAGGGGAATTGGCCGGTCCATGCCACCAGGTAGGGGCTTGCAATCGGCGCGTGCCACGAAATGATGTCCGGATGGTTGAACTGATCAGCTCCGACGGCACCACCCCCCGCCGTGTCGCCGACGCCTATGTGCGGGACCTTGCCGAGCTCGACCCGCTGACCGCGGTGTACCTGGGCCTGAACCCGGAGGACGACCGCCTCCCCGACCTCTCCCCGGCCGGGGCCGAGGCGATCGCGGACCTCGGGCGCTCCACCCTGGCCCGGCTCGACGAGGCCGAGGCGGTGCTCGACCAGGCCGGTGCGGCCGGTGCCGCCCGGGACGAGGCCGAACGGCGCTGCGCGCGCCTGCTGCGCGAGCGGCTCGTCGCCGAGCTCGCCGTCCACGACGCGGGCGAGCGGTTCCGGGCCGTCCACAACCTGGGCTCGCCGCTGCACAATCTCCGTGACGTCTTCACCCTCATGCCCACCGACACCGAGGCGCAGTGGGGGATCCTCGGCCGCCGCCTCGCCCGGGTGCCGGAGGCGCTCGCCGGGTACCGCGCGACCCTCGCCGAGGGCATCGCCCGCGGCCTGCTCTCCGGCCCCCGCCAGGTGACCACGGTGATCGGCCAGCTCGGCGAGTGGCTGGCCGGGGACACCCCGGCCGGCTGGTTCGGCGACCTGGTCCAGGGCGCCCCCGAGCCGTTGCAGGCGGAGCTGTCCGCCCGCGCGACGGCCGCCACCGAGGCCCTGGTGGCCCTGCGCGACTGGCTCGGCGAGGTCTACGGCCCGGCCGCCGCCGACGCCCCGGACACCGTCGGCCGCGAGCGCTACGGCCGCTGGGTGCGCTACTGGACCGGCGCCGACCTCGACCTCGACGAGGCGTACACCTGGGCCTGGCAGGAGTTCCACGACCTGCTGGCCCAGATGCGCACCGAGGCCGAGAAGGTGCGGCCGGGCGCCGGGCCGATGGAGGCCATGAAGTGGCTGGAGACCGACGGCCCGGCACGGTTCGGGGCCGAGGCCGCCCGTGAGTTCCTCCAGGGGCTGATGGACGGCGCGATCGCCGACCTCCAGGGCATCCACTTCGACCTGGCCGAGCCGATCACCCGGGTCGAGTCCCGTCTCGCCCCGGCCGGCAGCGCCGCCGCGCCGTACTACACCGCCCCCTCGCTGGACTTCAGCCGCCCCGGCCGGACCTGGCTGCCCACCCTCGGCCGCGAGCGCTTCCCGGAGTGGGACCTCGTCTCGACCTGGTACCACGAGGGCGTTCCCGGCCACCACCTGCAGCTCGCGCAGTGGAACTACGTCGCGGACCGGCTCTCCACCTACCAGGTCAGCCTGGGCGGGGTGAGTGCCAACCTGGAGGGCTGGGCGCTGTACGCCGAGCGCCTGATGGACGAGCTCGGTTACCTCACCGACCCGGGCCACCGGCTCGGCTACCTCAACGCGCAGATGATGCGGGCGCTGCGGGTGATCGTCGACATCGGCATGCACGCCGGCCTGGACTTCCCGGCCGACTCGCCGTACCGCCCGGGGGAGCGGGTCGAGCCGGACGCCGCCCGTGAGTTCTTCGGCCGCTACTGCGGGCTGTCCGCCGACTTCCTGGACAGCGAGCTGGTCCGTTATCTGGGCCTGCCCGGCCAGGCGATCGGCTACAAGCTGGGCGAGCGGGCCTGGCTGCGCGGGCGGGCGGCCGCCAGGGCGGCGCACGAGGCGCGCGGCGAGGTGTTCGACCTCAAGGCGTGGCACATGGCGGCGCTGTCGCAGGGCTCGCTGGGCCTGGACGACCTGGTCGCGGAGCTGTCCGCGCTCTGAGTCCCGCCACCTGGCCCCTTGCCGACGGCGCTCCCGCCGACGGCACCCGAACGCGGCGCGAGGTCCCGGGCACGGTCCCGGGACCTCGGGCCGCAGGCCGGGGCGGCCTGGTTCTTTTGTCCCATTTCCACCGATTTGGTGAGCTTTTTCCTTGCCATTCGCCGTGAGGCGCGTTTGGCTGGAAGGCGACTGCGTGTCCTCTCCGCACCTCTCCGGAAAGGCTCCCCCAGTGTCCTCCCAAGCCCAAGCTGCCACCGGTCGAGGAACGGCGGACTCCCGCCGCTGGTGGGCCCTGGCCGTCATCGCCATCGCCCAGCTGATGATCGTCCTCGACATCACCATCGTGAACATCGCCCTCCCGTCGGCCCAGAAGGATCTCGGGATCTCGGACGCCGACCGGCAGTGGGTGATCACCGCCTACACGCTGGCCTTCGGCGGACTCCTGCTCCTCGGCGGCCGGCTCGGCGACCTCTTCGGCCGCAAGCGCGTCTTCACCATCGGCCTGCTCGGCTTCGCCCTCGCCTCGGCGATCGGCGGTGCCGCCGGCGGCCCCACCATGCTCTTCGCCGCCCGCGCCCTCCAGGGCGCCTTCGGCGCGCTGCTCGCCCCGTCCGCGCTGGGACTGCTCTCCACGACCTTCACCGATCCCAAGGAACGGAGCACCGCCTTCGGGATCTTCGGCGCGATCGCCGGTGGCGGCGCCGCGATCGGCCTGCTCCTCGGCGGTCTGCTCACCGAGTACCTGAACTGGCGCTGGTGCCTGTTCGTGAACACCCCGATCGCGATCGCCACCGCCTTCGCGGCGTTCACCGTGCTGAACCGCGACCACATCGGCAAGGACACCAGGACCAAGCTCGACCTGCCGGGCGCGGTACTCGGCTGCGGCGGCCTGCTCGCCATCGTCTACGGGACGTCCGAGGCCGTCACCCGCGGCTGGGTCGACTGGCTGGTGCTCGGCTCGCTGGGTCTCGGCGTGCTGCTGCTGGTGGTGTTCGTCCTGGTCGAGAAGCGCACCCCGCACGCGCTGCTGCCGCTGCACATCGTGGCCGAACGCAACCGGGGCGGCGCCGCCCTCTCGGTCGGCCTGGCCATGATCGGCATGTTCGGCCTGTTCCTGTTCCTGACCTACTACCTCCAGGTCATCAAACACTTCTCGCCGGTGATGTCGGGCGTCTCCTTCCTGCCCATGACCGCGGCCATCGTCATCAGTTCCACCGGCTTCGCGGCCCGGCTGATGACCAGGGTGCCGTCCCGCAACCTGATCGGGCCCGGGCTGCTGCTCGCCGCCGCCGGCATGGCCTGGCTGACCCAGATGAAGGTGGACAGCCCCTGGGCCGGCATGGTGCTGCCCGCCGAACTGCTGCTCGGCTTCGGCATGGGCCTGATCTTCATGCCGTCGATGAGTCTGGCCACCCTCGGCGTCAGGCCCAACGAGGCCGGCGCCGCCTCGGCCACCATCAACTCGGCCCAGCAGGTCGGCGGTTCCTTCGGCACCGCGCTGCTCAACACCATCGCGGCCAGCGCCACCGCGAGCTGGATCGCCGCCCGGGTCACCACCGCCGGGGACCCGGCGGTGCAGGCCCAGGGCGCGGTGCACGGCTACGTGATCGCCACCTGGGTCGCCATGGGCATCCTGCTGCTGGCCGCGCTGATCGCCTTCGTGATGATCGACCACCGGCCCGCGCCCGGCGAGGCCACCGGGGCGACCGCCGAGGCGCCGGCCACCGCCGCCGGGGCCCCGGCGAGCGCGGGGGCCCCGGCCCAGACCCCGGCCCACCAACGGCAACGGGCCACCTGACCCGATCCCGTCGACCCCGATTCCGTCGCCCCCGTCCGCGGACCTCCCGAACGGGGGCGACCGGCTGAATTCTCATGCCGTTCCCAGCGACGCATCACGACCCTCCCAGCTCGGGACGGGATAGTCGGGACCGACCGCGTACCGCCGCCGACCAGGGCAGGAGCCGACCGACATGGGCCAGCACCGCCGCCGTACCCCCCGCCGCCGCCGTTTGCTGGCGCCGACCCTGGTCACCACGGCCCTCTCCGTCCTCACCGTGGCGGCGGTGGTGGTGGGCACCCACAGCCTGACCCCGCGGGCCACCGCCGTCGCCTCCCCGGCCACCTCGGCCGCCGTCGCGCCGGCGGCGCCGGGCACCCCCACCGTCCCCGCCGCCGTCCCGGTCGCCGGCACCGAGCCGTCGGCGGCCCCGGAGCCCCCGGCCCCGCCGGTACCCGCGGAGCCGTCGGAGCCGTCGGGGCCGGAGCCGGCCACCGGGTCGGCCGCCCCCACGCCCACGCCCACGACGGCGGCCCCCACCCCCGCCGACGGGCCGCTCGGCACCACCGCCACCGCCGCGGTCACCCCCGAGGCGGCCACCGTCGGCGCCCTGTTCACCGGCGCCGTCCGCGCGGGCGACCACTTCTGCACCGCCAGCGTCCTGCACAGCACCACCGGGAACCTGCTGCTCACCGCCGCCCACTGCCTCGACGACCCGGGCGGCGTCACCTTCGCCCCGGGCTACCGCGACGGCCGGGCCCCGTACGGCACCTGGCGGGTCACCGCCGTGCACACCACCACCGGCTGGTCCCACGGCGGGGACCAGGACGAGGACTTCGCCATCCTGGAGACCGCCCCCGACGACCGCGGCCGCCGGGTCGAGGACGTGGTCGGCGGCAACACGCTCGGCACCGACGAGCCCTTCGGCACCGCCGTCCGGCTCTACGGCTACCCCGCGGGCGGTGAACAGCCCCTGCTGTGCACTAACACCACCGGCCGCCAGAGCGCCTACCAGCGGGTGGTCGACTGCCCCGGCTACCCCGGCGGCACCAGCGGCGGGCCCTGGATCTCCACCGCCACCGGCCATGTGGTCGGTGCCATCGGCGGCTACCAGCAGGGCGGTGACACCGACGACACCTCCTACAGCGCCTTGTTCGACCACACGATCGCGGGGCTCTACGCCGAGACGGTCGCCGCCGTCTCCTGACCGCCGAAGCGGGTCAGGTGCCGTTGCAGGGAGCGCACCCGGGGGACGGCGGCCGGCACCGCGGCCGGCCCGCAACTGCCGACCGCCCGGAACCAGGCCGCGCGCCAGGCGGCGATCCGGTCCCCCGGGATGCCGCAGCAGCGGACGTAGGTGACCAGCAGCGGTTCCGACGGCATCCGCAGCCCGGACAGCACGTCCGCCAGGGTGCTGCGCGGCAGCGCCCCGAAGCCACCGGTCCGGGCCCGCTCCTGGAGTTCGCGCAGCGAGGGCTGCCCCGCCGCCAGCCGCAGCCGGTGCATCGCCTCCAGCAGATGGGCCGGCTCGTAGACCAGTTCGAGTCTTCGGGCCCGCCCGCCCGCCGGCGCCGCGCCCGGCCGCCGTTCGGCGCGGGCCGCCGCCGTGCCGGTGCCGGTGGCGGCCCGTTCCCAGCGCTGCCGTGCCTCGCGGACCGAGGCCCCGCAGGCCGCCGCGTACGCCTCGACCACCCCCAGCCGGGGCAGGGCGGAGCCGCTGTCGGCCCGTGACAGCGTGGCCGGCGAGCACCCCGAGCGGGCGATCCGGTCGGCCATCTGCCGGTAGGTGAGGCCCGACTCCGCGCGCAGGGCGCGCAGCCACTGGGCCAGTTCGTAGTGCGGTGCCGCCGGGGGCACCGCCTTCTTGCGTCGCGCCATTGCCGCCCTCCCCACGGCGTGCCGCCCGGTCGGCCGTCGTTCCCGGTAATGGCCGGAACCTGGTCCGACCGGTTCGGCCAGCCGACTGCGATGCGATGTCGTGAATCGCCTCGAATGACGTTCCGGGTGGTACACGTAAGGGTGCGACCACGGTAGTCATCCGGTTCTCCCAAGGTCAATCCCCTTTGCTTCTTCTTTGCATCGTCCGATGGTGTAGAAGTTGCCACCACAGGGGCTTGTCAGGGGCGGTTGATTCAATTCGTCCGGAATGCGGTGGGACGGATTCCGCCGCCCTGGCCTGGACGAAGGGCGGTCCGGACGACCGCCCTCCGAGGCGGTTGTCCGGCGTCGGAGGGATGAGTGGCCCTTGCGGTGGGCTTTACCGGTCTGTTGGCATTGGCAGCGTCCGCAGCGGTATTTCGGAACTCTCGGAGGAGACATTATGTCACTCGCGGAAAACGCCGATTTCAACGTCCTGGTCGAGCTGCTCAAGGACGTCAAATCCGGACTGGAAGGACAGTCGATCACCCCGGCCGACTCGGTGGTCGAGGACCTCGGGCTGGATTCCCTGGACCTTCTCCAGCTGGCCCGGAAAATCAACCGCCGGCTCGGCGTCGACTTCGACCTGGACCACTGGAACGAGACCGCGGCCGAGCACCGCCGCACGGTCGGCTCGATCCTGGCCGCGGTCGCGGCGGCCCAGCGTGTCTGAGCGGACCGGGACCGCGCCCGGCAGCGGCCGGATCGCCCTGGTGACCGGCGGCTCGCGCGGGATCGGCGCGGCCGTCGCGCACCGCCTGGCCGCCGACGGGCTGACCGTGCACCTGGTCTACCGCGAGGCCGAGGAGGCCGCCCGGTCCGTCGTCGCCGCCGTCACGGCGGCCGGCGGCCGGGCGGTCGCCCACCGCGCCGACGTCGCGGACGAGAAGCAGGTCGTCGACCTGGTCGAGCGGATCGCCGACCGGGAGGGCGCGCTGCACGTCCTGGTCAACAACGCGGCCGTGATCGACGACCGGCTGGTCGCCGCCACCCCGACCGCGCACTGGGAGCGGGTGCTCCGGATCAACCTGACCGGCCCCTTCCTGGCCTGCCGCGAGGTCCTCCCGCTGATGCTCGACCAGGGCTGGGGCCGGATCGTCAACATCTCGTCCAACTCGGTGCGGATCCCCGGCCCCGGCCAGAGCGCCTACGCCGCCGCCAAGGGCGGGCTGGAGGCGCTCACCCGGACGCTGGCGGTCGAGGTCGGCCGCAAGGGCATCCGGATCAACACCGTGGCCCCCGGCAAGGTGCGCACCGGGATGACCGACGCCGTCGCCGAGCGGCTCGGCTCGGACGGCGCCGGCACCCGCTGGGGCCTGCCCGAGGACATCTCCGGCCTGGTCGCCTTCCTGGCCGGCGAGGAGGCCGACTACATCCAGGGCCAGACCTTCACGGTGGACGGCGGCCGGCTGGTGATGCGGGCCGCCGCCGGGTCCCGGCCGCGCCGGGCGGGGGTGCCGGCGTGAAGTACTGGGAGGACCTGGTGGGCGCGCCCGACCACCGGTTCGGTCCGCTGGTCTTCGGCGGCGACCTGCTCGACCGCCTGCTCGACCTGATGGGCGAGAAGCACCCCGTCCACGACGACGACGCCTTCGCCCGGGCCCTCGACCGCACCCGGCGGATCGTGCCCGGCGGCTTCATCCACTCGATCACCTCCGGCTGGGTGGTCCGGCACGGCTCGCCGGCCGCCGTCGTCGGCCTGCGGACCCTGGCCTGGGACTTCGTCCGCCCGCTCTACCCCGACACCCCGTTCTGGTTCACCACCCGCACCGGCCGGTCCGTCGAGATCGACGACCGGCTCGGGCTGGTCGAGTCCACCCGGCGGGTGCACGACGACAACGACCGCACCTACGCGATCGGCCGGATGAGCGTGGTGGTGCTGCGCCGTGCCGCGGCCGTCGCGCCCGCCGCGGACCCGGCCGCCCCGGGACCCGTCACCGAACCGGCGCGGGCGGCCACCGCCCCCGCCGGGACCAGCGAGAGGACCGAACGATGACCGACGACTCCGCGAACAACCCGCCGGCCGCCCCGCTGCCCGGTCCGCTGGCACCCCGGCCGCTGGAGGGCCGGGTGGCCCTGGTCACCGGCGGCTCGCGCGGCATCGGCGCCGGCATCAGCCGCAAGCTCGCCGCCTGGGGCGCCACCGTGGCGATCAACTACGTCGACCGCGGAGGGCCCGCGAAGGAGCTCGCCGCCGAACTCACCGACTCCGGCGCCAGCGTGACGCTGCACCGGGCCGACCTGTCCGAGCCGACGGCCGCCGAGGAACTGCTCGCCGAGGTCGGCGAGGCCCACGGGGGGGACCTGCACATCCTGGTCCAGAACGCGGCGGCCACCAAGTTCTCCCTGCTGGAGAACGCCACCCTCAGCCAGTGGCAGTTCGTCCAGGACACCAACGCCCGGGCCACCTGGCTGCTGGCCAAGCACGGGGTGCCGCTGATGAAGGGCCGCCCCGGCGCCCGGTTCATCACCATCACCAACTCGACCACCACCCGGATCGTGCCGCGGGCCGGTCTGCTCGGCGCCGCCAAGGCCGCCCTGGAGAACCTCACCCAGTTCCTCTCCTACGAGCTGGCCCCGCACGGCATCGTCGCCAACTGCGTCCGCCCGGGCCTGGTGCAGACCGGCGTCTTCAGCGTCCGGCCCGACTTCAACCACGGGGTGCGGCACGAGCAGTCGGTCTCCCCGTGGCCGGACGGACACATGACCACCCCCGAGAACAGTGCCGACGTGGTCGCCATGCTCTGCCTGGACGAGGCCGCCTGGATCGCCGGGCAGACCATCACGGTCGACGGCGGCTACGCGCTCTGGGGCAACCTCAACAGCCCGCTCCGGGTCGGCGAGTGACGCGGGGAAGGCGAGTGACGCGGGGAAGGGGAACCGCGCCATGTCCGACGTGATCGTGACCGGCACCGGGGTGATCTCCCCGGCCGGCCTCGGCACCGAAGCGCTCTGGTCCGCGATGGCCGCCGGCCGCTCGCTCTTCGGCCCGGCCGGGCCGCTGCCCTGGCCGGTGGCCGCGGTCGACCGCGGCGCCGTGGAGTGGCCGTCCGGCAAGCCCTGGGTGGACAACCGCAAGTACGCCAACCTGGCCGCCCACTGGGCCGTCGGAGCGGCCCGGCTCGCCCTGCGGCAGGCCGGCCGCGACCCGGACGCCCCCGACCGGCCGGGCCGGGGGGACCCGGAACGCGGCGGCACCGTGATGGCCGTCGGCAGCACCGGCGACGAACTGGGCGACGTGATGCCCAGGCTCGCCGGGATGGCCCTGGACGACCCGCGCCCGCTCGCCACCCTGCTCTACGAGGAGGTGCCGGACTACTCCTACATCCGCGGCATCCCCTCCCAGCTCGGCCAGTTCGTCTGCATGGCGACGGGCTTCCGGGGCTCCAACGTCGCCGCCTACGGCGAGGTGGCGGCCGGCGGCCTGGGCGCGCTGGCGCTCGCGCTGCGGCTGCTGGAGAGCGGCGAACTCGACCGGGTACTGGTGGTCGGGGTGGCCCCGCCGTCCTCGGTCACCGCGCTCCACTCCTTCGACCGGGACGAGCCGCTCGGCACCGAGGCCGCCCCGGGCCGCGGTCCGTTCGACGCGGAACGGGCCGGACCGCTGCTCGGTCAGGGCGCCGCCGCCGTCCTGCTGGAGCGGGCCGCCCCGGCGGACGCCCCGGCGCCCCGGGCGCTGGCCCGGTTGCTCGCCTGCGAGACGGTGGTCGCCGCCGACCGGGCGAGCGCGACCGGGCTGGCGGTACGGGCGGCGCTCCGCCGGGCCGGCGAGCGGCCGGACCTCTGGTGGGCGCACGGCTCGGGCTCGCCGGCCGCCGACCGGGAGGAGGTCTCGGCCGTCCTGCCCCGGATCGGCGCCGTGCCGGTGACCAGCAGCAAGGGCACCCTGGGCCTCGCCCTGGAGTGCTCGGCCCTGATCGACACCGCCCTCGCGGTCGAGTCGCTGCGCCGCGGCCAGCTGCCACCGGTGGGCCTGCTGCGCAGGCCCGACCCGCGGCTGGGCGGACCGGACACCGTGACCGGGCGGGCCCGTCCGGTTCCGGGGCTCGGCACCGCCCTGATCACCGGGATCGACCACGGCCGGAGCAGCGCCTCGGCCGGCGCACTGGTGCTCGGCGGCGTCACCGGGGACCCGGGCGACCAGCAGGCACAGCGGGAGGAGGAGCGGTGACGGACGAGGACATCGTGATCACCGGGATGGGGGTGGTCACCCCGATCGGCGGGACCGTGGAGGACTTCTGGGAGGCCAATCTGGCCGGCCGGTCGGGCGTGGTCGCCGAGGACCGGATGGACCTCGGCGGACTGCCCTGCGGCTGGGCGGCCGGCCTGATCCCCGAGGACGTCAGGAAGGAGGTGTCCGAACGCTGGGGCGCCCCGGACCGCACCTGGGGCGACACCCTGCTGCACTGCGTCGTGGACCAGGCGCTCACCGACGCGGGCATCACCGCCCCGCTCGGCGGCGACGCCGCCGGACTGGTCTGGTCCCGGGTCTGGCCGGGGCCGAGCGGCTCCTTCCCGCAGGACTACGCGGTCCACTTCCGGGAGCTCGGCCACCGGTACCGGCGGATCGGGAACGACCCGGCCGCCGTGCTGGAGAGCCTGCGGAGCCGCCGGCTGTCGGCGGAGGCGTCGGACCACTCGGCCTTCCCGGTCGAACTGGCCGGACGCCTGGGCGTGCCGCTGATCGCCTCCCGGGTGGAGGCCACCTGCTCCGGCGGCCTGCGCTCGATCGCCGAGGCGGTCCGGCTGCTGCGCCTCGGCCGGGTGGAGGTCGCGGTGGTCGCGGTCTCGGTCTCCCGCAACACCCAGTACGTGCTCTCCCAGTACGGGCAGCTGATGGCGCTGTCCCGCTGGAAGGGCGATCCGGCCCTCTCGTCGATGCCGTTCGACCGGCGCCGCTCCGGGATGGTGATCAACGAATCGGCCGGGGCGCTGGTCCTGGAGACCGCGGGCCACGCCGCCCGGCGCGGCTCGGCCGGGGCGCACGCGGTGGTCGGCGGCTGGGGCCTGGCGGTGGACACCACCCACATCACCGCGCCGCAGGTCGGCATGGTCGAGCGGGTGATGCGCACCGCGATCGCGGGCTCCGGGCTGACGCCGGACGACATCGACACCGTCAACGCGCACGGCACGTCCACCAAGCTCAACGACATCACCGAGGCCCGGGCGCTGCACCGGGTGTTCGGCGAGCGCACGGCGGAGCTCGACGTCTGCGCGGTGAAGTCGCTCACCGGGCACGGTTCGGCCGCGTCCGGGGTGGTGGAGACGGTGGCGGCGGCGCTCACCCTCGGGCGGGGCGTCGTCCCGCCGGTGGTCACCTGCACCGAACCGGACCCGGCCTGCGCGGTGAAGACCTCGCTGACGCCGGTGGAACGCCCGGTGGCCACGGTGCTGAAGAACTCCTTCGGCTTCGGCGGGCAGTACGCGTCCATGGTGTTCAAGCGCCCGGCGCAGCCCCGTCGGGCCCCGGTCCGGTGAGCGGCGGGAACGCGGTGGGCACCGCGCGGCTGCCGGTCGACGTGATCGAACCGGTCGGCCGGCACCGGGCCACCGTCCTCTGGCTGCACGGCCTCGGCCAGGGGCCGGAGAGCCTGGCGGAGGTGGCCGACCGGCTGGAACTGGACCGGGCGGGCATCCGCGGGGTCTTCCCGCAGGCACCGCTGCGGCCGATCGGCCGGGTCTCCGGCGACCCGGTGCGGGCCTGGTTCGAACAGGACGTGTTCGCCCTGGAGAACCCCGGCCCGGCGTCGCTGCCCGGTGTGCTCGCGGTCGAACGGCGGCTGCGGGCCGTGCTCGACGATGAGACCGCGAGGGTGGGGGCCGGGCGGACGGTCGTCGCCGGGTTCTCGCAGGGGGCGCTGATGGCGCTGGTGCTGGCCCTGCGCTACCCGCAGCGGCTGGCCGGGCTGGCGCTGTACGCGCCGTTCCTCCCGGACGAGGCCGTCCCGCTGCTGGCCTCCCGCCGGTCGGCGGTCGCGGTGGACCTGCCGGTCTGGATCGGCCACGGCGCCTTCGACTGGATCATCCCGGAGCAGAGCGGCGCGAAGGTGCGGGACGTCCTGGCGGACTGGGGCCACCCGGTGGGCTGGCAGCGCTACCGTGCCGGACACGAGCCCTTCGGGGGAGTGAAGCGCGCACTGCCGGTCTTCCTCGACCGGGTCCTCGGCCCCGGGCCCGACGGAGGCTGACCGTCGGGTTCGGACGGGGCCGGGCTTCGGGACCTCTCCCGAAGCCCGGCCCCGTCCGTTGCGCGCGAAGTCGGCCCGGCCGACTTCCGGTGCGAGCGGGGGCTTCGGTGCCGTGCCGAGGTGGCGAGGGGTACTCGCCGCCGGAACGATCAGGGGGCCACCGCCCCCTCGGCGTCCTCGGCCCCGGCCCGCGGCGGGTCGCCGAAGACCGCGGCCATCGTGCCGAGCGCGTCGTCGACGGCGAGCAGCGCCGCCAGCATCCGCAGCTGCTCGGGAGAGCCCGCCGGAGCCGTACCCGGCTGCCGGGGGATCCGGGCGCGGACGCCCTGGTAGGCGGGCCCCGGCCGGCGGCCGATCGCCCGCCGGACCGCCGCGCTGTTGGCCGCGACCGCCCGGTTTAGCCGGGCCACCCGGGGGTCGGACCAGAGCGCGGGGTCGGCGACCGCCCCGTCCACCAGCACGCCCAGCGGGGCCTCGCAGGCGGCGACGGCGTCCACCACGTCGGCCCGGTAAGGGCCCCCGGCGGGGGACCCGCGCCCGGTCAGCCGCCGGGCCGACCGCCCGGCCCGGCGTTCGGCCCGCAGCGGGCGGGCCAGCAGTTCGAGCTGCGCGGCCCCGTACGCGAACCGGGCCCGTCCGCGGTGCAGGGCCGGCCGGTCGGTGCCCGCGACACCCAGCAGTTCGGTCAACGCCGCCAGCGCGTCGGCGGTCCGCCGGCGCAGCACGTCCCGGGTACGGAGCGGGAGGATCAGCCAGGAGGCCGCGATGCCGACGGCCGCGCCGAGGCCGATCGCCGCCAGCCGGGTGCGCAGCAGGTCGTCGGAGCTCTGGCCGAACCAGCCGTACAGCAGGGAGAGCACGGCGGTGACACAGGCCGCCCAGTAGGCGTAGCTGAGTTCGCGCAGCCAGGTGGCGACCGCGAGGACCGCGAAGATCAGCACCACGGCGGCGTCCTCGTGCGGTCCGAAGGCACCCGCGACAGCCGTCGCGACCACCGTGCCAGCGGCCGCGCCGACCGCCCGCTGAAGCCCCTTGAACAACACGTCGCCCCGGCCGCGGGCGCCGCTGCAGACGATGAACGCGGTGAGCACCACCCAGGCCCAGTGGTCCGGCCAGACGGCCCGCCCGGCGAGGAACGCCCCGCCCACCGCGCCCGCCGTCTGGAGCGCCGTCCGGGTGTGGACGCCCGGCCGCCGACGGGCCGCCGGCTCCGGCTCGGGTTGTTCCGGTGGTGGCGCCGACTCCGGCGCGGGCGCCCGGACGGGAGCCGGAACCAGTCCGGTCCGGACGGCGGCGGCCTGGAAGAGGGCCACCCAGGCGCCGGACACGACGGCGATCAGCGCGACCCACAGGGTGTGGTCGTGGCCTGGGACCGGTCCGGTGTCGGGCGGCATGACCAGCAGCGCCACCAGCGGCAGCACCAGCATCCCGCCGGCCCGGGCCGCCCGGGGGCCGAAGCGGCGGACGCCGACCGCCAGCGCTGTCCCGAGGGTGAAGAGGGCGTCGGCGGCGTTCGGGTGGAGGGTCATCAGCCGCCCGATCTCGGCGGCGCCCGCGGCGGCCGCCGGGAGGACGGCGAGTCCGAGCAGCCGGTCGTACCGGTCGGAGGTGAGCTGGACCCGGGCGGCGGTGGCGGCCAGCACCACGGCCTGGACCACCACGTCGACCCGCAGCTGGGCGAAGTGCTCGATCAGCAGCGCGGAGCCGTACGCGGCCAGCATGGCGGCCGTGGTGACGGCGGTCCCGCGGAGCAGCCGGAGCCCGGGGTCGAAGCGCACGCTCCGGGGGAACCGGGCGAAGTAGCTACTCATCACGTACGGATTTCTCCCTTGCCTGCTCGCGCTGACCGAGGAAGTGCCGATTTTCCATCACTCGAATGGTAAGTGTTAGCGTAGCAATATGGAGATTGATCAGCCGTGGCTTCCGGGGGCGGCGGAGATCCGCCAGGGCACCGTCCGGCTGGCCCGCCGACTGCGCTCGGAACGCGTGGGGGAGGGCCTCAGCCTCAACAAGCTGAGCGTGCTCGGGCACCTGCTGCGGCACGGCCCGATGTCCCCGGGGGAGCTGGCCGCCGCCGATCACCAGCAACCGCAGTCGCTGACCCGGGTGTTCGCCGAACTGGAGCGGGACGGCCTGCTCCGCCGCGTCCCCGGCGAGCGGGACCGCCGGCAGTCCGTCCTCCACCTCACCGCCGACGGCCGTACCGCGCTGGCCCGCGACATGGCCGGGCGGGACGCCTGGCTGGCGCAGGCACTGGGAGCCCTCTCCGAGACCGAGCGCGAAGTCCTCCGCCTCGCCGCCCGCCTGATGGACCGGCTGGCGGACGCTCCCGCCGGCGCCTGAAGCCCCGTCGGAGCGCCCGGAGTTCCGGCGTGACACCGGATCGAATACCGGTTCGATCAACGGCCGGGCGCTGTGGGACGCTCTCCGCACACCGACCATCACTTTTCGCTTTGGGGCTTCATCACGATGCGCCGTACCACCGTCCTCGCCGCCGCCGCGACCGCCGTCGCCCTGGCCGCGCTCACCGCCTGCAACGACACCGAGGACAAGAACGCGGCGGCCCCCGCCCCGGCGACCACCTCGGCCGCCGCCGCGCCCGCGACCACCGCGGCCGCCCCCTCGCCCGCAGTCTCCGAGACCCCGGCTCCCGTCCCCACGAGCCCGGCCGTCACGTCCCCGGCGGTGACGTCCCCGGCCGCCCCGGCCGGGGACTTCGACCCGGCGAAGGCGGTGGAGAACGCGGGCAAGGAGCCCTACGCCGTCTCCATGAAGATGACCACCGAGACGGACGGGAAGGTCGCCCTGGTCACCGCCGGTCGGCAGAACCTCAACGCGACCTACAGCGGCCGCGTCGAGATGAAGGCCGTCGACGGCAGCCTGACCGTCGAGACGGTCACCACCACCGACGCCTCGTACATGCGGATGGGCCCGGACGACGAGTGGGCCAAGGTGCCGAGGTCCGCCGACCTGCCGGTTCTCGACTACACGGAGTACGCCAAGCTGCTGCTGGCCCAGGGCCCCTCCGCCCGCAAGGGTGCGGAGACCCGCGACGGCGTCCCGGTGCAGCACCTGTCCGGCCACATCGACGTGGAGCAGATCGCCCGGATCGACCCGCGCAGCTACCGTACGGCGAAGGCCAAGGGGCAGACCGGCTTCGACTTCGACCAGTGGGTCGACGGCAAGGGCCGCACCCGCTACGTCGAGCAGGTGGTCCTCAGCAAGGGGGCCAAGCTCGTCAACAAGGTGACCTTCACCGACTTCGGCCCCGCCGAGACCTTCTCCGCCCCCGCCGGAGCGGGCTCCGCCGCCGCGAGCTGACCGTCGTACCCGTGGGGCCGCGACCCGGCCCCGCGGGTCGACCGGGCGTCAGGACCTCAGGGCGTCGGGGCGCTGGGGCGCTGGGGCCGGAAAACGAATCAGGCCCAGTCCGGTGGCAACTCGCCACTGGCCTGGGCCTGTTCAGCACTTCTTGCGAAGTGCCCCCGGTAGGATTCGAACCTACGCACCCGCCTCCGGAGGGCGGTGCTCTATCCCCTGAGCTACGGGGGCCTGCTCATTGTTGTCGTCGCGTTCGCTTCGACGTGGAGAACACTACCAGGCCCGGGCCGTGCTCCGTGCACGGGTTTCCCGGAGCTCCGACGGGCCGTCCGGTGCCGGGTCCGGCCCGGCCCGACGGGGCGGCCGGACGGGGCGGCCGGACGGGGCGGCCGGACGGGCGGCCGGGCGGAAGTGGCCAAAGGCCGGACGGGGCGGCGGGCCCGCCGATACCCTCGGTGAGGTGTCGGGAGTGTCCGGGCGGGTCCTCGTGGTGGACGACAGCGAGGTGATCCGTCAGCTGATCAGGGTCAACCTGGAGCTCGAGGGCTTCGAGGTGGTGACCGCCGCCGACGGTGCCGAGTGCCTGGAGGTGGTCCGCCGGGTGAAGCCCGACGTGGTGACGCTGGACGTGATGATGCCGAGGCTGGACGGTCTGCGGACGGCGGCCCGGTTGCGCGCGGCGCCCGTGACGCGGGAGCTGCCGATCGCGATCGTGAGCGCGTGCACGCCGGCGGACCTGGACCTGGGGGAGTCGGTCGGGGTGGACGGCTACCTGGGCAAGCCCTTCGATCCGGCGGACCTGGTCACCCTGGTGCGGCGGCTGATGGAGCTCGGCAAGGACCCCGGGGCGGTGGACGGGTTTCGCCCTGGGCGAACAGGCTGGAGTGATCGGGCCTGAGCGACCGGGCCCGAGCGGGCCGTCCCGGTGTCTCAACCGGCAAACCGGGTGGCGGGGGCCCACCCCCTCTCGCCTACGCTTGGCGTCGTGACCCCCGCAGAGCTTTCCCAGGCAGTCCAGGCCGCAGTGAGCGCCGCCGTCGAGGCGGGCGAGCTGGCCGTCGCCGTGCCCGAGCACGTGACGGTCGAGCGGCCCAAGAACAGGGACCACGGCGACTACGCGACCAACGTGGCCCTCCAGCTCGCGAAGTCGGCCGGCAAGCCGCCGCGAGTCGTGGCCGACCTGGTGGCCGCCCGCCTGCGAGAGCTGCCCGGGGTCGCCGAGGTCGACATCGCCGGGCCCGGCTTCCTGAACATCACCTTCGACGCCGCCACCCAGGGCGAGCTGGCCCGTACCGTCGTCGAGGCGGGCGAGGGCTACGGCCGCAACGAGGCGCTCAAGGGTCTGAAGATCAACCTTGAGTTCGTCTCCGCCAACCCGACCGGCCCGATCCACATCGGTGGTGTCCGCTGGGCCGCCGTCGGCGACTCGCTGGCGCGTGTGCTGCGGGCCTCCGGCGCCGACGTCACCACCGAGTACTACCTCAACGACGCCGGCGTGCAGATCTCCAAGTTCGCCAAGTCGCTCCAGGCGTCCGCCAACGGCAGGCCCGTCCCGGAGGACGGCTACGTCGGCGAGTACATCGCCGACATCGCCAAGGCGATCACCGAGGGCGTCCCGGGCGTGCTCGACCTCACCGAGGACGAGCAGCTGCGGGTCTTCCGCACCGAGGGCCTCAAGCTCATGGTGGCCGAGATCCAGCGCTCGATGGACGAGTTCGGCACCCACTTCGACGTCTGGTTCTCGGAGAAGTCGCTGCACGACTCCGGCGCGGTCGAGAAGGCGATGGAGCGGCTGCGCGAGCAGGGCCACGTCTTCGAGCGGGACGGCGCCATCTGGCTGCGCACCACCGACTTCGGCGACGACAAGGACCGCGTCCTGATCAAGGCGGACGGCGAGACCACCTACTTCGCCGCCGACGCCGCGTACTACCTCTCCAAGCGGGACCGCGGCGCCGAGGTATCGGTCTACATGCTGGGCGCGGACCACCACGGCTACGTCAACCGCCTCAAGGCCATCGCCGCCTGCGCGGGCGACGACATGGACCGCAACATCGAGGTCAAGATCGGCCAGTTCGTGAAGATGCTTCGCGACGGCGAGGAGGTCCGCATGTCCAAGCGGGCCGGAAACATCATCACCATCGACGACGTGGTCGAGTGGATCGGCGTGGACGCGGCCCGCTACACCCTGGCGCGCTCCTCCACGGACTCGACCATCACGCTCGACATCAACGTACTGACCAGCCAGACCAACGAGAACCCGGTCTTCTACGTCCAGTACGCGCACGCCCGGATGTGCTCGGTGCGGCGCAAGGCCGGCGAGCTCGGCATCGAGCGCTCCGCCGACTTCAAACCCGAGCTGCTCGCGACCGAGTGGGAGTCCGACCTGCTCGGCCAGCTCGGTGAGTTCCCGCGGGTCCTGGCCACGGCCGGCGAGCTGCGCGAGCCGCACCGGGTCGCGCGCTACCTGGAGGAGCTGGCGGGCACGTACCACCGCTTCTACGACAACTGCCAGATCCTGCCGAAGGGCGACGAGGAGGTCACCGACCTCACGCACGCCCGGCTCTGGCTGGCCGACGCGACACGCACGGTCATCGCCAACGGTCTGACGCTGCTGGGCGTCTCGTCGCCCGAGCGGATGTAGGCACCACCCCCATGTGCACAGCGGGGGCGGCGGACGGTCAACGGGGACCGTCGCCGCCCCTCGCCATAGGTCGAGGAAACCGAGGACATGTCTCGCTCCGCACATCCCGCAGGCCCCCGTCACGGTGACGTACTGCCCGAGGGGCACTACCAGGCGCCGCCGAGCGACCTGAACGCGCTCGACCCCAAGGTCTGGTCGCGGACCGTCGTCCGGGACGCCGAGGGCGCGGTCACCGTCGGCGGCCTCGACGTGAACCGCATCGCCGCCGAGTTCGGCACCCCGGCCTACGTCATGGACGAGGCCGACTTCCGCTCCCGGGCGCGCGCCTGGCGGGACGCCTTCGGCGGGGACGCCGACGTCTACTACGCGGGCAAGGCGTTCCTCTCCAAGGCGGTCGTGCGCTGGCTGCACGAGGAGGGCCTCAACCTCGACGTGTGCAGCTCCGGCGAGCTCGCCGTCGCGCTGGCCGCCGGGATGCCGCCGGAGCGGATCGCGCTGCACGGCAACAACAAGTCGGTGGACGAGCTCGAACACGCGGTGAAGACCGGTGTCGGGCACATCGTGGTCGACTCCTACGAGGAGATCGAGCGCCTGGCGGCCGTGGCCGGACACCAGGGCGTCCGGCAGCCGGTGCTGATCCGGGTGACCGTCGGCGTGGAGGCGCACACCCACGAGTTCATCGCCACCGCGCACGAGGACCAGAAGTTCGGCCTCTCGCTGACCGGGGGAGCGGCCGCCGAGGCCGTCCGCCGGGTGCTGGCGCACCCCGGCGCCCTGGAGCTGCGCGGCATCCACTCGCACATCGGCTCGCAGATCTTCGACACCGCCGGCTTCGAGGTGGCCGCCCGCCGGGTGGTCGGCCTGCTGGCGTCGATCCGCGACGAGCACGGCGTCGAGCTGCCCGAGATCGACCTCGGCGGCGGCCTCGGCATCGCCTACACCAGCGAGGACGACCCGCGCGAGCCGGCCGAGATCGCGGCCGCGCTGGCCGACATCGTCCGCCGCGAGTGCGCCGCCGCGAACCTCACCGCCCCCCGGCTGAGCGTGGAGCCGGGCCGGGCGATCGTCGGTCCGACCGCGTTCACCCTGTACGAGGTCGGCACCGTCAAGCCGCTGGAGGGTCTGCGCACCTACGTCAGCGTGGACGGCGGGATGTCCGACAACATCCGTACCGCGCTCTACGACGCCGAGTACACGGTGGCCCTCGTGTCGCGCGTCAGTGACGCCGGACCGATGCTGGTCCGGGTGGTCGGCAAGCACTGCGAGTCCGGCGACATCGTCGTGCGGGACGCCTTCCTGCCCGCCGACCTGGCCCCCGGCGACCTGATCGCGGTGCCCGCCACCGGCGCCTACTGCCGTTCGATGGCGAGCAACTACAACCACGCCCTCAAGCCTCCGGTGCTCGCCGTCCAGGACGGTGCGGCCCGGGTGATCGTCCGGCGTGAGACGGAGGAGGATCTCCTGCGTCTCGATATCGGATGACGAAATCCTTGTCTCAGATCATGGAACGACCGTAGATCCGTACGGAAAGTCCCGGAGACTGGTGAAGACCGAAAGTCCGGCGGGATGTCGAAATGCCCGCCGGAACGACCGAAGAACGACGAATGCAGAGCGGAGTCGGATGATGCGTACGCGGCCGCTGAAGGTGGCGTTGCTGGGCTGTGGTGTGGTGGGCTCCGAGGTGGCGCGCATCATGACGACAGACGCCGCCGACCTCGCCGCGCGCATCGGCGCGCCGGTCGAGCTCGCCGGCATCGCGGTCCGGCGACAGGGGCGGGTCCGTCCGGGCGTGCCCGAGCACCTGCTCACCACCGATGCCGAGGCCCTGGTCACCCGGGGCGACATCGACGTGGTGATCGAGGTCGTGGGCGGCATCGAGCCGTCCAAGAACCTCATCCTGGCGGCGTTCGCGCAGGGCGCCTCGGTGGTCAGCGCCAACAAGGCGCTGCTCGCCCAGGACGGCACCGAGCTGCACGCGGCCGCCGCCGCGGCCGGTGTCGACCTCTACTACGAGGCCGCGGTGGCGGGCGCGATCCCGCTGCTGCGCCCGCTGCGCGAGTCGCTGGCCGGCGACCGGGTGAACCGGGTGCTGGGCATCGTCAACGGCACCACCAACTTCATCCTGGACAAGATGGACACCACCGGCGCCGGGTACTCGGAGGCGCTGGAGGAGGCCACCGCGCTCGGGTACGCCGAGGCCGACCCGACGGCCGACGTGGAGGGCTTCGACGCCGCCGCCAAGGCCGCGATCCTGGCCGGCATCGCCTTCCACACCGAGGTGACCGCCGCGGACGTGTACCGCGAGGGCATCACCGAGGTGACCGCCGCCGACATCGCCTCCGCCAAGGAGATGGGCTGCGTGGTCAAACTGCTGGCGATCTGCGAGCGGGCCGCCGACGGCGAGTCGGTGACCGCGCGGGTCCACCCGGCGATGATCCCGCTGTCCCACCCGCTGGCCTCGGTCCGCGAGGCGTACAACGCGGTGTTCGTGGAGGCCGAGGCGGCCGGCCGGCTGATGTTCTACGGCCCGGGCGCGGGCGGCGCGCCGACCGCCTCGGCGGTCCTCGGTGACCTGGTGGCGGTCTGCCGCAACAAGCTCGCCGGCGCCACCGGCCCCGGTGACTCGGTGTACACCCAGCTGCCGGCCAAGCCGATGGACGAGGTCGTCACCCGCTACCACGTCAGCCTGGACGTCGACGACCGCGCGGGGGTGCTCGCGCAGGTCGCCTCGGTCTTCGCCGAGCACGGCGTCTCCATCGACACCGTGCGCCAGCAGGGCCGCGACGGCGACGCCTCGCTCGTCGTGGTCACCCACCGTGCGACCGACGCCGCGCTGTCGGCGACGGTCGACAAGCTCCGCGCACTCGACAGCGTGCGCGACGTGGCCAGCACCATGCGGGTCGAAGGGGAATAGGAACAGATGATGAGCAGCGTTGCCGAGAACGCCGCCCGAGGCACCCACACCCACCAGTGGCGGGGTCTGATCGAGGAGTACCGGGACCGCCTGCCGGTCAGCGCGGCGACCCCCGTGGTCACCCTGCTGGAGGGCGGGACCCCGCTGGTCCCCGCCCAGGTGCTGTCCGAGCGCACCGGCTGCGAGGTCTACCTCAAGGTCGAGGGCGCCAACCCGACCGGGTCCTTCAAGGACCGCGGCATGACGATGGCCATCTCCAAGGCGAAGGAGGACGGCGCCCAGGCCGTCATCTGCGCCTCCACCGGCAACACCTCCGCCTCCGCCGCCGCGTACGCGGTGCGGGCCGGGATGGTGTCGGCGGTGCTGGTCCCGCAGGGCAAGATCGCCCTCGGCAAGATGGGCCAGGCGCTGGTGCACGGCGCGAAGATCCTCCAGGTGGACGGGAACTTCGACGACTGCCTCACCCTTGCGCGTGAACTGTCCGAGAAGTACCCGGTGGCGCTGGTCAACTCGGTGAACCCGGTCCGGATCGAGGGCCAGAAGACCGCCGCCTTCGAGATCGTCGACATGCTCGGCGACGCGCCGGACATCCACGTGCTGCCGGTCGGCAACGCGGGCAACATCACCGCGTACTGGAAGGGCTACCGCGAGTACGCGGCGGACGGCCTGGCCGCCCGCACGCCGCGGATGTGGGGCTTCCAGGCCGCCGGCTCGGCCCCGATCGTGGACGGCGCGCCGGTGCTCAAGCCGCAGACCATCGCCACCGCGATCCGGATCGGCAACCCGGCCTCCTGGGACTTCGCGCTCGCCGCGCGGGACGAATCGGGCGGTCTCATCGACAAGGTGACCGATCGTCAGATTCTGTCCGCGTACCGGCTGTTGGCCTCCCAGGAGGGCGTCTTCGTGGAGCCCGCCTCGGCCGCCTCGGTGGCCGGTCTGCTGGCCAAGGCGGAGGCCGGCCTGGTCGACCCGGGCCAGCGGATCGTCTGCACCGTGACCGGCAACGGCCTCAAGGACCCGGACTGGGCGGTGGCGGGCGCGCCGCAGCCCCGGATCGTCCCGATCGACCCCGAGGCCGCCGCCCGGCAGCTGGGCCTGCTCGACTGACGGAGCGTCCGGCGGTACCCCGTACGGACGGCGGGCGGATGAACATCCCCCCACCCCGGGCCGACCCTTTCGAGGGTCGGCCCGGTCTCGTTCTCGACTGACACTTTTGTGTCAATTCCGTGCCGGATTCCGATCCGAATCCGGCATGAATTCCGGCCAGAACCGGCAACACACCAGATCGAAGGCCCACGGGGTGTACCGCTGTGGAACCTGTCTTCGATACTCTGGGTGCGGCCGTGTGGCACATGCCCCGGGTCCGACCCCATTCCGGGCCGCACCACCGAATGTGACCGCCCGCCCCGGCCGGGGCCCCGCGGCCCGCCCCCACCCTCGCACCGACGCGCTTCGCGCCGCCCGATTTCCCCAGGAGAGTCCACCGCATGGCCGGTCCTGCGTTCCGTGCCGCCGCCGTCCGGGTCCGGGTCCCCGCGACCAGCGCCAACCTCGGTCCGGGGTTCGACGCCTTCGGACTCGCCCTGGGTCTCTACGACGACGTGGTCGTCCGGGTCTCCGACTCCGGGCTCTCCGTCGACATCGCGGGCGAGGGCGCCGAGACGCTGCCGCGCGACGAGCGCCACCTGCTGGTCCGCTCGATGCGCGCCGCCTTCGACCGCCTCGGCGGCCAGCCGCGCGGCCTCGAAGTGGTCTGCGCCAACCGCATACCGCACGGTCGCGGCCTGGGCTCCTCCTCCGCCGCGATCTGCGCCGGCATCGTCGCCGCCCGCGCCGTCACCATCGGCGGCCCGTCCGCCCTGGACGACGACGAGCTGCTGGCGCTCGCCTCGGAGCTGGAGGGCCACCCCGACAACGTCGCGGCCTGCCTGCGCGGCAACTTCACCGTGGCGTGGACCGAGGAGGACCGGGCCCGGGCGATCGCCCTGGAGCCCTCCGCCGAGGTCGTCCCGGTGGTGTTCGTGCCGGCCACCGAGGTGCTCACCGAGACCGCCCGCGGCCTGCTGCCGCGGACCGTCCCGCTGGCCGACGCCGCCGCCAACGCCGGCCGGTCCGCGCTGCTGGTCGAGGCGCTGACCCGGCGCCCCGACCTGCTGCTCGCCGCCACCGAGGACCGGATCCACCAGGACTACCGGGCGTCCGCGATGCCGGACAGCGCCGCGCTGGTGGCCGCGCTGCGGGCCGAGAACGTGCCCGCCGTGATCTCCGGCGCCGGTCCGACCGTGCTCGCGCTCACCGACGAGGCGGGCGTGCAGAAGGTCCTGGACTTCGCGGGCGACCACGGCAACGGCGGCCCGGCGTTCGCCGCCCACCGGCTCGAACTCGACCGGACCGGAGCCTCGGTGCTCCCGCTCGACGTCTGAAACACCCCGTCCGCGGCGGTCCGGCCCGGTACCCCGGCGCCGGGCCGTCCGGACACGATTGGCAAGCGCAAGGCTGGGGAATGTCTGAGGGGGTCGGTAGTGTTAACCTCATTGCTGCACCAGGTGCCCTCCGGGGCTCGGTGCGCCGCGTCCCGATCCCAGCACTCCGCGTCAGTGGTGTCCAGGCGATACACGGGGCGACGATTCTCCGGGAGCCCACCGCAGCGCGTACGCAGCCTGCCTGCGCGACTTGCGGCCGCATCCCGAAGCCGTGACGGCACCTGACTCCCCCCGCGGCCTCCCCCCTGGAGGCACAGGACGGGCGGAGCGCGGGCCACCGTCACGCGACGGGGGCCCGGGATTCGCAGGCAGCGTGGGGGCAGCTCCCGGCCGGAGGCCGGGGGGAGGGTCGGCACACGACCGTCCCACCACGCCACTCAGCACCACCGTGCTTTCAGCACCGCACCTCGCAGCTCTCCCCCGACCGGCACCGCCATCCGGGGGATCACCGCCTCGGACCGACGCAGTCGAGCGTTGGTCAGGACAGCACAACCGGTCGCCGAGCCAGACAGGCCGACGTCCGCTCCAGGGAAGGACCCTTAGTGAGCGACACCACCGATCTGATGGGCGCGCGCCCGGACGCCGAGGCGTCGGACGCCGCCGCCGCCCCCGCGGCTCCGGCGCGGCGCCGCCGCACCGCCGCCGCGGGCCTGGACGGCATGGTCCTGGCGGAGCTGCAGAAGCTCGCCGGTGACCTGGGCATCACCGGTACCGGGCGGATGCGCAAGAGCCAGCTGATCGAGACCATCAAGGAGAAGAGCGGCGGGGACCCGCTGCTCGCCGGCGCCACCGCCGCCGCTCCGGCCGCCAAGCGCGCGGCCAAGGCCGAGACCGCCGAGCCGGCCGAGAAGCCCGCCCGCCGCACCACCAAGGCCGCCGCCGCCCGGGCCGAGGCCCCGGCCGCCGCCGCCGAGGCGCAGGCCCAGATCGAGATCCCGGTCCAGGCCGCCGCCGAGACCGCCGCGCCGGCCCGTGCCGAGCGCACCCGCCGCCGGGCCACCTCGGCCGCCGGCGCCCCGACCGCCGATGCCGTCGAGGCGCCCGCCGCCGTGGTGACCGAGGCCAAGCAGGCCGAGGCCCGCCCCGAGGGCGCCCGCGCCGCGGAGAGCCGCGAGGACGGTCGCGCCGAGACCCGCCGCGACCGCCGGGACCGCCGGGACCGCCGCGAGGGCGGCGAGCGCGAGGGCCGCCAGGAGACCGCCGAGGCACCGGCCGGCCAGGACGGCGACGGGCGCGAGTCGCGCCGCGACCGCCGCAACCGCCGGGACCGTCCCGAGCGGACCGAGCGCCAGGGCGGCCAGCAGGGCGCCCAGGGCGAGGGCCAGCAGAGCCGCCAGGCCGCCCCCCAGCAGGCCCAGCCGCAGGCGCAGGCGCAGCAGGGCGGTTTCGACGACGACGAGTTCGGTGACGGCCGGCGCGGTCGCCGCGGCCGCTACCGCGACCGCCGGGGCCGGGGCAGCCGCCGCGAGGGCTTCGAGACCGGTGTCGTCGAGCAGCCGATCGGTGAGGACGACGTCCTGATCCCGGTCGCGGGCATCCTCGACATCCTCGACAACTACGCGTTCGTCCGCACCTCCGGCTACCTGCCGGGCCAGAACGACGTCTACGTCTCGCTCGCCCAGGTCCGCAAGAACGGCCTGCGCAAGGGTGACGCCATCACCGGCGCGGTGCGCCAGCCCAAGGACGGCGAGCGCCGCGAGAAGTTCAACGCCATGGTGCGGCTGGACTCCGTCAACGGCATGGACCCGGAGAGCGGCCGCGGCCGCCCCGAGTTCAACAAGCTGACCCCGCTCTACCCGCAGGACCGGCTGCGCCTGGAGACCGAGGCGGGCATCCTGACCACCCGGATCATCGACCTGGTGTCGCCGATCGGCAAGGGCCAGCGCGGTCTGATCGTCGCGCCGCCGAAGACCGGCAAGACCATGGTGCTGCAGGCGGTCGCCAACGCGATCACCCACAACAACCCCGAGTGCCACCTGATGGTCGTCCTGGTCGACGAGCGTCCGGAAGAGGTCACCGACATGCAGCGGTCGGTGAAGGGCGAGGTCATCTCCTCGACCTTCGACCGCCCGGCCGAGGACCACACCACCGTCGCGGAGCTGGCCATCGAGCGCGCCAAGCGTCTGGTGGAGCTGGGTCACGACGTGGTGATCCTGCTGGACTCGATCACCCGTCTGGGCCGCGCCTACAACCTGGCGGCGCCGGCCTCCGGCCGCATCCTGTCCGGTGGTGTCGACTCGACCGCGCTGTACCCGCCGAAGAAGTTCTTCGGTGCCGCGCGCAACATCGAGAACGGCGGCTCGCTGACCATCCTGGCCACCGCGCTGGTCGAGACCGGCTCGCGGATGGACGAGGTGATCTTCGAGGAGTTCAAGGGCACCGGCAACATGGAGCTCAAGCTCGACCGGAAGCTCTCGGACAAGCGCATCTTCCCGGCCGTCGACGTGGACGCCTCCAGCACCCGCAAGGAGGAGATCCTGCTCGGTGGCGAGGAGCTCGCCATCGTCTGGAAGCTGCGCCGGGTGCTGCACGCGCTCGACTCGCAGCAGGCGATCGAGCTGCTGCTGGACAAGATGAAGCAGACCAAGAGCAACGCCGAGTTCCTGATGCAGATCGCCAAGACGACCCCCGGGTCCGGCGACTGACCTTCCTCGGTCCACGGACGAGCCCCGGCCCGCGCGAGCGGCCCGGGGCTCGCCGCGTTCCGGGCCCGGGGTTGTTCCAGACTTGGGACAGTCTGGGGTCTTTCAAGCAGCTTGTCCGATTTATTCTGGACCGTATGGCCGAACACAAGAGGGTCCCGAGCCGCCGCCGCAAGCTCCTGCGCGCGGCCGCCTGCGGGTCCGCCGCGCTCGTCGTCCTCGGCGCCGGGGCCGCCGGGTACGCCTACCTGCGGCTGGACGGCAACATCAAGAGCGTCGACATCAACGCCCGGCTCGGCACCTCCCGTCCCCCCACGGCCACCGACGGCTCGTTCAACCTGCTGGTGCTGGGCTCGGACTCGCGGGCCGGCGGCAACGCCGACCTGGCCGGCGGCGACACCGGCGGCACCGCCCGCTCGGACACCGCGATGGTGCTGCACGTCAACCAGGACCACTCCCGCGCCGATGTGGTCTCCATACCCCGCGACACCCTCGTCCCGCGCCCCGAGTGCACCGACCGGCAGGGCCGGGCGGTGCCGGCCGCCAAGCGCGCGATGTTCAACAGCGCCTACGAGGCCGGCGGCGCGGCCTGCGCGGTGAAGACCGTCGAGCAGCTCAGCGGGCTGCGGATGGACCACTACGTCGAGGTGGACTTCGCCGGCTTCGCCCGGCTCGTGGACGCCGTCGGCGGCGCCACCGTGACCACCACCGTGGCCATCCACGACAAGGACAGCGGCCTCGACCTCCAGCCCGGCGAGCACCACCTCGACGGCAAGCAGGCGCTCGCCTTCGTCCGCACCCGGCACGGCGTGGGCGACGGCAGCGACCTCGGCCGGATCGAGCTGCAGAAGCAGATGGTGCGCTCGCTGCTCAAGCAGGCCGGCGGGGTGGGGCTGCTGACCAACCCGGTGAAGCTCTGGTCGGTCGGCGACACCCTGACCCGCTCGATCACCACCGACTCCGCGCTCGCCTCGGTGAACTCCCTGGTCGGCCTGGCCGAGCAGCTCAAGGGGATCGGGCCGGACCAGCTCGGCATGGTCACCCTGCCGGTGACGGCCGCCCCCGGCGACCCGGACCGGGTGGTCGAGCTGCAGCCCCAGGCGGACCAGCTGTGGGCGGCCCTGAAGGCCGACCGGCCGGTGCCCGAGGCGGTGACCGCCGCCCAGCCGTCGAACCCCGCCCAGACCGCCCCCACGGCCCCGACGAAGGCGCCCGCGACGGCACCGGCGACCGCCCCCGCCCGGCGCGGCTGAGCTCCGGCCGGGCCCGCGCCCGGCCCGGGACGGCCCGGGACGGGACGCGGGCGGGCTCCGGCGGTGCCCGGAATATCCCCGGGCGCCCCCCGGTTTGGGAAGAAGCGGCCGGTCCTGGCAGACTGGTCCGTCGGTCCCGGTTCACGAGCGGCGTCCCCGCCGCCGACCCGGTGCCCTCCCGAACCTAGGAGAATCCCTTGAAGTCCAACGCTCACCCCGAGTACGTGGTCACCAACGTGACCTGCACCTGCGGCGCCGAGTTCGTCACCCGGTCGACCGAGAAGAGCGGCGAGATCCGCGCCGAGGTCTGCTCGCAGTGCCACCCGTTCTACACCGGCAAGCAGAAGATCCTCGACACCGGTGGCCGCGTCGCCCGCTTCGAGGCCCGCTTCGGCAAGCAGCACAGCTCGAAGTCCTAGCGCTCGCTCGGCGCCGGTTCCCGGTGCCCCCGTACTCGTTCCGGGGGCATGGGGGACCGGCGCCGTTCGCGTCCCCCCGCACCCTCCGCGCCGCGCGGCCGCCCAGACCCACCCACCGATCCCCGGGAAGAAGGCCACCCCCATGTTCGAGGCAGTCGAAGAGCTCCTCGTCGAGCACGCCGACCTCGAGGCGAGGCTGGCCGACCCGTCCGTCCACGCCGACCAGGCGAACGCCCGCAAGCTGGCCAAGCGCTACGCCGAGCTGACCCCGATCACCCGGGTCTTCCGGGCCTGGCGGCAGGCCGGTGAGGACATCGAGGCGGCCCGCGAACTCGCCGCCGAGGAGCCGGAGTTCCTTGCCGAGGTGAAGTCCGGCGAGGCCCGCCGCGAGGAGCTGACGGAGGAGCTGCGGCTGCTGCTGGTCCCGCGCGACCCGAACGACGACAAGGACGTCATTCTGGAGATCAAGGCCGGTGAGGGCGGCGAGGAGTCGGCGTTGTTCGCCGGCGACCTGCTCCGGATGTACCTGCGGTTCGCCGAGCGGATCGGCTGGAAGACCGAGCTCATCGACTCCAACGAGTCCGACCTCGGCGGGTACAAGGACGTCTCGGTGGCCGTGAAGACCAAGGGCAACGCCGAGCCCGGCCAGGGCGTCTGGGCCCGGCTGAAGTACGAGGGCGGCGTGCACCGCGTGCAGCGTGTCCCCGCCACCGAGTCCCAGGGCCGCATCCACACCTCCGCGGCGGGCGTGCTGGTCACCCCCGAGGCCGAGGAGGTCGAGGTCGAGATCGTCGCCAACGATCTGCGGATCGACGTGTACCGCTCATCCGGCCCGGGCGGCCAGTCGGTCAACACCACCGACTCCGCGGTCCGGATCACCCACCTGCCGACCGGTATCGTGGCGTCCTGCCAGAACGAGAAGAGCCAGCTGCAGAACAAGGAGCAGGCGATGCGCATCCTGCGTTCGCGGCTGCTGGCCGCCGCGCAGGAGGAGGCCGAGCGCGAGGCTTCGGACGCGCGCCGCAGCCAGGTCCGCACGGTGGACCGCTCCGAGCGGATCCGGACCTACAACTACCCGGAGAACCGCATCTCGGACCACCGGACGGGCTTCAAGTCGTACAACCTGGACCAGGTGCTGGACGGCGAACTGAACGCCGTCATCCAGTCCTGCGTCGACGCGGACGCCGCGGCCAAGCTCGCCGCGGCCCAACAGAACTGACACCGGCGGCGGCGGGACCGACGCCGGGGCCGGAGAGCGGAAGCAAGAGGTCGTACGGATGAACCTGCTACTCGCCGAGGTGGCCCAGGCCACCCAGCGGTTGGCCGCGGCCGGCGTGCCGTCGCCGCGCTTCGACGCGGAGGAGCTCGCCGCACACGTCCACAACGTCAGGCGCAGCCAACTGCACACGGTCAAGGACGCGGACTTCGACGCCCGCTACTGGGAGGCCGTCTCCCGGCGGGAGGCCCGTGAGCCGCTCCAGCACATCACCGGCCGGGCGTTCTTCCGCTACCTGGAGCTGGCGGTCGGCCCCGGCGTCTTCGTGCCCCGCCCGGAGACCGAGTCGGTGGTCGAGTGGGCCATAGACGCCGTCCGCGACATGGACGTCGCCGAGCCGCTGGTCGTCGACCTCTGCTCCGGCTCCGGCGCCATCGCGCTGGCCCTCGCCCAGGAACTGCCCCGCTCCGTCGTCCACGCCTTCGAGCTGGACGAGGGCGCGCTGCCCTACACCCGGCGCAACATCGAGGCTTCGCCCGACCGTGCCCGGGTCACCCTGCACGAGGGCGACGCCACCCGGGCCTTCGAGGACGACCGCGCCTGGGACGGCCGCTTCGACCTGGTCATCTCCAACCCGCCGTACATCCCGCTCACCGAGTGGGAGTACGTGGCACCGGAGGCCCGCGACCACGACCCGCAGATGTCGCTGTTCTCCGGCGAGGACGGCCTGCACACCATCCGCGGCATCGAGCGCGTCGCCGCCCGCCTGCTGCGCCCGGGCGGCGCCGTGGTGATCGAGCACGCCGACACCCAGGGCGGGCAGGTCCCGTGGATCTTCAACGAGGAGGCCGGCTGGACCGACACCGCCGACCACCGCGATCTGAACAACCGCCCGCGCTTCACCACGGCCCGCAAGGCGTCGTTGTGACCGACCAGGTGACCGACGGGCACCGAGGGTCGGGGCGTCGGAGCGGCGCTGTGAACACCACCATGAGCCCGTCCGGAAGGGGACCGCACCGATGAGCCGCCGTTACGACTGTGCCGATGCCGGGGACCGCGCCACCGGTCTGCGTGAGGCCGCCTCGGCCGTCCGCCGCGGCGAACTCGTCGTGCTGCCCACCGACACCCTCTACGGGGTCGGCGCGGACGCCTTCTCCCCGGAGGCGGTGGCCGCCCTGCTCGCCGCCAAGGGCCGCGGCCGCAACATGCCCTCGCCCGTCCTGGTCGGCTCGCCGACCACCCTGCATGGCCTGGTCACGGACTTCTCCGAGCAGGCGTGGGAGCTCGTCGACGCCTTCTGGCCGGGTGGGCTCACCCTGGTCGCCAAGCACCAGCCCTCGCTGCGCTGGGACCTCGGCGAGACCCGCGGCACCGTCGCCGTCCGGATGCCGCTGCACCCGGTCGCCATCGAACTGCTGAACGCCACCGGACCGATGGCCGTCTCCAGCGCCAACCGGACCGGCGGCCCGTCCCCGGCCACCTGCGACGAGGCCCAGCAGCAGCTCGGCGACTCCATTTCGGTGTACCTGGACGGCGGCACCGCCGACCACGCCCAGGCTTCGTCGATCGTCGACGTCACCGGCAAGGTGCCGGTACTGCTGAGGGCCGGCGCGATCTCCGTCGAGCAGCTGAGGGAGGTCGTCCCCGACCTGGAGGCCGGCAGTTGACGGCCGCTTCCCTCCATGCCGGGCCCGGCATATCGCCGTACCTGAGCGTGGGCCCCAGGCCGCTCGACCACTTCCGGATCCTGTACGTCTGCACCGGCAACATCTGCCGCTCGCCGATCGCCGAGCGGCTCACCCGGCGTGAGCTGGACACCCGGCTCAACCCCCGGGTGGCCGGACGGATCCTGGTCGAGTCGGCCGGTACCTGGGGCCATGTCGGCGCGCCCATGGAGGACCACGCCGCCACGGTGCTGGACGAGTACGGCGCCGACAGCGGCGGCTTCACCGGCCGCGAACTGCTGGACGAGCACGTGGTCGAGGCCGACCTGGTGCTCACCGCGACCCTGGACCACCGGGCCCAGGTCATCTCCATGGGCCACGAGGCGGGGCTGCGCACCTTCACGCTGAAGGAGTTCACCCGGCTGGTCCGGACGATCGAACCGGGCACCCTGCCGGACCCGCGCCGCGGCGCCGACGTCACCGAGCGCGCCCGGGCCCTGGTCCGGGCCGCCGCGGCGCTCCGCGGCTGGCTGCTGGCCGCCGACCCCGAGACGGACGAGCTGCACGACCCGTACGGCGCGCCGATCGGCATGTTCCGCAACTGCGGCGAGGAGATATTCCACGCGGTCGACCCCGTGGTCACCGCCCTCACCGGGGTCCGCGCGCCGCACTGAGCCCCGACCGGGGCCGATCGGGTGCCGTGACGCCACCGGCCCGGTCCTCCGCTTCGTACGGCCGGGCGTACCCCGGCCCGCGCCGCCGCGCCGGGGCGCGGGGGCGGTCCTACGCTGGAGGGATCCGACCCGACGCGCCCGGGAGCCCCCGCCATGACCGTCACCGATGCCGCGACCGGCCCCGTCGAGACCCCCGAGGCGCTCTCCGCCGCCCTGTTCCGGGCCGATCCCCAACTGGCCGACCTGCTCGCCGCCGAGGCCGAACGGCGGGCCGGGACGATCCAGCTGCTGGCGGGGGAGAACCTCACCGGCCCGGCCGTGCTGGCGGCCCTCACCGGCCCGCTGATCGACAAGTACGCCGAGGGCTACCCCGGCCGCCGCCACCACGCCGGCTGCTCGCTCGCCGACGCCGCCGAACTGCTGGCGATCGACCGGGCCCGGGAGCTGTTCGCCGCCCCGCACGCCAACGTCCAGCCGCGCTCCGGCACGGCGGCGATGCTCGCCGCCTACGCCGCGCTGCTGCGGCCCGGCGACGTGGTGCTCGCGATGTCGCTGGAGCACGGCGGCCACCTCAGCTGCGGATCCCGGGCCAACTTCTCCGGCCGCTGGTTCGACTTCGTCGGTTACGGGGTGCGCCGCGAGGACGGTCTGATCGACCTCGACCAGGTCCGCGAACTCGCCCTGCGGCACCGGCCGAAGGCGATCGTGGCCGGCTCCATCTCCTACCCGAGACACCCCGACTGGGCCGCCTTCCGGGCCATCGCCGACGAGACGGACGCCTATCTGGTGGCCTCCGTCGCGCAGACCACCGGCCTGGTCGCGGCCGGCGTCGCGCCGTCCCCGGTGCCGTACGCGGACGTCACCGTGGCGGCCACCCACAAGCTGCTCCGGGGCCCGCGCGGCGGCCTGCTGCTGTGCACCGCGGAGCTGGCGGAGCGGGTCGACCGGGCGGTGTTCCCGTTCAGCCAGGGCGGCGCCGCGATGAACGAGGTGGCCGGAAAGGCCGTCGCGCTGGCCGAGGCCGCCACGCCCGCCTTCCGGGCGTACGCCCACCGCACGGTGGCCGGGGCCCGGGTGCTCGCGGCAGGGCTCGCGGAGGCGGGAGCGCGCCCGTTGACCGGGGGGACCGACACCCATCTGGTGACCGCCGACGTCGGCGCGCTCGGCGTCAGCGGGGCCGAGGCCGAACGCCGCTGCGCGGCCGCCGGGCTGCTGTTCGGCAAGTGCGCGCTGCCGTTCGACCCGGCGCCGCCGTCCGAAGCCTCCGGGATCCGGCTCGGCACCGGAACCGTGACCTCGCAGGGGATGGGGGAGACCGAGCTCGCGGAGATCGCCGCCCTGGTCGGACGGCTGCTCGCCGGGGGGACGGACGTCCGGGTGGCGGAGCGGGTCGGGGAGCTCGCGCGGGCCTTCGCCGGGCGGCGCTGACCGGGCTTTCGAATCTCCTACCCGGTAGGGCGAACCGCGATGCGTGCCCCCGGCGTCGGAGTCAATAAGGTGTGTGCCGTGGCGACGCACCTCGAACCTCGGACAGGCACGGGAGTACCTTCGGTACCCAACCGTCGGACAGCGCTGCAGGAGGCCAGTGGTGCGTGAGTATCTGCTGGTCCTGTTCTGCACCGCGGCGGTCACCTATCTGCTGACCGGCCCGGTCCGGAAGTTCGCCATCGCGGCGGGGGCGATGCCCCCGGTCCGCGCGCGTGACGTGCACCGCGAGCCGACGCCGCGGCTCGGCGGCATCGCGATGTTCGGCGGACTCTGCGCGGGCATCCTGGTCGCCTCCCAGCTCGACAACCTGAGCAAGGTGTTCTCCCAGGGCACCGACATCCGCGCGCTGCTCTCCGGCGCCGGCATCATGTGGCTGCTCGGCGTGCTGGACGACAAGTGGGGCGTGGACGCCCTGGTGAAGCTGGGCGGCCAGATGATCGCCGCCGGTGTGATGGTCTGGCAGGGCGTCACGGTGATCACCCTGCCGGTGCCCGGCGTCGGCCCGGTCGCGGTCAGTCCGACCCAGGGCATGGTCATCTCGGTGGTCCTGGTCGTCGTCATGGTCAACGCGGTGAACTTCATCGACGGCCTGGACGGTCTGGCGGGCGGCATGGTCTGCATCGCCGCGATCGCCTTCTTCCTGTACTCGTACCGGCTCTGGTACGGCTACACGATCACCGACGCCGCCCCCGCGGTGCTGTTCAGTGTGCTGCTGATCGGCATGTGCCTGGGCTTCCTGGCGCACAACATGCACCCGGCCCGGATCTTCATGGGCGACTCCGGCTCGATGATGCTGGGCCTGATGCTGGCCGTGGCCGCGATCTCCATCACCGGCCGGGTCGACCCCGACCTCATCACCAGCGAGCTCGGTTCCCAGACCGCCGCCACCCACGCCCTGGTGCCGATCTACATCCCGCTGCTGCTGCCGCTGACGGTCATCGCGCTGCCGCTGGCGGACCTGCTGCTCGCGGTGGTCCGCCGCACCTGGGCGGGCCAGTCCCCGTTCGCCGCCGACAAGCGGCACCTGCACCACCGACTGCTCCAGGTCGGCCACTCGCACAGCCGCGCCGTACTGATCATGTACTTCTGGGCCGCGCTGATCGCCTTCGGGACCGTCGCCTTCTCGGTCACCAACACCGGCCGGACCGTCGTCCTCGCGCTGGCCGGGCTCTGCCTGGTCGGGCTGGTGGTGCTGCTCACCCCGCGGTTCCGGCCCCGCGCCCCGCGCGCGGTGCAGGCGTTCGTGCCGCCGCGCTACCGCCGTCGCCCGGTCGCCCGCGCCGCCGCCCCGGTGGCGGAGGGCACCGAGCTCACCGCCGAATCGGCCGGGCGCGCGAGCTCCGAACCGATGGCCGAACTGTCGGCCGAGGACAAGCGCCTGCTCGGCGGAGTGCCCAAGGGGTCGTCCGCGATCACCGGCCGTCCGCACGGCAACGGCCGCGGTCGTTAGGGGCAACGGCCGGGGCCGTTCGGGCAGGTGAGGGCACGTCACGTGGGTTCACCCGATCGGCGGCACCCTTGGGCCATCGGTGTGACAGGTGCCACACATTCATGGTAAAGCTCTCATCAAATAGTTTGTGATACCGTTCACGAGTACCGAGAACACGCCGAAAGACCTGACAGGTGGATGACTTCCGTCCCTGGCGGGTCCCACTCGACGGGCTCGCCGTCGAGCGGCCGGCCCGCGGTGGTTTCCGGTCCGGTGTCACCCGCCGAAGTTCTGTGCCCGTCCCCCGCCACTCGACATGCCGCCGGAGTTGCCGACATGCCGTCCAACGACGCCCGGATCCTCCGAGGCGCCGCGATCCCCACTGCGGTCGCCGGAGTCATCGCGATGGCGATCTCCTTCGCCGTCGCGGGTGGCAAGGGCCTGCTCGGGGCCTTCCTCGGCGCTCTGCTCGTGATGGTCTTCTTCGCCTCCGGCCAGGTCGCCCTCGACCGGCTGACCAGGTCGAACCCGCAGATGATGATGGCCGTCGGGCTGCTGGTGTACACCACTCAGATCCTGCTGGTCGGCATCGTGCTGGCGGTCTTCAAGAACACCGAGCTCTTCAACCGGCAGGCTTTCGCCTTCACCCTGCTGGGCTGCGTACTGATCTGGACCGGCTTCCAGGTCCGCGGCTTCCTCAAGGCCAAGACCTTCTACGTCGAGACCGACACCTCCGAAAACAAGGCCGAGAAGCCTTCGGACAAGGGGCGTCAACAGTGACGACGGCCCACTGTCCCCCCAACGAGGGGGGCGGTGTTTATGCCGCACTGACGGACTGCTATCGTCCGTCGCAACAACGGAGTACGGGAAGAGGCCAGGTCCGTCCGCACCGCGGATCGATCGCCCCCCGGATCCGAGCAGTCTTCGATGATCCCGCTGTGGTGCAGAGCGATGCCGCGCGGGGTCGGCGAGAAACCCATCAAGTTCCAGTGCCGCTCCGTGGCCGCAGGCCATGCCGACACACCGAGGTTGCCGTAACCATGCGTCACGACGAAGGAGTCCGTGGTGAGTGCTGAACTCACGTCCCTCGCCTCAGGCAGTTGCCACTTCGGGGACGCTGGCTGCGGCTTCCCGGCCCCGGGTCTGAACGAGTTCCAGTTCGAGCCGATTTTCACCATCGGCAGCTTCGAGTTCAACAAGCCGATGCTGCTGTCGATGATCGTGGCTGTCCTGGTCATCGGCTTCTTCTGGGCCGCCTTCGCGAAGCCGAAGCTCGTCCCCGGCAAGCTGCAGCTGGTCGGTGAGATCGGCTACGACTTCGTCAAGCGCTCCATCGTTCTGGAGACGATCGGCAAGCGGGGCGAGAAGTACGTCCCGATGCTCGTCTCGATGTTCTTCATCATCTGGCTGATGAACATCCTGTCGGTCATCCCCTTCGCCCAGTTCCCGGTGACCGCGGCGATCGCCTTCCCGGCCGGCCTCGCGGGCGTCGTGTGGGTCACCTACATGGGTCTGACCTTCAAGAACCACGGCTTCGTCGGTGGTCTGAAGAACCTCTGCTGGCCGTCGGGGATCCCGGGCTGGGTCATGTTCATCCTGGTGCCGATCGAGTTCTTCTCGAACATCTTCGTGCGCCCCTTCACGCTCGCGGTCCGAGCCTTCGCGAACATGTTCGCCGGCCACCTGCTGATCGTGATGTTCTCCATCGCCTCCTGGTACCTGCTCAGCCCGACCCTGGGCGCGCTGTACGGCTCGGCCTCGTTCATCGTCGCCGTCGGCCTCACCGCCTTCGAGCTGCTGGTCCAGTTCCTGCAGGCATACATCTTCGTGATGCTGGCCAGCAGCTACATCGCCGGTGCCCTCGAAGAGGCGCACTGAGCCCGGGCCCGCCAGGGCCCGCCCCGATCCACACCTCCCGGAATGCCCGGTGGCCAATCACCACCGGTTCACCACCCTGCAAAGGACAACTGCAATGAGCTTCCTCGCTGAGGGCACTGTCTACGGTTCCGTCGCCTCGATCGGCTACGGCCTCGCCGCCATCGGCCCCGGCATCGGCGTCGGTCTGATCTTCGGCAACGGCGTCCAGGCCATGGCCCGCCAGCCCGAGGCCGTCGGCCTCATCCGCTCCAACATGTTCATCGGCTTCGCGCTCACCGAGGCCCTCGCGCTGATCGGCATCGTCATGCCGTTCGTCTTCGGCAACAAGTAATCCCGCCGCAGACCCATTCGAGGAAGGTCCAGATATGAGCATCGCGGCTCAGCTCGCGGCCGAGGAGAAGATGAACCCTCTCCTCCCCGCTTGGCCCGAGATCATCATCGGCCTGCTCTGCTTCTTCATCGTCTTCGGTCTCCTCGGCAAGAAGATCCTCCCCAGCATCGAGAAGGTGCTGGCGGAGCGCCGGGATGCCATCGAGGGCGGCATGGAGCGCGCCGAGGCCGCTCAGAACGAGGCGCAGGCCCTGCTTGAGCAGTACCGCGCCGAGCTCGCCGAGGCGCGCCACGAGGCTGCTCGCATCGTCGAGCAGGCTCGCGAGCAGGGCGCTGCCCAGCTCGTCGAGATGCGCGAGGAGGGCCAGCGTCAGCGCGAGGCCATCGTCGCCGCCGGCCACGCCCAGATCGAGGCCGACAAGAAGCAGGCGACCGCCGCCCTGCGCCAGGACGTGGGCTCGCTGGCCACCCAGCTGGCGTCCCGCATCGTGGGCGAGTCCCTTGAGGACCAGGCGCGGCAGAGCGGCGTCGTCGACCGCTTCCTGGACGAGCTGGAGGCCAAGGCCGCCGTTGCTCAGGGTGCGGCGAAGTGATCGGCGCCAGCCGTGAGGCCCTCGCCGCCGGGCGGCAGAACCTGGAGAGCCTGACCGATTCCACTGCGGTGGACCCGGCCCGGATCGCCGAGGAGTTCACCGCCGTCACGGGCCTGCTGGACCGCGAGGTCTCGCTGCGCCGGATCCTGACCGACCCGTCCCGGTCGGGTCAGGACAAGGCGCAGCTGGTCTCCTCGCTGCTGGCCGGCCAGGTCTCCGGCGAGACGGTCGACCTGGTCTCCGGCCTGGTCCGCTCCCGCTGGTCGGGTGGCCGTGACCTGGTCGACGCCGTGGAGGAGCTGGCCGCGTACGCCGAGGTCATCGCCGCCGACAGGGCCGGCGCCCTGGACGACGTCGAGGACGAGCTCTTCCGGTTCGGCCGGGTGGTGAGCGGCTCGCACGAGCTGCGCGCCGCGCTGACCGAGCCCAAGGCGGGCGCCGTCGCCAAGGCGGGCCTGATCAAGAAGCTGCTCGGCGGCCGCGCCAACGCGGGCACCGTGCGGCTGGTCACCAGCCTCGTCAACAACCCGCGTGGACGTAGCCTGGAGCAGGGCCTGGAGTCCTACTCCAAGCTCGCCGCCGCCCGGCGCGATCGCATGGTGGCCCAGGTCACCACCGCGGTGCCGCTGTCGGACAGCCAGAAGGACCGCCTCTCGGGCGCCCTCGGCCGGCTGTACGGCCGCCAGGTCCACCTGAACATCGATGTCGACCCCGAGGTCGTCGGCGGTGTCCGGGTGCAGATCGGTGACGAGATCATCGACGGCACCGTGTCGAGCCGCCTCGAAGGCGCTCGCCAGGTCCTCGAAGGCTGAGCCTCGAAGGCTGAGCACCGAAGCAGCACATCCGACCCTCGGTCGGGGAACCGGCTCCCATCGGAGTCGGCAAAACGTACGGCCGGTTCATACGACCCGGCCGAGAGTCGAGCACTTGCGGCCCTCAATGGCGGGCCGAGGATCGCAAACTAGGAGAGCAGGGAAGCCTGATGGCGGAGCTTACGATCCGTCCGGAGGAGATCCGGGACGCGCTGGCCGACTTTGTCCAGTCGTACCAGCCGGACGCCGCCTCTGTGGAAGAGGTCGGCACGGTCACTGACGCGGCGGACGGCATCGCGCATGTCGAGGGCCTGCCCTCGGTCATGGCGAACGAGCTGCTGAAGTTCGAGGACGGCACGCTCGGCCTCGCGCTGAACCTCGACACCCGCGAGATCGGTGTCGTCATCCTCGGTGAGTTCGGCGGCATCGAGGAGGGTCAGACGGTGCGCCGCACCGGCGAGGTCCTCTCCGTGCCGGTCGGCGACGGCTACCTCGGCCGCGTCGTGGACCCGCTGGGCAACGCGATCGACGGTCTGGGCGACATCGCCGCCACCGGTCGCCGCGCCCTGGAGCTGCAGGCCCCGGGCGTCATGGCCCGCAAGTCGGTCAAGCAGCCGCTGCAGACCGGTATCAAGGCCATCGACGCGATGACCCCGATCGGCCGCGGCCAGCGCCAGCTGATCATCGGCGACCGCCAGACCGGCAAGACCGCGGTCGCTGTCGACACGATCATCAACCAGCGCGACAACTGGCGCTCGGGCGACCCGGAGAAGCAGGTCCGCTGCATCTACGTCGCCGTGGGCCAGAAGGGCTCCACCATCGCGTCCGTCCGTGGCGCCCTGGAGGAGGCCGGCGCGCTGGAGTACACCACCATCGTGGCCGCTCCCGCCTCCGACCCGGCCGGCTTCAAGTACCTCGCTCCGTACACCGGCTCCGCCATCGGCCAGGAGTGGATGTACGACGGCAAGCACGTCCTGATCATCTTCGACGACCTGTCGAAGCAGGCCGAGGCATACCGTTCCGTCTCCCTGCTGCTGCGCCGCCCGCCGGGCCGCGAGGCGTACCCGGGCGACGTCTTCTACCTGCACTCGCGTCTGCTGGAGCGCTGCGCGAAGCTGAACGACGAGCTCGGCGGCGGCTCGATGACCGGTCTTCCGATCATCGAGACCAAGGCCAACGACGTGTCGGCGTACATCCCGACCAACGTCATCTCGATCACCGACGGCCAGTGCTTCCTGGAATCCGACCTGTTCAACGCCGGCATCCGCCCGGCCGTGAACGTCGGTATCTCGGTCTCCCGCGTCGGTGGCTCCGCCCAGATCAAGGCCATGCGCTCGGTCGCCGGCCGTCTGCGTCTGGACCTCGCCCAGTACCGTGAGCTGGAAGCCTTCGCCGGCTTCGGCTCCGACCTGGACGCGGCCTCCAAGGCCCAGCTGGAGCGCGGTGCGCGCATGGTCGAGCTGCTGAAGCAGGGCCAGTACCAGCCGTTCCCGGTCGAGGAGCAGGTCGTCTCCATCTGGGCCGGTACCACCGGCAAGCTGGACGACGTCCCGGTCGCCGAGATCCGCCGCTTCGAGCGCGAGTTCCTGGACTACGTGCGCCTGCAGCACAAGGACCTGCTCGCCGGCATCGTCGAGACCGGTCTGCTGGCCGACGGCACCGTCGACGCGCTGACCGCCGCGATCGGCGAGTTCAAGCAGGGGTACCAGACCGCTGACGGCAAGCTGCTCTCCGAGCAGGCCTGAGTCCGGTAGCGAGGGAAAGGACGTAACGACCCATGGGAGCACAGCTTCGGGTCTACAAGCGCCGGATCCGCTCTGTCACCGCGACGAAGAAGATCACCAAGGCGATGGAGATGATCTCCGCGGCGCGCATCGGTAAGGCGCAGCGCGCGGTGGCCGCCTCCACCCCGTACGCCGATGAGCTCACCCGGGCGGTGACGGCGGTGGCCACCCGGTCCAACGCCAAGCACTCGCTCACCAGCGAGAACCCGAACGCCACCCGTGCCGCCGTCCTGCTGATCACGGCGGACCGCGGTCTGGCGGGCGGCTACTCGTCCAACGCCATCAAGGCTTCGCTGGCGCTCGCCGAGCGCCTGCGGTCCGAGGGCAAGGACGTGGTGACGTACGCGGTCGGCCGCAAGGGTGTCTCCTACTACGGCTTCCGTGACCTCACGGTCGCGGAGTCGTGGACGGGCTTCTCCGACAAGCCGACCTACGGCGACGCCAAGCTGGTGTCCGCCGCGCTGATCGAGGCGTTCACGGCCGAGACCGGCGGGGTCGACGAGGTCCACGTGATCTCGACCAAGTTCGAGTCGATGCTGACGCAGACCGCCGTCGAGGCGCGCCTGCTGCCGCTGAAGCTCGACGAGGTCCGGGTCGGCGAGGAGTCGGCGGCGAAGACGGAGATCTTCCCGCTCTACGACTTCGAGCCGTCGGCGGAGGGCGTCCTCGACGCGCTGCTGCCGCGGTACGTGGAGAGCCGGATCTACAACGCGCTGCTGCAGTCGGCCGCTTCCGAGCACGCCGCCCGCCGCCGCGCGATGAAGAGCGCGACGGACAACGCCGGCGAGCTCATCAAGTCGCTCACGCGGCTTGCCAACTCGGCCCGTCAGGCCGAGATCACCCAGGAAATCAGCGAGATCGTCGGTGGCGCCAACGCGCTCGCTGACGCGAGCCGCGGGAGCGAATGAGTATGACTACCACTGTTGAGCCGACCACGGCGACGGGCCGCGTCGCGCGGGTCATCGGCCCGGTCGTCGACGTGGAGTTCCCCGTCGACGCGATCCCGAACATGTTCAACGCCCTGCACGTCGAGGTGGACAACCCCGACGGCAGCGGCAAGAAGATCCTCACCCTCGAGGTCGCCCAGCACCTCGGCGACGGCCTGATCCGCGGCATCTCGATGCAGCCGACCGACGGCCTGGTCCGCGGTTCGCAGGTCACCGACACCGGTGCGGCCATCTCGGTGCCGGTCGGCCAGATCACCAAGGGCAAGGTGTTCAACGCCCTCGGTGAGGTGCTGAACGTCGACAAGGACGAGTTCGAGTCGCAGGTCAAGGTCCGGTGGCCGATCCACCGCAAGGCCCCCGACTTCAAGGACCTCGAGTCCAAGACCGAGATGTTCGAGACCGGCATCAAGGTCATCGACCTCCTCACCCCGTACGTGACCGGTGGCAAGATCGGTCTGTTCGGTGGTGCCGGTGTCGGTAAGACCGTTCTGATCCAGGAGATGATCTACCGCGTCGCCGAGAACTTCGGTGGTGTGTCGGTCTTCGCCGGCGTCGGCGAGCGTACCCGTGAGGGCAACGACCTCATCGACGAGATGGTCGACTCGGGCGTTCTGGACAAGACCGCGCTGGTCTTCGGCCAGATGGACGAGCCGCCGGGCACCCGTCTGCGGGTCGCGCTCTCCGCGCTGACCATGGCGGAGTACTTCCGTGACGTCGAGAAGCAGGACGTGCTCCTCTTCATCGACAACATCTTCCGGTTCACCCAGGCCGGTTCCGAGGTGTCGACCCTGCTCGGCCGTATGCCCTCCGCGGTGGGCTACCAGCCGAACCTGGCCGACGAGATGGGCCTCCTCCAGGAGCGCATCACCTCGACCCGCGGTCACTCGATCACCTCGATGCAGGCGATCTACGTCCCCGCGGACGACCTGACCGACCCGGCCCCGGCCACCACCTTCGCCCACCTGGACGCGACGACCGTTCTGTCGCGCCCGATCTCGGAGAAGGGCATCTACCCGGCCGTCGACCCGCTGGACTCCACGTCCCGCATCCTCGACCCGCGGTACATCGCGCAGACCCACTACGAGACGGCCATCCGTATCAAGGGGATCCTGCAGAAGTACAAGGACCTCCAGGACATCATCGCCATCCTCGGTATGGACGAGCTGTCGGAGGAGGACAAGATCACGGTCCACCGTGCCCGTCGCATCGAGCGCTTCCTCTCGCAGAACACCTACGTGGCGAAGCAGTTCACCGGTGTCGAGGGTTCGACCGTGCCGCTGTCCGAGACCATCGAGGCGTTCAACTCGATCGCGGACGGCAAGTACGACTCCGTCCCGGAGCAGGCGTTCTTCATGTGCGGTGGCATCGAGGACCTCCAGCGCAACGCCGCCGAGCTCGCGAAGAAGTAGTCGCGGCCGGTAGCAGCCGAGCGTGATCGCGAGGGGTGGGCCCCAGCCCTGGGACCCACCCCTCGCGTCGCATCGGCTGTGATTCCGGTCAAATCCGTGCCGCCGGTTTCATGCCGGGGGCGCGGGCCCGTTATTCTTACCGAAACTCCCGAGTAATCGGGCGTTGCATGAGCCTAGGAGCCCACGTTGGCTGAGCTGCACGTCGAGCTGGTCGCAGCCGACCGCAAGGTGTGGTCCGGTGCGGCCACCATCGTCGTCGCCCGTACGGCCTCCGGTGACACCGGCATCATGCCGGGTCACACCCCGGTGCTGAGCGTGCTGGAGACCGGTCCGGTCACCATCCGCACCACGGACGGCGGCACCGTGATCGCCGCTGTCCACGGCGGCTTCATCTCCTTCGCCGACAACAAGCTGTCTCTGCTCGCGGAGATCGCCGAGCTGGCGGACGAGATCGACGTCGCGCGCGCCGAGCGCGCACTGGACAAGGCCAAGTCCGACCTGGACGAGCACGCCGAGCGGCGTGCCGAGGTCCGGCTCTTCGCGGCGCGCGGCCTCAAGGCCCGCGCCTGATCGTGCCGGACCCCGCCTGAGCGGGGTCGACCGACGGTCCCGGGGACGCGTGAGCGTGACCCCGGGACTGTCGTCTCAGTTGGTAGGTCAACGCGGTCGCCTGGTACGGCCGAACGGGGAACGCGGGTAGCGAGGAGGTAGGTGAGCATGGTCCTCGCCCTTGTGGTGTGTGCGGCGGTCGTGGCGCTCGGAGTGATCGGGTTGGTCGCGTTCGCGGTACGCCGCCGTGTGATCCAGCGGGTGGGCGGCACCTTCGACTGCAGTTACCGGCTCAAAATGCCGGTCGACGCCTCCACGCAGCCCGACCTCGACGAGAACGGCAAACCCACCTCGGCCCCGGTCCCCCAGACCGATGGCAAGGGGTGGGTTTTTGGTATCGGCCGGTACAGCGGTGATTCCATCGAGTGGTTCCGGGTCTTCTCCTACGCCCCGCGCCCCCGCAAGGTGCTGCCGCGCCGGGAGATCGAGGTGCTGGGCCGGCGCTACCCGGAGGGGCAGGAGGAGCTCGCCCTGCTCTCCGGCTCGGTCGTCCTGCGCTGCCTGCACGAAGGCGCCCCGCTGGAGCTCGCCATGAGCGAGGACGCGCTCACCGGCTTCCTCGCCTGGCTCGAAGCCGCCCCGCCCGGGCAGAGGGTCAACGTCGCGTAGCGACGGACCCCCGGGGTGGGGGTCCCCCCGGCCAAAGGCTGGGGGAGGTCAACGTCGCGGCGACGGACCCTCGGGGTGGGGGTCCCCCCGGCCGGAGGCTGGGGGAGGTCGACGTCGCGGCGACGGACCCTCGGGGTGGGGGTCCCCCCGGCCGGAGGCTGGGGGAGGTCGACGTCGTGGCGACGGACCCTCGGGGTGGGGGAGGTCGACGTCGCGTGGCGACGGGCAGGGGTTAACGCCGCCTAACCGGCCCGGCTAGGGTGGCCGCATGGTCAATCTGACGCGCATCTACACCCGTACCGGCGACGACGGCACCACGGCGCTCGGCGACATGAGCCGCACGACCAAGACCGATCCCCGGCTGGTCGCCTACGCGGACACCAACGAGGCCAATGCCGCGATCGGCGTGGCGATCGCCGCCGGGGCGCTGCCGGACGACGTGGCCGCCGTGCTCACCCGGGTGCAGAACGACCTCTTCGACGTCGGCGCCGATCTGGCCACCCCGGTGGTGGAGGATCCCAAGTACCCGCCGCTCCGGGTCGAGCAGTCCTACATCGACAAGCTGGAGACTGACTGCGACCACTACCTGGCGGAGCTGGAGAAGCTGCGCAGCTTCATCCTCCCCGGCGGCACCCCCGGCGCCGCGTACCTGCACCTGGCCTGCACCGTGGTGCGGCGGGCCGAGCGGGCCACCTGGGCGGCGATCGAGACCCACGGGGACACTGTCAACCCGCTGACCGCCAAGTACCTCAACCGGCTGTCCGACCTGCTGTTCATCCTGGCCCGGGCCGCCAACAAGGAGCGCGGGGACGTGCTCTGGGTGCCGGGCGAGAACCGCTGAGGCACGCCTCAGGGCTGCCCCGGGTAGTGCCGGCCGACGATCCGGCCGTCCTCGACGATCGCGTCGGCCGGCGGCTGCTTCGGCCAGAGGGTGTAGCTCGTGGCGATTACGGTGTTCACCACCGCGGCGATGCCCAGCCGCCAGTACCACTGGTCGAACACGCCGGTCCCGGTGGCGTCGGTGAACAGCTTCAGCGCGGTGATCAGGGTGATCGTGATCGCCACCGAGACCAGGGTGCGCCGGCAGATCGCCCACTCGTGCCGGGCGCGCTCGGTGCCGTACTTGGGCGCGGGCAGTGGCTTCGGCCCGCCGCCGAAGCGGTGCTGGAACCGGTCGTCGGCCCAGCGGACCACGGACGGTCCGTAGCCGACCGAGAAGCCCAGGTAGCTCGCGGCGAGCGCGTGCGTCCAGGAGGCGGTGGCGCCGCCGCGCAGGTCGAGGAAGGTGAGCAGGAACAGCGCCAGGTCGATCACGGGCAGCCCGACCAGCAGGACGGTGCTCACCTTCCGCCACCGCAGCAGGTAGCGGGCGGCCAGGCCCAGTGCGAGAACCACCCAGAAGGCGACCTCGGCGGCGAGGACAAGGGTGACGATCATGGTGTGCTCCAGCTCTCGACGACGCTTCCAGCCTCCCCGGGCGACCTCCGCGCGCGCGTCGTCGGCGGGGACGGTCCCGGGCTGCACCTTTCGATGTAGCCGGACTCCTCCCGGCTCCGGAGTCGGCCGCGGGGCCGGGGATGATCTGATGGGGTCGTGCGCAGACCCACACCCACCCCGCGGCAGGTCGATGCCTCGATCGCGCTGGCCGGGCTGCTCGGCGGACTGCTGCTGATCGCCTTCCAGGTGTACGACCAGTCCTCGTCCATCCCGCGCTGGCAGGTGCTGCCGGCGCTGCTGGCGATGGCGGCCCTGGAGCTGGTCCGGCGGACCAGGCCGATCACCATCGCCGTCCTCGGCGGACTGGTCTTCGCCGGCAGCATCTTCTCCGGCGCCCTGCTGGCGACCACCATGATGTACACCGACCTGCTCTACGCGGCGGTGGTGTACGGGCCCCGGCGGATGTCGCCGGTCCTGCACGTCACCGGCACCGCCTCGGTGCTGGTGCTGACCACCCTGACCTTCGTGTACAGCGACACCGGGACGGCGGTCGCGGTGGTCGTGATCACCACCCTGGTCTTCCTGGGCCCGCTGTGGAGCGCCGACATTGTGCGCAAGCACCGGCAGGAGGCGGAGTCCCAACGGCTGCGGGCGGAGCAGACCGCGCTGCTCTCGGAGATGGACCGGCGCGAGGCGGTGGTCGCCGAACGGTCCAGGATGGCCCGCGAGTTGCACGACGTGGTGGCCAACCACCTGTCCGCGATCGCGATCCACGCGACCGGGGCGCAGTCGCTGGCGCGCCGTCAGGGCCGGGCGGTCGACGATCCGGTGCTGGAGGTGCTGGGCGTCATCCGCGAGAACAGCGTTCAGGGGCTGGCCGAAATGCGCCGCATCGTCGGACTGCTGCGGGACAGCGGCGGCGGCGAGGCCGACGAGTCCTACGCCGCGCCGGACCTGTCGGCGGTGGACGCGCTGCTCGCCAAGGCCCGGGCGGCCGGGCGGGACGTCGGGCTGGACTTCGAGCTGGCCGAGCAGGGCGAGCGCGGGGCGCTGCCGGTGCCGGTCGGGCTGGCGGCGTACCGGATCGTGCAGGAGTCGCTGACCAACGCGCTCAAGCACGCCGGCCCCGGAGAGGTCCGGGTGCTGCTGGACTTCCGGGCCGAGGAGCTGCGGATCCGGGTCGACAGCCCGTTCCGGAGCGGGGCCGGGCAGGCGCTGCCGGGCGCTCGGGCCGGGCTGGTCGGCATGGCGGAGCGGGCCTCGCTGCTGGGCGGCAGTTTCGAGGCCGGGCCGGCCGACGGGAGCTGGAGCGTGCGCGCGGTGCTGCCGAGGGATCAGACGACCGAGGAAGGGGTGGGACGGGCATGACGATCCGGGTGCTGGTCGCGGAGGACCAGGCGGCGGTCAGGGCGGCGCTGGTGATGATCCTGCGGGCCGAGCCGGACCTGGAGGTGGTCGGGCAGGCGGCGGACGGCGAGGAGGCGGTCCGGCTGGCGCTGGAGCTGCGGCCCGACGTGGTCCTGATGGATGTGCAGATGCCGCGGCTGGACGGGGTCTCGGCGACCCGCCAGGTGGTGGCGGCCGGCGCGGCGCAGGTCCTGGTGCTGACGACCTTCGACCTGGACGAGTACGTCTACGGGGCGCTGCGGGCCGGGGCGGCCGGGTTCCTGCTGAAGGACCTGGAGGCGGACGCCCTGGTCGACGGCATCCGCACGGTGGCGCGCGGGGACGGCATGCTGGCGCCCTCGGTGACCCGCCGGCTGATCGGGACCTTCGCCCGTCCGGAGCGGCGGGTGGGACCGGAGGTGCGGGCGGCGGTGGACGGCCTGACGCCGCGCGAGCGCGAGGTGCTGGCCTGTATCGGCGCCGGGCTGTCGAACGGTGAGATCGCCGGGCGGCTGGAGATGGCGGAGGCGACCACCAAGACCCATGTCAGCCGGATCCTGGCCAAGCTGCGGCTGCGCAGCCGGGTGCAGGCGGCGATCCTGGCCCAGGATCTGGGGCTGATGATCTGACCGGTCGGATCGATCTGATCAACCGACCTTCTCGCTTGCTCAGGTCTGTCGCAGATCACACCCCCGGATACCACCACGGGCGCCGGATCGGCATTAAAGTCCGGCCCATGAGTGATGCGGCTCGGTGGGTGACCCCTGCCTTGAGCCGCCTTCAGGGCCCGCCCACCAGGGCGACGACGGCATCGGGAGACCAAGCCATGAGCAGTGCGTCCAGCAAGCAGATCGCCGTGATCGGGGCCGGCCTGATGGGCGCCGGCATCGCCCAGGTCTCCGCGCAGGCCGGGCACCCGGTGGTCCTGCGCGACGTGACCGAGGAGGCGCTGCGCCGCGGTCTCGACGGCATCCGCGCCTCGTACGACAAGTTCGTCGCCAAGGGCCGGCTCACCGCCGAGGACGCCGAGGCGGCGCTCGGCCGGATCACCACCACCACCGACCTCGGCGCCGTCGCCGGGGCGGACATCGTGGTCGAGGCGGTGTTCGAGCAGCTGGAGGTCAAGGAAGGCGTCTTCAAGGAGCTCGACAAGATCGCCAAGGAGGGCGCGGTGCTCGCCTCCAACACCTCCGCCATCCCGATCACCCGGATCGCCGCCGCCACCTCGCGCCCCGAGTCCGTCGTCGGCGTGCACTTCTTCTCGCCGGTGCCGCTGATGAAGCTGGTCGAGCTGGTCCGCGGTTACAAGACCAGCGACGAGACGCTCGCCACCGTCCGGGCCTTCGCCGAGGGCGTCGGCAAGGACGTCGTGGTGGTCAACCGCGACGTGGCCGGTTTCGTCACCACCCGCCTGATCACCGCCCTGGTCGTCGAGGCCGCCAAGCTCTACGAGTCGGGCGTCGCCAGCGCCGAGGACATCGACACCGCCTGCCGGCTCGGCTTCGGCCACCCGATGGGCCCGCTGGAGACCGCCGACCTGACCGGCGTGGACATCCTGCTGCACGCCGCGCACAACATCTACAGCGAGACCCAGGACGAGAAGTTCGCCGCCCCGGAGATCATGGCGCGCATGGTCACCGCCGGTGACCTGGGCCGCAAGAGCGGCCGCGGGTTCTACCCGTACCCGGGCAAGTGACCGCCGCCGGCTGAGCCGAGGGAGGGGACGGGCCGCGCGGTCCCACCACCGCGCGGCCCGCCCCACCGGGCCTGGTGAGTTTCCTCACGCCGGTGCCGCAGACGGGTGATTTGGGCGGTAATCGAGCGTAAGTATGGAGAGTTCCTGCGTATATTCCCTCGGACGAGTGAAGTTGCTTCAGATCCGGCCGGAACCAGCAACCCGAGGGCCCGGCTCGCCGTCAGATGGATGACGGGGAACCCGGCATTCCGTCCGGGGCCGGCGCGCGGGGGCCGCAGGGCCCGGTCGGCGCCCGGAGCGTCACCGCCCCCGACCCGGCACCGCCGGCGGCACCCGTACCCACCGACACCCACCCAGCCACCGACACCCGGCGGCACCGACCGCCAGGACCGGCGCCGAACCCGGTCCGCCCCGGCACGCCGGGCCCGCCCCGCGGAGGAGGAGAGCATGCGCATCACCGGCAACCACGCCGCGCTGGCCCTCGAAGGCCGCCTCGACGTGCGTACCGCCGCCGACGTGCGGGCGCGGCTGCACCAGGCCGTCGACGGCGGCTTCGGCGACCTCGTGCTCGACCTCGGCCGGCTGGAGTTCTGGGACGCCACCGGACTGGGCGTCATCATGGGCACCCACCGCCGGGCCGGCCGGATCGGCCGCCGGCTGGTGCTCCGCTCCGTCCCGGCCCAGCTCCAGCGCCTCCTGGTGGCCACCCGGCTGCACCGCATCCTCGCCGTCGAGGGCGTCACCGTCGAACCCCTCGGCGCCACCCTGCCCGCCCTCTGACCTCCCCGGCGGTCCCCGCCACCGGCCCCCGGGCCCCGCGATCCCTTGCGCCGGGCGGCCGGTGACGGCGCGACGCTGCGCGGGCGGCCGCGGATGTGCGAGAGTCTGGCGTCAGGAAACGGCCGCCGGGGCCCGGCCCTCGGTCGCGGACGACCCGGCCGGCCCGGGGCGACGGCGCGAGCGTGGGGCGGAGCAGAACGTGGCACAGCCAACCGGGGACTTCCGGCAGGAGTCCGTGCGCACCCGGAGCGGTGAACTCGTCTCCGGCGGACTGCTGGTGGGCGTCGGCGGCCCCGAGGGGTCCGAGGTCCGGCCCTGCCCCGAGGAGTGGCGCCCCCGCCCCCGCCGGACCGGGCCGGGAACACCCGCCCGCGGCCCGGCCGGCGACCCCGGCCGCCAGGTCGGCCCGCTCGCGCTCGGCGCCGGCCCCGCCGACCTTCCGCTGCTCGACCGCGAGGCCGACATCGCCCAGCTGCTCGGCCTGCTCGCCGAGGGGCGCTCGATACGCCTGGTCGGCCAGGCCGGCTCCGGCCGCAGCGCCCTGCTGTCGGCCGTCGCCGCGGCCGCCGGAGACCTCGCCCCCGGCGGCGTGGTCCAGCTCCGCGGCCACCGGCGCACCGCCGCCGACCTGCTCCAGGAGCTCTTCGCCGCGACCCACCACGCCCCCGGCTTCCGCCCCGACCCGGGCCAGCTCGCCGAGCATCTCGCCGGGGTCGGCGCGATCGTCGTCATCGACGAGGTCGAACCCGACGGCGCCGAGCTGGAGGCACTGCTCGCCACCGCCCCCGACTGCGCCTTCCTGATCTCCTCCGCCGCCGACGGCCCGCTGCTCCCGGCCGACTCCCGGCTCCAGGACCACCTGGTGGCCGGCCTCTCGCGGTCCGCCTGCCTGGCCCTCGCCGCCCGGCTGGCCGGACGGCCCCTGGACGCGGCCGAGAAGGCGTGGGCGGTGGACCTCTGGTTCGAGTCCGAGGGCCTGCCGCTGCGCTTCGTCCAGGCCGCCGCGCTGCTGCGGCAGCGGGACGTCGCGGTGGACGCGCTGGTGGCCGCCGAGGAGGACCGGATGGACGTCTTCGGCGCCGTCCGGGAGCCCGTCCACGACCCCGACCCGGCGGTCCGCGAGGCGGCGCTGCGGGGCACCGTGCCGCTGCCCTCGGTCGCCGAGTCCACTCTCCCCGCCGTCCGGCTGGCCGAGGGCCTGAGCGAGACCGCGCAGGCCGTCCTGAGGCTCGCGGTGGCCCTCGGCGGCGAGTGCCCGACCGCCCCGCACCTGCCCGCCCTGATCGACGTCGGCCAGGGCGAGAGCGCGCTCGCCGAACTCGCCGACGCCGGGCTCGTGGTCTCGATCGGCGGCCATCACCGGCTGACCGCCGGGGCGCTGGAACTGCTCGCCCCGCACTGGCCGGCCCGGGACACCGTGGACGGCGCCGCCCAGCACTTCTCCTGGTGGGTCGGGCACTCCTCGGTCTCGCTGCCGCAGATCGCGGCCGAGGCCGAGGTGGTGATCGGCGTGCTGCTCGCCGACCGGGCCGCCGGGCGGCACGACTCGGTGCGGCGGCTGGCCCGGGCGGCGGCCCCCGCACTGGCCCTGGCGCTGCGCTGGGGGGCCTGGGAACGGGCGCTGGAGCTCGGCCTGGAGGCGGCCCGGCGGACCGGCGCCGGGGCCGACGAGGCGTGGTTCCGGCACGAGCTGGGTGTGTACGCCCTCTGCGTCCGTGAACCCGGGCGGGCCGTCGTCGAGTTGGAGGCCGTGCTGGTGCTGCGGTCCGAGCTCGGCGAGGTGCGCGGGGTGGCCGCGGCGGGCCGGATGCTCGACCTGCTGCGGGCCGACGGCCGTCAGCTCCCGGCCGCGGCGTCCGCGGGCCCGGCCTCGGCCCGCAGGCCCGTGATCCGGGCCATCGCGCGGGTGCCGCTGCGGATCGGCGCCGCGGCGGCGGGCCCGGGCCGGAGCCGGCGGACGGTCATCGCCGCTTCGGCGGCGGTGCTGGCGCTGGGCGTGCTCGGGACGGCGGTGGGGCTGACGGTGGCCGGGGAGGACCGGGGCAACGACCCGCACAGCAGCAGCGACGACGGCTCCACGCTGCCCGAGGCCGACGCCTCGCCGCGTCCCTCCCCGCCCCGGCCGTCGGCCTCCGGGGCCTCCTCGCCGGTGACGTTGCCGGCCACCGGAGCGACGGGCGGGCCGGTCGTGGAGCAGTCGTCGGCGGGTACGGTGCCGAGCACGGGCACCACGGCCTCCCGGACGCCCTCCGGCTCGCCGTCGGCCTCGGGTTCGGCCTCGGCCTCGAAGAAGCCGAGCGGTTCGCCGAGCCCGGGGGCGAGCACCGGCACCACGCCGCCGCAGACCCAGGCCCCCAACCCGCCGCAGCCCCCCGGGGGCGGCACCGCGGGCGGCACGGGCGGTGCCGCAGGCGGTACGAGTGGTGGTGGGACGACCGGTGGGTCCACGGGCGGGTCGACAGGTGGCGGCACCACCCAGCCGACCGGGGACCCCAGTCCGTCCCCGTCCGCGACCTCTCCGACGGCGACCCAGCCCCCGAGCCCGACCCCTTCCGGGACGGCGACGTCGCCGGGCTCGCCGAGCCCGACGACGCCCACTCCAGCGCCTCCGCCGGCCGGTTGACCGGCCGGCGAGGGGGTCAGAACAGCTTCAGCTTGTCGTCGTCGATGCCGCGCAGCCCGTCGTAGTCCAGCACCACGCAGCCGATGCCGCGATCGGTGGCCAGCACACGGGCCTGGGGCTTGATCTCCTGCGCGGCGAAGACGCCCTTCACCGGGGCCAGCAGCGGGTCCCGGTTGAGCAGTTCGAGGTACCGGGTGAGCTGTTCGACGCCGTCGATCTCGCCGCGCCGCTTGATCTCCACGGCGACCGTCACGCCGTCGGAGTCCCGGCACAGGATGTCGACCGGGCCGATCGCGGTCGGGTACTCGCGGCGGATCAGCGACCAGCCGGCGCCGAGCACCTCCATCCGGTCCGCGAGCAGCTCCTGGAGGTGCGCCTCGACGCCGTCCTTGATGAGCCCGGGGTCCACCCCGAGTTCGTGGGAGGAATCGTGCAGCACCTCCTCCAGCGTGATGATGAGCTTCTCGCCGGCCTTGTTCACCACCGTCCAGACCCCGTCGGCCTCCTTGAGGACGCACGGCGGGGACATCCAGTTGAGGGGCTTGTAGGCGCGGTCGTCGGCGTGGATGCTGACGCTGCCGTCGGCCTTGACCAGGATGAGCCTGGTGGCGGAGGGCAGATGGGCGGAGAGCCGACCGGCATAGTCGACTGAGCAGCGGGCAATTACGAGACGCACGGTCGACCACGCTAGCCCACTGGGGCCAGTTGATGCGATTCCACGACGACAGGGTGAAGAATCCGCGAACCCCGCCACGATGGATGCCCTGCGATCCCGTCAAAGCCTGTCGGCACCCTGGCGGCCATCACCGGAGACAGCTACGGTGTGTGACGGCTTGCTTGCGGGAGCGCTGTCAACGGGGATGGAGACTTCAGATGAACGATCCGACAGGTTCCGGCCATTCCGGTGCACCGGGGCGTATTCCCGGAGCAATCCGCCGGAACCACCGGTCCGGCCCCTCGTTGGCTGCCACGCTGTTCTGAGCGGGCGGCGCCCCGGGCCGCGTCCCTCGACGGACCAGTGGCGCCCCTGCCCCGGCGCGTTGCCGGAAACACGGTCGTCCGACGGCGTCACACCCGTCCGACGGTGTTCCGGACACGGGCGCGCCGCCACCCTCACCCTCAGCTCTGACTTGGACTACGCATCACCGCCCGCGCGCCGCGCGGGCGGACCGCGAGAGGAGAATCCATGTCGCTCGACGTCTCACCGGCCCTGCTGGAGAAGGCCGCGCGGGACGAGGTCGACGAGCGGGAGTTCGTCGACTGCGTCCGCGTCTCCCTGCCGTACGCCTGGGAGCTGATCAGCTCGCTGGTCGCCCGGGCCGAGGTCGACGGCACCGACTTCGCCGACAACCATGTACCGCCGCCCAGCGAGCAGGCCCGCGGCCAGCTCCTGCGGGCCCTGGCCAGCGACGCCATCCGGGGGGCCCTGGAACGGCACTTCGGCGTCCGGCTGGCCTTCCAGAACTGTCACCGGGTGGCGGTCTTCCGGCCGTCCTCCGCCAACAAGAAGCGGTACGAGCGCTTCACCTCGGTCCGCGAGCAACTCCTCAACCAGTCCGACGAACTCCGGGACTGCTAGGACGCGTCTTCGAACCCGCGCCTGCGGAGCGGCGTTGGGGTGCGCACCTCGCCGGCTTCTCGTCGGTCGCCGATGCTCCGCATGGACTCCCTCCTCGGCACCGCCGATGCACGCACCCCAACGCCGCTCCGCCCGCCCATCGGGCGGACGGCGGGGGTTTGAAGACGCGCCCCAGGGCGCCTCTTCGAACCCGCGCCCTGGGTCCCCTCTGTCGGATCCTGCCCGGCACCCCCGGGCTCGGGGGCCGGCGCCGGGGCGGATGCCGGCCGGCGGGCCCCGAGGGGTGCCCGGCGGCCGGGGTGTCATCCCAGCTGCGGCAGGACCTCGGAGCCGATCCGGGCGATGTTGTGCAGGGTGGCGTCCCGGTCGCCGCTGCCCTCGGCGAGCAGCGCGAACCGGCGGATGCCGGTCCGTTCGGCGGTGGCCAGCAGCCGGTCCGCGCACTGCCTGGGGGTCCCGACCGCGTGCAGGTCGCAGAGCAGTTCGGTGTACTGGTGCGGATCGCGCATCTTCCGCTCCCGGCCGTCCACCGTGCGGTGGGCGCCGAGCCCGAACTCGAACCAGCCGGGCATGGCGCGCAGCAGCGTGGCCCGGGCCGCCGAGGCCCGGTCGTCGACCTGGACGACCCCGGCCGCGACGTGCCGGAGGGTGATCCGCCGCAGCTGCTCCTCACCGCGCCCGGCCGCCAGCCAGGCGGAACGATACAGCTCCAGCATGTGCAGCTTGTCCTCGTCGCCGGAGTGCATGCCCAGCAGCATCGGCAGGCCCCGCTCGGCGGCTGTGCGGACCCCGCCGGGCGAGGTGCAGGCGACCACCATCGGCGGACCGGCCACCGGTCGGCCGTCGGCCGTCAGCTCGTCGAGGGCGCCGTCGACGTCCTGGCGCTGCCGCGGGAAGCGCAGCGTGCCGGTCCGCTCGTCGAGGCCCAGCCAGGCGCCGAGGTCCGGCGGCCGGGGCGGTTCGGTGGCCCGGGGCACCACCGCGACCTCGGGGAAGGTGAACTGCGGTCCGGCCGCGCCCACCCGGGTGCCGCGCAACCAGCGCAGCAGCAGGTCGAGCCGCTCCGGGAAGCCCCGTTCGAAGGCGTCGACACCGCCGCCGAACACCTCCAGGTCGATCCATGGGCCGCCGCGCCCCACTCCGAGCGTGAAGCGCCCGTCGGAGGTGAGGTGGAGCAGTGCCGCCTGTTCGCCGAGGGCCACCGGGTGGGCGGTGGAGAGCACGCTGACCGCCGTGCCGATGCCGATCCGCCTGGTCCGGCCGAGCAGCAGCGCGGCCAGGGTGGCGGCGTTGGGACAGACCCCGTACGGGACGAAGTGGTGCTCGGCCAGCCAGACGCTGTCGAGCCCCGCCTGCTCGGCCGCGACGGCGGCGCGGACGGTGCGGTCCAGCGCCTCCCCGTGGGTCTGACCGGGGAACTGCGCCGAGAGCAGGAACGCGCCGACCTGGACGGGGGCGGTGTCCGCGGTGGCGGTACCGGAGCGCCGGTCGGCCGGCAGCGGGGTGCCGGCGGCGGCCGTCACGGTGGTGGGGGTCAGCGTCGGGCCGGGGGCCGGGGGGCGGACCCCGACGGGTCGGCGGGTCTCGGCGCGGGCACTGGTTCGGGTCATCCTGGGGCCTCCTCGGGTGCGCGCAGGGTCTGCGGGCCCCGCCTGTCCCCTCGTGAGTAGCCCATGTCATGTGCCAATGGCACGCCGAACCACCAATTTCCCAGAGAATCGGGTGGATCTCACGGGAAACAGCCGATCATCCTCCGATGCCGTGATAGTGGCCCGTCCGGGCGGCACGCGGCCGTACGCTGGAACGGTTCCCGACACCCCGTAGAGAGGTAGTTCGCCGTGTCGCCCCGACGCAACCGGATCAAGAGCGGCGCCGACCCGGACCGGGCGGAACCGTCCGCCCCGACGGGCGGCTCGATGCGCCGGACCGAGAACTACCGGGGCGAGGACTGGGTGGTGCAGACGGTCGCCGGGACGGCCGGGCGGCACTACCGCTGCCCGGGGTGCGACCAGGAGATCCCGTCCGGGACGGGGCACGTGGTGGCGTGGCCGCTGCACGGCGCGGGCGTGGAGGACCGCCGGCACTGGCACCGGGCCTGCTGGGGCGCGCGGGAGCGCCGGGCCTCGAACCTGCTCCGAGGCCGCGGCGCTCCCCGGTACTGACCGGCGCCGACGGCTGCCGGTCGCCGACCGCTGCCCGGCGCCGGCGGGTACCGGGCGGCGCCGGGCTCAGGCGTCGCGGTTCTTCAGCACCAGCGCGCCGCCGGCCAGGGCGGCGACCGTCCAGGCCAGACAGATCAGGAAGCCCGCCCACGGCCCGTACGGCTGGCCGTGCTGCTCGTAGACCAGCAGCATCCGGGACCCCGCGTAGTCGGGGAAGTAGTGGGCGACGGTCTTGGCGCCCGGTACCGCCGAGAGGATCGGCGAGAGCAGGAAGAAGAACGGCACCAGCACGCCCAGCGCCAGGGTCTGGTTGTGCAGCATCGTGGTGACCCCGGCCGAGAAGAGGCAGAGCATCGTGAGGTAGAGCGCGGCGCCGAACACCGCGCGCAGCACGTTCGGCTCTCCCAGCGAGGTGGAGTGGTCGCCGAGCAGCGCCTGGCCGGTGAAGAAGGTCAGGAGGGCCGTCACCAGCGAGACGGCCAGGGCGAGCCCCCCGAGCACCGCGGCCTTGCCGGTGAGCAGGGTGCCGCGCTGCGGGACGGCCGCCAGGGTGACCCGGATCATCCCGCTGCTGTACTCGTTCCCGATCGCCAGCACGCCGAAGACGATGATGGCCAGTTCGCCGAGCAGGATGCCGGAGAAGGCGGTGCCGGTGGCGTCGAACGGGGTGTTGTCGCTGCGGAACTCCTCGAAGTTGTTGTTGGTCAGCAGTGACAGCAGGGCGCCGACGCCGAGGGTGACCACGAAGGTCAGCGCGAGGGTCCAGATCGTCGAGCGGACGCTGCGGATCTTGGTCCACTCGGAGCGCAGGACCGCGGGGAAGGACGCCATCTCAGTTCTCCTCCGTGCCGTGGGCGGCCGGCTGCTCCGCGGCACCGCCCTTCCAGTCGGCGCCCCAGACGCCGGGCGCGCCGGCCGCGTCCCGGCCCGGCCCGTCGCCGGCGTGGTACTCGACCGCGTCCGCCGTCATCTGCATGAACGCCTCCTCCAGCGAAGCCTGCTGCGGGCTGAGCTCGTGCAGCACCACGCCGTGCGCGGCGGCGAGTTCGCCGAGCGCGGCGAGGTCGCCGTCGACCACCTCGACCGAGCCCGTCGGGCCCGCCTCGTGCCGCACCCCGGCGCCGGTCAGCGCGTCGAGCAACCGCTCGGGCTGCGGGCTGCGCAGCCGGACGGCGGAGCGGGAGTTGCGCCGGATGAATTCGGCCATCGGCAGGTCGGCCAGCAGTCGGCCGCGGCCGATGACCACCAGGTGGTCGGCGGTGACGGCCATCTCGCTCATCAGGTGGGAGGAGACGAAGACGGTCCGGCCCTCGGCGGCGAGGCGCTTCATCAGGTTGCGGATCCAGAGGATGCCCTCGGGGTCGAGCCCGTTCACCGGCTCGTCGAACATCACGATCTCCGGGTCCCCGAGCAGGGCGCAGGCGATGCCGAGACGCTGGCCCATGCCGAGCGAGAAGCCGCGGGCCCGTTTGCGGGCGACCGGGGTGAGACCGACCAGCGCGAGCGCCTCGTCCACCCGGCGCTCGGGGATCCGGTTGCTCTGGGCGAGCCAGAGCAGGTGGTCGCGGGCGGTGCGGCCGGGGTGGACGGCCTTGGCCTCCAGCAGCGCGCCGATGTACTTGAGCGGTTCGCTCAGCTGTCCGTATCTCCTGCCGTCGATCGTGACCCGGCCGCCGGTGGGGCGGTCGAGGTCGAGGATCATGCGCATCGTGGTGGACTTCCCGGCACCGTTGGGCCCCAGGAACCCGGTGACCACACCCTGCGGGACCTTGAAGCTCAGCCGGTCGACGGCCAGGGTCCTGCCGTAACGTTTGGTCAGGTCGTGCAACTCGATCATCGCTGCTCCCTTACTCTCCGTCAGGCTATGACAAAGCGGACAAGGCGGCCCGCTGAGTGGGCCCGCCGGGCGCACCCGAATACGGTGGCCCCATGACCCAGCTCCCCTCCGCAGTGTCGGTCCGCGAGAGCGGTACCGGAACACCCCTCGTGCTGCTGCACGCCTTTCCGCTCAGTGCCGCCATGTGGTCCGCCCAACTGGAGACGCTGCCCGGTCCGACCGGGGACCGGGCCAGGGTGATCACCCCGGACCAGCGCGGCTTCGGCGGTGCCGGGCTGGGCTCCGAGGAGCCCTCGCTGGACACCGTCGCCGACGACGTCGCCCGGTTGCTCGACACCGCCGGGATCGACCGGACGGTGCTCGGCGGGCTCTCCATGGGCGGCTACGTGGCACTGGCCTTCGCCGAGCGCCACCCCGACCGGCTGGCGGGCCTGCTGCTGGCCAATACCAAGGCCACCGCCGACCCCGGGCCGGCCAGGACCAACCGGGAGCGGATCGCCGCCGCGGTGCTGGCCCGGGACAGCGTCCGGCTGCTGCTCGACGAGCGGACGGCGGCCGGCCAGCTCGGGCCGGACTCCCAGCACCTGGTGGACCGGGTGGAGGGGATGATCGCCGCCGCCCCGCCGGCCACCGTCGCGTGGGCGCAGCGGGCGATGGCGGCCCGTCCGGCGCGGCTGGACGTCCTGGCCGGGGTCCGGGTGCCGGCCGCCGTGCTGGCGGGCGCGGAGGACGCGCTGATGCCCGTCACCGAGGCCGAGCTGATGGCGCGGGCCCTGCCGGACGCCGAGCTGACCGTGCTGCCCCGGGTGGGGCACCTGAGCGCGATCGAGGCGCCGGAGGCGTTCGACGCGGTCGCGCGCCGGCTGCTGGAGCGGGTGGTGGCGGCGGGATGAGGGAGGAACGTGCGGAGGCCGACGGCTGGGACTTCTCCGCGTTGGAGGTGACCGGCCGGATCCCGTTGACGAACCGGGGCGAGGGGCTGCTCGAACTGACCCTGGAGCCGCTGGGGGAGGACTACTGGATGCGCCCGGGGGAGACGTTCATCGTCACCTCGTACGGCGACTTCGGGTCGGGGCACCCGTTCGAGGTGCAGTACTGGCCGGACTCGGTCTCGGTCTGGTGCACCTCGTGGTTCGGCACCGTCTCGGACGACGAGGGCAACCAGCTCAGCCACGGCCACCAGCGGCCGGACGGCGCCTACCCGCGCTGAGGCGCCCACCGGTGCCGAGGAAACCGGACGGCCCCCGCCCGGGAGGGGCGGGGGCCGTCGGGGCTCGCGGGACGCGTCAGCGCGACTGCTGGGCGGGCACGCCCATGGTGTCGTCGTTCGGCAGCGAGGCGGCGGCCACGGCCGCGCCGGTCAGCGTCGCCAGCATCTCGCGGACGTTGGTCAGCTGGGCGTTGATGCTGTCGCGGCGGTTGGTGAGCGCCGCCAGCTCGCGCTCGGACTCGCTGCGGATGCGGTCGGCCTTGGCGTTGGCGTCGGCCACGATGTCCTCGGACTGGCGCTGGGCCGTCTCGACGGTCTGGCGGGCGCGGCGCTCGGCGTCGGTGCGCAGCTTCTCGGCCTCCAGGCGCAGCTGCTCGGCCCGGTGCTCGATCTCGGCCAGCCGCTTCTCGGCCTTGGCCTGACGGGCGGCCAGGTCGCGCTCGGACTGCTCGCGGCGCTTCGCCAGGTTGGTCTCGAACTCCAGCGCGGCCTGGGCGGCCTTGGTGCGGGTCTCCTCGAAGAGGGCGTCCGCCTCCTCGCGCTTGTTCTGCGCGTCCTTGTTGGCCTCGGCGCGCAGCTGGGCGGAGTCGCTCTTGGCCTTGTCGACGATCCGCAGACCCTCGTCCTCCGCCTTGGCCTTGCGGTCCTTGGCGTAGTTCTCGGCCTCGGTGCGGACCTGCTGGGCGGCGGCCTCGGCGAGCTCGCGGTGCTGCTCGGCGGCGCGGTGCGCCTCCTCGCGCAGGTCCTTGGCCTCCTCCTCGGCGAGGCGCAGGATCTTCTCGACCCGGGCACCGAGACCGGCGTACGACGGCTCCGCCTCGGCGACCGCCGCCTGGGCGGTCTGGGTCTCCAGGTGGAGCTCCTCGATGCGCTTCTCGAGGGCGCTGATCCGGGTCAGGGCACTGTCACGGTCGGCCACCAGCTTGGTGATCCGCTCGTCGACCTGGGCGCGTTCGTACCCACGGCGCACCAGGTCGAAGCCGTGAGGGGAGTGACTGTCGCTCATGGGGTTCTGGGCTTCCTGTCGTCAAACCGCTGAGGTGGTTGAGGGAATCCTGACACGGTACCGGAGTGTCGGCGGCGAAACGCCGTTGTCCTGCGGACAATGTCCGCTCAATCGGGTGGTGCGCTCTTGGAGCGATTGCCACCCGATCGGGGAGAACCAATTCCGGCACCGGCCTTGGCACCCCCGTCCTTCTTGGTACTTCCCCCGTTGGCCTGGGCGACCGGTGACGGTGCCTCGAATGCCTCCAGCGCGGACAGCACGTCCTGGACCCTGGAGATCTCGGTGTTGATGTCCTTGCGCCGGCGCACCAGTTCGTCCAGCTCGCGCCGGCCCTCGTCGGTGACCCGCTGCGCCTCGGCCCTGGCCTCGTCGAGCAGCCGCTCGGCCTCCGCCCGGGCGAGTTCGATCTGCTCGTCCGCGGTCCGGTCGGCGGTCCGCAGCCGCTTCTCGGCCTCGGCGGCGGCCGACTCCAGCCGCTCCTCCGCCTCGTCCTGGGCGGACTTCAGCTTGGCCTCGGCCTTGACGATCAGGGCCTCGGCGCGGTCGGTGGAGCTGGCGAGCTTGGTCTCGGCCTCCTTCAGCAGGCCCTCGGCCTTGCGGACGGCGGACAGCCGGACCTTGCTGGCCTCGCCCGACGCCTCCGAGGTCAGCTCGTTGGCGCGGTCCTCGGCGGCCGCGACCAGCGCCGCCGCCCGGTCCTCGGCCTCGGCGACGGTGGCGACCGCCTGCTCCTCGGCCTCGGTCAGCTGGTCCTGGGCCGCCGTCACCAGGGCGTCCACCCGCTCGCCGGCCGACTTCATGGCCTGCGCGTTCTCCTTGCGGGCGCGCTCGTGCAGGGCCTCGACCTCGGCGTCGGTGCGCTCGCGCAGCTCCTCGGCGCGCTCGCGGATCGCGGTCGCGTCCCGGCGGGCCTCGGCGAGCAGCGTGTCGGCGTCCGAGCGGCCCTTCTCGACGGCCTCCTGCCCGGTGGCCTCGCCGGCCGCGACCAGCCGGTCGGCCTCCTTGCGGGCGGCGGCGACCATCGCGTCGGCCTGCTCCTCGGCGGCGGCGGTGGTGGCCAGGGCGGTGGTGCGGGCGTCCTCGCCGAGCGACTCGGCGTCCGCGAAAGCCTTCTCCAGGACGGACTTGGCGTGCTCGCGGGTGGACCTGTCGAACTGCTCGGCGGCCTCGCGGGTGTCCGCGTCGAAGGCGTCGGCGCGGGCGTGGGTGTCCGCGTCGTAGTCGTCGGCGAGGGTGCGGGTGGCGAGCGCGTACTCCTCGGCCTCGGCGCGCAGCGCGGCGGCGAACTCCTCCGCCTCCGCGATGTCGCCGGCGGCCCGCTCCTGACCGGCGGCGACCGTCCGGGCGGCCAGTTCCTCGGCCTCGGCCCGCCGGCGCTCGGCCGCCTCCTGGGCGGTGCGCAGGGTGTCGTCCGCCTCGGCGCGCAGCTGCTCGTCCCAGGCCAGGGCCTCGGCCCGGTGCCGGGCCAGTTCGGCCTCGGCGGACTCGCGCTCGGCGGCCAGCTCCAGCTCGGTCTGCTCGCGCAGCGCGGTGGTCTCGGCGTCGGTGCGGGCCCGCAGGTCGGCGGTGTCCCGCTCGGCGGTCGCGCGCAGCTCCGCCACCTCGTGCTCGACCGTGTCGCGCAGTCGGGCGGTCTCCCGGTCGGCCAGCGCCCGGAGTTCGGTGGTCTCCCGGTCGGCGGTGTCGCGCAGTTCGGCGGCGGCCCGCTCGGCCCGCTCGCGCAGGTCCGTGGTCTCCCGCTCGGCGGTGGCCCGGAGCTCGGCGATCTGCTGGGAGGCGGTCTCGTGCAGCCCGGCCACCGACTGGCGGACCTCGGCGGCCTCCTCCTCGGCGGCCTCGACCAGCCCGGCGGCCTCGGCGCGGCCCTCGGCGACCAGTTCCTCGCCGTCACGCCGGGCCTGCTCCAGCTCCTCGCCGGCCTCGGCCCGGATCGTCGCGGCGGTGGCCCGGGCCTCTGACAGCTCGCGGCCGGCCTCGGCGCGGACCGTCGCGGCCTGCTCGTCGGCGAGCGCCCGCTCGGCCTCGGCCCGCTCGCGCAGCTCCGCCGCGGCCGCCTGGGCCTCGGCCCGGAGGCGGGTGGTTTCGGTGGTGGTGCGTTCGGTGAGGTCGGCGGCGGCGGTTTCGGCCTCGGTGCGGACGTGTTCGGCGTGGGTGTCGGCGGCTTCGCGGACGGCGGCGGCTTCGGCGGCGGTGCGTTCGGTGAGTTCCTCGGCGGAAGCCTCGGCCCCGGTGCGCAGCCGCTCGGCGGCGGCCTCGGCCTCGGCCCGGAGCCGCTCGGCGGCGTCCCCGGCGGCCTCCAGGGCCCGTTCGGCCTCGGCCTGGAGGCGGGTGGTTTCGGTGGTGGTGCGTTCGGTGAGGTCGGCGGCGGCGGTTTCGGCCTCGGTGCGGACGTGTTCGGCGTGGGTGTCGGCGGCTT
>NZ_JBIWIF010000005.1:428780-539055 GCF_044764505.1 Kitasatospora sp. NPDC094019
GCGGTGCGTTCGGTGAGTTCCTCGGCGGAAGCCTCGGCCCCGGTGCGCAGCCGCTCGGCGGCGGCCTCGGCCTCGGCCCGGAGCCGCTCGGCGGCGGCCTCGCTCTCGGCCCGGAGCCGCTCGGCGGCGTCCTCGGCCTGCTCGCGCGCCGCGGTGGCGGCGGCCAGCTGCTCGGCGGTCTCCTCGCGTTCCCGGAGCAGCCCGGCGGAGGCTTCCTCGCGCTCGCGGCGGCTCTCCTCGCGCAGTGCCTCGGCGGCGGCGTGGGCCTCGGCCCGGGTGCGGGCCGTCTCGGCGTCGGTCTCGGTGCGCAGCCGCTCGGCGGCGCCGACGGCGGCGTCCCGGACGGCGTTCGCCTCGGCCTGGGCGTCGGCCCGCAGGGCCTGCGCGGCGGCGTTCGCCCCGGCTCGCAGCTGCTGGTCGAACTCGGTGGCCTCGCGGCGCAGTTCGGCGGTCTCCCGCTCGGCGGCGGAGCGGTTCTCGGCGGCCGCGGCCTTGGCGGCGGTGAGCGCGTCCTGGCCCTGCTGCTCGGCCGTCGCGGTGATCTTGGCGGCCTCGGCGCGGGCCCGCTCCAGGGTCTGCTCGGCCCGCCCCTGGGTCTCGGCGGCCTGCTCCTTGCTCTGCTCGCGCAGCCGCTCGATCTCGGCGGCCGCGCCGGAGCGCAGCTCGTCCGCGTCGGACTTGGCCTTGGTGAGCAGTTCCTCGGCGGTCTTCGCCGATTCCTCGATCTGCGCCACGGCCTGCCGACGGGCCTCGCCGCGCACCCGCTCCGCCTCGGTGGCGGCCTGGGCGCGCAGCTCCTCCGCCTCGGCGCGCAGCCGGGCGGCCTCGTCCTGCATCTCCTGGATCCGCTCGCGGATCGCGGCGGCGTCGTCCAGGGCGGCGTTCTGGGCGGCCTCGACCGCGGCCCGGGCCTGCTCGCGCAGCAGCTCGGCCTCGGCGGCAGCCTCGGCCCGGACCCGCTCGGCCTCGGTGGTCGCCCCGGTACGGGTGGCCTCGGCGTCCTGGCCGGCCCGGTCGAGCATCTGCTCGGCGCTCTTGGCGGCCTTGGCCAGATGGGCGGCGGCCTCGGTGGCACCGGCCGCCCGGCCGGCCTCCTCGGCCTCGCCGCGCAGTCGCTCGGCGGCGCTCTCGGCCTGGGCCCGCAGTTCGGCGACGTCCCGGTCGGCCTGCGCCCGCATCTCGGCGATCGCGGCCTCGGCCTCGGCACGCAGCTGGCCGGCCACCGACTCGGCGGTGGCGCGCAGCCGCTCGCTCTCCTCGGAGGCGGCGGCCTTGGCGGCGTCCGCCTCGGCCTGCCGGGTGGCGGCCTGGGCGCGGATCGCGTCGGCCTCCTTGGTGGCCTGGGCGACCATCCGGGCGACCTCGGCGCGGGCGGTCTGCGAGCGCTGCTCGCTGGCGGCCTCGCCGTCGGCGACCCGCCGCTCGGCGGCGGCCTCCGCGGCGGCCTGCAACTGCTCGGCGGCGGCCTCGGTCCTGGCGCGCAGCTCGGCGGCCTCCTGCCGGGCCCGCTCGGCCTCGGCGACGGCCTCGGCGCGCAGTCGTGCTATTTCCGCCTGGGCGTGGGACAACTGCTGCTCGGCGCGGGCCTGCTCGGCGGCCGCGGCCTCGGTGAGCCGGCCGATCTCGGCGCGGGCGGCGGTCAGCTCCTGCTCGGCGGCGGCGTGCGCGGCGGCGAGCTGCAGCTGGGCCTCGCCGCGGGCGGCGTCGACATCGGCGGCGGCCTGGGCGCCGGCCTGCTGGGCCTGCTCGGAGGCGGCCCGCAGCAGCCGTTCGGCGTCGTTCTGGGCCCGGTGGAGGGCGGCCTCGGCGGCGGCCTGGGCCTCGCCGCGGGCGGCGTCCACGTCGGCGGCGGTCTGCGCGCGGGCGTGGTCGGAGAGGGCGGCGGCCTCGGCGCGGGCGGCGGCCATCAGCCGGTCGGCCTCGCCGCGGGCCTCCTGGAGCAGGCGCTGGGCCTCCTGCTCGGTGCCGGCCCGGGCCTGCTCGGCCCAGCTGACGTTCTCGTTGACGTGCTGCTCGGCGCTGCGCCGCAGCTCGGCGAGCTCGTCCTCCAGCTGGCGTCGGCGGGCGGCCAGCTCGGCCTCCAGCCGGGCGGTGCGCTCGGCGGTCTCGGCCATGATCCGCTGGGTCGCGGCCTGGGACTCGCGCAGCTGGCGCTCGGCGTCGGCGCGCAGCTGCTGGGCCTGCATCTCGGCCGTGCGGAGCATCTGCTCGGCCTGGCCGGAAACGGCGTCGAAGGCGCGCGGCTGGGCGAGCATCCGGCGGGACTCGTGCAGCTTGGCCCGGAGCACCTCCACCTGGTAGGCGAGGTCTTCGGCATGCTCGACTGACTTGTCCCGCTCCTTCCGAGTCCGATCCATCTCGGCCTCGAACTGGGAGAGGTGATCGTCAACCTCGTAGCGGTCGTAGCCCCGCACTCCGCGGTCCCATCCATCTCCTGGTCGCGTCCTCGACCCGGCCGGTCCGCTCCCGTGGTCCGGGCGCCGTTCCGACTGGTCCTTGCATCGCGGACGTCCGGACGCCCCCGTCGTACCGGGAACCTCCGCCGCGTCGTCGGAGTCCGGGGCGTGGGAGCGCGGTCGATCCGCGTTCCCCCGTCCGGGTGGACTCCTGGGCGAACTCTTGCCTTGTGGAGAATGGTGACAGATCCGTCTTGCGACTGTTCAGCCGTGCCCGCGTAGTGGACTCCCCTGCGACGGGCCTCCCACCTGGGCGGGCGGGCCTGTCTTCGGCCGTGCCCGTCGTCTCCGTCCCCCGGAGCCTTCGCGCACCTGGGCATTGTAGTGGGAGCGTGCGGCGGGGGAATGGCCGCGTGGGGGTTTTCCGGCCCGGCGGCGAGGTTACCGGCCGGTCATGGGGGTGGCGGGGCCCGGAGACCCGGGTGCCGCACCGCGGCGGCACCCGGGGAGGCGTCAGTGGTCCTCGTGCGCGCCCGGCCCGGCGGCGGTGACCAGCTCGGTCAGCACCCCGCCGCAGTCCTTGGGGTGCAGGAAGGTGATCCGTGAGCCCATCGAGCCGGTCCGCGGCTCGTCGTAGAGCACCCGGACGCCCTTGGCGCGGATCTCCTCGGAGTCGGCGTCGACGTCCGCGGTGCCGAAGGCGATGTGGTGGACGCCCTCGCCGTTCTTGGCCAGCCACTTGCCGACCGGGGAGTCCTCCCGGATCGGCTCCAGCAGCTGGAGGTAGGAGGCGCCGCCGTCCCCGGTGTCGTTGATCCTGAGCATGGCCTCGCGGACCCCCTGCTCCTCGTTGACCTCGCTGTGGAACACCTCGAAGCCGTAGGTGGCACGGTAGAACTCGACCGTCTTGTCGAGGTCGCGGCAGGCGATGCCGATGTGGTCGATGCGGGTGAGCACGGATGGCCTCCGGTGAGGGGCGGGCGCGACAGGTCGGCAACAGTGCAGCGCATGGCGCTCCCCGGCGCCACCGATCGGGGTGCGAGTCTGCTCACACGGACCCGGCAGGGTTCACCCGGGCCGGGTCGGCACGGTGTTGACCGGACGGTGTCAGTGCGCTCGATCACACCATGGGTCCGGTGACGGGTGGGTAAGGGGTCAGTACATTGAGCGGCATCCTCCACCCGGCCACGACGTGCAAAGGGGCTCGTCCCATGACCAACACCACCTCTGTGATCGTTGCCGGGGCACGAACCCCGATGGGGCGGCTGCTCGGCTCCCTGAAGGGCTTCTCCGGCGCGGAGCTCGGCGCCTTCGCGATCAGGGCCGCGCTGGAGCGGGCCGGTGTCACCGGCGACCAGGTCGAGTACGTGATCATGGGCCAGGTCCTCCAGGCCGGCGCCGGCCAGATCCCGGCCCGCCAGGCCGCCGTCAAGGCCGGCATCCCGCTGAACGTCCCGGCACTCACCATCAACAAGGTCTGCCTCTCCGGCCTGGACGCGATCGCGCTCGCGGACCAGCTGATCCGGGCCGGCGAGTTCGACATCGTGGTGGCCGGCGGGCAGGAGTCGATGACCAACGCCCCGCACCTGCTGCCGAAGTCCCGCGAGGGCTACAAGTACGGCGCGATCGAGCTGCTCGACGCGATGGCCCACGACGGCCTGACCGACGCCTACGAGAACATCCCGATGGGCGAGTCCACCGAGAAGCACAACACCCGGCTCGGCATCCCGCGCGAGGTCCAGGACGAGATCGCCGCCGCCTCGCACCAGCGCGCCGCCAAGGCGCAGGCCGACGGTGTCTTCGACGCCGAGATCGTCCCGGTGGAGATCCCGCAGCGCAAGGGCGAGCCGGTCGTCTTCGCCCAGGACGAGGGCATCCGCGCCGACACCACGGTCGAGGGCCTGGCCCGGCTGCGCCCGGCGTTCACCAAGGACGGCACCATCACCGCCGGCACCTCCTCGCAGATCTCGGACGGCGCCGCCGCCGTGGTCGTGATGAGCCGCGCCAAGGCCGAGGAGCTGGGCCTGAGCTGGATCGCCGAGATCGGCGCGCACGGCAATGTCGCGGGCCCGGACAACTCGCTGCAGTCGCAGCCGTCCAACGCGATCCGGCACGCGGTGGCCAAGGAGGGCATCGCGGTCGAGGACCTCGACCTGATCGAGATCAACGAGGCGTTCGCCGCCGTCGCCCACCAGTCGACCAAGGACCTCGGCGTCTCCCCGGAGATCGTCAACGTCAACGGCGGCGCGATCGCGCTGGGTCACCCGATCGGGATGTCCGGCGCCCGGGTCGTGCTGCACCTCGCGCTGGAGCTCCAGCGCCGCGGCGGCGGCATCGGCGCGGCCGCCCTCTGCGGCGGCGGCGGCCAGGGTGACGCGCTGATCGTGCGGGTCCCCAAGGTCTGACCCCGCACCGGCCACCGACCGAACCACACCGGGGCTGCGGATCGCCACAAGCGATCCGCAGCCCTTCGGCGCAAGGAGACCCACCCATGATCGATGTGCCGACCCTGGTCGAGCAGGCCCGGCAGGGCCGTCCGCGGGCCGTCGCCCGGCTGATCTCGCTGGTCGAGAACGCCGCGCCGGAGCTGCGCGAGGTGATGGCCGCGCTGGCGCCGCACACCGGGCACGCCTACACGGTCGGGCTGACCGGCTCGCCGGGCGTGGGCAAGTCCACCTCCACCTCGGCGCTGGTCTCCGCCTACCGGCGGCTGGGCAGGCGGGTCGGCGTGCTGGCCGTCGACCCGTCCTCGCCGTTCTCCGGCGGCGCGCTGCTCGGCGACCGGGTCCGGATGCAGGACCACGCCACCGACCCCGAGGTGTTCATCCGCTCGATGGCCACCCGGGGCCACCTGGGCGGCCTGTCCTGGGCCGCCCCGCAGGCGCTGCGGGTGCTGGACGCGGCCGGCTGCGACGTGATCCTGGTCGAGACCGTCGGCGTCGGGCAGTCCGAGGTGGAGATCGCCGCGCAGGCCGACACCGCGGTGGTGCTGCTCGCCCCGGGCATGGGCGACGGCATCCAGGCCGCCAAGGCCGGGATCCTGGAGATCGGCGACCTGTTCGTGGTCAACAAGGCCGACCGCGACGGCGCCGACGCCACCGCCAGGGAGCTGAACCACATGCTGGGCCTCGGCGAGGCCCGCGAGCCGGGGGCCTGGCGCCCGCCGATCCTGAAGACCGTGGCGGCCCGGGGCGAGGGCGTGGACGAGCTGGTCGAGGCGCTGGAGAAGCACCGCGCCTGGCTGGCCGAGCACGGCGAGCTGGAGGTGCGCCGCCGCCGCCGGGCCGCGCAGGAGATCGAGGCGATCGCGCTGTCCGCGCTGCGGGCCAGGATCGGCGACCTGCACGGCGACCGGCAGCTGGCCGCCCTGGCCGAACAGGTGGTGGCCGGGGAACTGGACCCGTACGGCGCGGCCGACCGCCTGGTGGCGGGCCTCACCACGAGCTGACGACCGTTCCCGCGCCGACGGCCGGCACCCCGCCGAGGGGGTGCCGGCCGTCGGCGCGCGGTCGCGCGGAGCGGCTCAGCCGCGTCCGCGCAGCCCGCGCAGGTGTTCGGCGACCGGGGCGAGCGCCTCGTACATCGCGTCGAGCTGCTCGGGGGAGAGGCGGTCGATGAAGTGGGCCCGGACGCTGCGCACGTGGCAGGGCGCGACCCGCTGCATGGTCGCCCAGCCCTGCTCGGTGAGGTGGGCGTAGAGGCCGCGGCGGTCGCCGGGGCACTCCTGGCGCAGGACCAGGCCGGCGTTCTCCATGCGGGTGATCTGGTGCGAGAGCCGGCTCTTCGACTGGAGGGTCGCGGTGGCCAGGTCGGTCATCCGCAGCCGCCGCTCGGGCGCCTCGGAGAGGACGACCAGGATCTCGTAGTCGTTGATCGCCAGGTTGTGCGGCTGGAGCTCGCGGCTCAGCTGGTACTCCAGCAGCTTGGCGACCTCCAGGTGGGCGCGCCACAACCGCTGCTCCCGGACGGTCAGCCAGGGGGTCTCCTCCTCGGGCCCTTCGGGCTGCGGGGCCGAGACGTCTGCCGGGTCGACGGTGTGCGTGTCCATGGTTCTACGATACCGCACTTAGTTCAATGTTGTACGACTTTGTCGGCGCCCACGCGGCGTCCGCCCGCCGCCCACGCGTCGGCCGTCGGGATCCGGCCACGGCGCCGCACGGGAGGCGCGGCGCCGTACCGGAAGGACCGGCGGGGCGGGTCAGAGCCCGAAGCGCCGCCCGAGGTCGCCCAGGTTACCGAGGCCGGGCACGTTCACGTTCGGCAGCTGGCCGCCGTGGCCGGCGCCGTGCTGGCCCGGCACCCCGCCCATCGGCACCCCGGCCTCGGCGTGCACCTGGCCGACGGCGCGCTCGGCCATCAGCACCTCGCTGGACTGGAGCAGCACCTGACCGGCGCCGATGAACTCGAACTGGTGCTCCTCGCCGGAGGCCCCGCCCAGCCCGGTGAGCCGGCGCAGGCCGCCGATCACACCGTGCATGTAGTCGTGGTCGTAGTGGTGGCACGGCGCGGGGCAGTCCGCCCAGCCGACCAGCGCCTGCGGGTCCACCCGGATCGGCGGCTCGACGAAGTGCACCGGCCCGTTCGAGGCCGCGACGAACTTGCCGCTGCCGATCAGGGTCAGGAAGCCCGGGATGATCGACTGCTTGAGCCGCAGGGTGGGCTCGTAGGCCAGCAGGTTCCCCGAGCGGACCGTGAGGTTCCCCTCCTCCAGGTCGTAGGAGTTGAGGTCGAAGGCCCGGTCGGCCAGCAGCAGCTTGCCGCGGCCCTCGGCGACCACCCAGTCCGCCGCGTGCATCGGCGAGTTGAAGTGCTGTCCGAGCATCCGGTCGATCGCGCCGGCGCCGACGCCCTTGAAGGAGATGTCGCCGTAGTAGGCGACCATCTTGCCCTTCTGCAGGAAGTACGAGCCGTTGAGGTCCACCGAGAAGGCGTACGGGTTGACGTTGTCGTTGGACGGCAGGCTGTGCACGTCGTGGACGACCGGCCCGGTGCCGTCCTGCGCCTTGGGCAGCGGGGCCTGGGCGCCGCCGTACTGCTCCTGGGCGTACTGCTGCGGCGGCTGCGCCGGGTAGCCCTGCGGCGGGGGCGGCGGGTAGCCGCCCTGCTGCGGGTAGCCCTGCGGGGGGTACGGCTGCGGGGGGTACGGCTGCTGGCCCTGCTGGGGGTAGCCGGGCTGGGGGTACCCGGGCGGCGGGGCGGCGGGGTAGCCGGGCTGGGTCGGCTGGCCGTACGGGTCCTGGGGCTGCCCGTACGGGGGCTGCTGCGGCGGGTAGGACATCAGAGCTTCTCCTCGCTCGCCTGCACGTACACCGTGCCGTGCCCGGACAGCTCCAGCTGGAACGCCTCGCCGGAGCCGCGGCCGATCATGTCGCGCCACCCCAGGGCGGTCGACAGCTTGTTCTGGACCTGGCCGCGGTGCGCGACGTACGCCTGCGGGTCGACGTGCACCGGCTGGTTCGGGGTGATCGGCAGCTCGAAGACGCCGCCGTGCGCCATCACCGCGACGGCGCCGTGGCCGTCCAGCTTGGTGGTGAACAGGCCCTGACCGGTCACCTGGCCGCGGACCATGCCCATCACGCCGCCCTGCGAGCCCATGAACATGGTGGACTGCTGGAGCGAGCCCTCGAACGCGAGCAGCCGGTCGGCCTCGACGTACAGGGTGTCGCCGGTCAGGTCGATCACCTGCACGTGGTGGCCACCGTGGCCGAACATCACGCTGCCCTGGCCCTCGACGGTCATCAGCGGGGTGTCCTCGTTGGCCACCCGGCGGCCGATCATCGACATCACGCCGCCCTGCCCGCCGGTGATGTTCGGCGTGAACCGCACCTCGCCGGTGTACGCGAGCATCGCGCCGCGCTGGCTGAACAGCCGCTGCCCCGGCACGACCCGGGCCTCGATCATCTTGCTGTTGAGCTTCGTGAACGCCATCAGACGTCGCCCCCGACGGTCAGCTTCTCGGAGGGCTGCACGTAGACCAGGCCCTCGCCGGTGAACTCCACCTGGACGGCCTCGCCGCCGCCCTCGCCGATGAAGGTGCTCCAGCCGGCGCCGGACTTGATGGAGCGGTTGAGGTTGCCGGTGTGCGCCACGTACGCGCCGGGGTCGACCCGCAGCGGCATGCCCTGGGACACCCGGAGGATGATGGCCGGCCCCTTGGAGGTGACCGCGGCCCAGCCGTGCCCCTCGACCTTGGTGGTGAACAGGCCGTTGCCGGAGGAGACGCCGTTCAGGCCGGTGAAGCTGGTCCCGGTCTTGAGCGTGCCCTCGGTGCAGAGCAGATTGTCGGACTCGACGTAGAGCGTCTCGCCGTTCAGCCGCACCAGGTTGATCTCGGTGGCCTGGTCGGCGAAGTAGCAGGTGCCCTGTCCTTTCACCTCCATGACCGTCATCTGCTCGCCGGTGAGCCGGCGCGTCACCATGCCGCGGATGCCGTCGCCGCCACCGCTGAGCTTCTTGAAGTTCATCTGGCCCGTGTAGGCGACCATTGAACCGTTCTTGGCCTTCACGAGGTCGCCGGTCATGTCGACGGCGAGCGTCTTGGACCCCTGGAGTCGAAACTGTGCCACGGCCGCAATGTAGCGGTCGACGGGCCGGGCGGGGGAGGGGGAGGCCGGGTTCTGGTACGCGTCCGGTACAAAGCGGTGGTCCGGCCTCCGGTCCGCGCACCCCCGGGGGAGGGGTCGGACATGTGCTCGGTGATAATGGGACGGATGCTTGTGAGCCGGTTCACAAGCGATCTCCGAGCCCCCGTATCGAGGTACCCATCGTGAACAGCAGCGCCGTCCACCGCCTGCGCCTGGTCTCCGGCCCCGAAGGGGTCTCGTTCCTGCTCCTGCTGCTCTGCTCGGTGCTCAAGCGCACCACCAGCTTCAACGGCGTGCCGGTGATGGGCATGGTCCACGGGATCCTGTTCGTCCTCTACGTGGTCTTCTGGATCATGGCCTGGCAGTCGCAGAAGTGGGACGTCAAGCGCGGCGCCGTGCTGTTCGTGCTGTCGGTACTGCCCGGCGGCGGCTTCGTGGCCGAGCGGATGCTCGCCAAGGAGGAGCGCGCCGGGGCCGCGGCCGCGGTGCCGGCCGCGGCCTGACCGACCGGCCCGCGCGAACCCTCCCCGTGCCCGACGCCGACAGGCTGCCGGGGCCGCCTCTCCCAGTGGGCCCCGGCAGCCTGCGGCTTTTCCGGGAGTGGTCCGGTGTCGGCTAGTTGACGTTCACCGCGCTCCAGGCCGCGGCCACCGTGTTGTACTCCACGCTGCCCGCGCCGTAGAGGTCCTTGGCGGCGTTCAGGGTGCCGGTGCGGGCGGCCTTGTAGTTGGTGCTGGAGGTGAAGTAGGTCGTCAGCGCGCGGTACCAGATCGCGGCGGCCTTGTCGCGGCCGATGCCGGTGATCGTGGAGCCGTTGGACGTCGGGCTGTTGTAGCTGACGCCGTTGATCACCTTCGCGCCGCTGCCCTCGGCCAGCAGGTAGAAGAAGTGGTTGGCGACGCCGGAGGAGTAGTGGACGTCGACGTTGCCGACCCCGGAGTACCAGGAGTCCTTGGACGCGCCGTCCTTGGAGGGCTTGTCCATGTAGCGCAGCGGGGTGCCGTTGCCGTTGATGTTGAGCTTCTCGCCGATGAGGTAGTCCGGCACGTCCGAGGGCAGGTTGGCGTACCACTCGACCATGGTGCCGAAGATGTCCGAGGTGGCCTCGTTGAGGCCGCCGGACTCACCGGAGTAGGTGAGGTTGGCGGTGGCCGAGGTGACGCCGTGGCTCATCTCGTGGCCGGCCACGTCGACGGCGGTCAGCGGGTTGGTGTTGTTGGCGCCGTCGCCGTAGGTCATGCAGAAGCAGGAGTCCTGCCAGAAGGCGTTGACGTAGGCGTTGCCGTAGTGCACCCGGTTGCTGGCACCGACGCCGTTGTTCTTGATACCGCTGCGGTTGAACTTGGCCTTGTAGTAGTCCCAGGTCGCCCCGGTGCCGAACTGCGCGTCGACCGCGGCGGACTGGGTGTCCGAGGCGCTGCCGTTGCCCCAGTTGTTGTCCGCGTCGGTGTACAGCGCGTTGCCGCTCTTGGCGTTGCCGGTCCACTGGTTGCCGCGGGAGGCGTCCTTGAGCTGGTAGGTGGAGCCGCTCTGGGTGGTGGTCAGGGTGACCGTCCCGACGTGCACGCCCTTGCCGGTGCCGGTGGCGGTCTGCACCTCCTCGTGGGTGGAGAGGAGCTGGCCGGTGGCGGCGTCGGTGATCAGCCGCTGGCTGCTCGGGGTGCCGTCGGCGCGCTCGCCGTGGACCACGGTCTGGTAGGCCAGTCGCGGGCTGCCGTCGCCGGCCCAGACCACCAGGGTCGGGCTGCTCGCGCCGTCCACGCGGCTGACGGGGGACGCGTCCTCGTCGGCCGGGGCGATGCCGACGGTGGCCCGGACCGAGTCGACGGCCTGGGTGGACGCGGTGCCGGCGGAGAGCTTCGGGGTGAGGCTCGGCAGCGAGAGCCGGCCGTCGAAGGCGCGGTCCACCGAGGTGATGGTGCCGTTCGCCTTCTGGTGGACGATCAGGTCGCCGCCCAGGACCGGCAGTCCGGCGTAGGTCCGGTCGTAGCGCAGGTGGCGGGTGCCGTTGGCGTCGACGATCGCGTCCTTGACGACCAACTGCTCCTGGCCGCCGAGGGCGAGCGCCTTCGCCACCGGCGCGGCCTGCTGGCCGGCCAGGGCGACGATCGCCTCCCGCTGCTGGACGGGGGCGGCTTGGGCGGGGGCGGCGGCGACCTGGATGGCGCCGGCCAGCAGTGCGGAGGCGGAGAGTACGGCGCCGGCTGTCAGCTTTCGCTTCACGTGCGGGGTTCCTTCCACGAAACCGCGGGTGCGCGGTCACGCCGCGTACCGGGGCGCCGGGGTTGGCGCCGTGGGGCGGTAGGGCGTTGACGTGCTGCTCCGTGCGGCCTGACGGTCCGTCGGTGGGTGGGGCGACGGACGTCCGGACGGGGCTTGGGCAGAAGCATGACAATTCAGTCCGTCGAACAACAGGTGGCCACCGGGTATTGGCCAGGTCTCGCCACGGTGCGAACGGATGGTGACCGTGCGACGGTTGTGCCGGTTGTCCGCTTTCGTCCGCTGGCGGGATCCCGCCAGCGGCGACCCTTGTCGCCCTCCGCGGGCCTTGCTACGCGGGCGGGAGAAAGACGGACGCCCGGGGCCTCCCCTGTCGGCGGGGGCCCCGGGCGTCCGTCGGACCGGGCGTCAGTTGACGTTGACGCCGCTCCACGCGGCCGCGACCGCGTTGTACTCGGCGCTGCCGGCGCCGTAGAGGTCCTTGGCGGCGCTCAGGGTGCCGGTGCGGGCCGCCTTGTAGTTGGTGGTCGAGGTGAAGTAGACCGTCAGCGCGCGGTACCAGATCGCCGCGGCCTTGTCGCGGCCGATGCCGGTGACCGTCGAGCCGTTGGACGTCGGGCTGTTGTAGCCGACGCCGTTGATCACCTTGGCGCCGCTGCCCTCGGCCAGCAGGTAGAAGAAGTGGTTGGCGACGCCGGACGAGTAGTGCACGTCCAGGTTGCCGACGCCCGAGGACCAGGAGTCGGCCGAGCCGCCGTCCTTGGAGGGCTTGTCCATGTAGCGCAGCGGCGTGCCGTCGCCGTTGATGTCGATCTCCTCGCCGATGAGGTAGTCCGGCTTGTCGGCGGCGAGGTTGGCGGACCACTCGACCATGGTGCCGAAGATGTCCGAGGTGGCCTCGTTGAGGCCGCCGGACTCGCCCGAGTAGTTCAGGCCGGCGGTGGCCGAGGTGACGCCGTGGGTCATCTCGTGGCCCGCGACGTCCAGCGCGGTCAGCGGGTTGGTGTTGCCGCTGCCGTCGCCGTAGGTCATGCAGAAGCAGGAGTCGTCCCAGAACGCGTTGACGTAGTTGCGCCCGTAGTGGACCCGGCTGGTGGCGCCGACGCCGTTGTTCTTGATGCCGCTGCGGCCGAAGGTGTTCTTGTAGTAGTCCCAGGTGGCCGCCGCGCCGAACTGCGCGTCCACCGCGGCCGACTGGCGGTTGGCGGCGGTGCCGTCGCCCCACGCGTTGTCGGCGTCGGTGAAGAGGGTGCCCGAGCCGGTGGTCTTCCCCTTCAGGTCGCTGGTGGACTGTCCGCCGCGGGAGGCGTCCTTCAGCTGGTAGGTGGAGCCGCTCTTGGCGGTGGTCAGCGGGACGCTGCCGACGAAGACGCCCTTGCCGGTGCCGGTGGCGGTCTGCACCTGCTCGTGGGTGGAGAGCACCTGGCCGGTGGCGGCGTCGGTGACCAGCAGCTGGCTGCTGGGGGTGCCGTCGGCGCGCACGCCCCGGACGGTGGTCCGGTACGCCAGTCGCGGGTTGCCGTCGGTGGCCCAGACGACCAGTTCGGCGGCACCGGCCTGGTGCACCTCGGCGAGCGGGGACTCGTCCTTGTCGGCGGCGATGCCGACGCTGGACGCGACCGCGCCGGTTGCCTGGGCGGAAGCCTTGTCGGCCGGGATCGCCGGGGTCAGGCTCGGCACCGCGATCGGCACGGCGACGGCCTTGTCCACGGCCTCGACCGCGCCGCCGGCGGCCTGGTGCACGACCAGGTCGCCGCCCAGCACCGGCAGTCCGGCGTAGGTGCGCTCGAAGCGGAGGTGGCGGGTGCCGTCGGCGTCCACCACGGCGTCCTTGGCGACCAGGGTCTCCTGGCCGCCGAGGCCGAGCGCCTTGGTCAGCGGACCGGACTCGCCGTTCGCCAGGGCGATCAGGCCGGCCCGGTGCTCGGCGGCCTGGGCCTGGACCGAGGGGGTGGGAGTGGCCTGGGCGGCGGTGCTCACCTGGATGACGCCGGTGAGGAGAGCGGTGGCGGAGAGTACGGCGCCGGCTGCGAGCGATCGCTTCACGTACAGGTCCTTCCGGAAAACCGCGTGCGCGGTCGCGCCGCGCTCCGGGGTGCCGGGGTTGGCACCTGAGGGGCGGAACGGGCGCTGACGTGCTGCTCCGTGCGGTTCACGGCGGTCACCGGTGAGTGGGGCGGTGGCCACCGAACGGGGCTGGCCGAAAGCATGACAATCCAACAAGTGAAATGACAGGTCTCGTTCATGGATTGGCCAGGTCTCGCCAATGTGACGGAAGGTGAACAGAGTGAGGAATGGGGCGAACCGCGCGTCGCGGCGACGGGTTGCTGTCCGAACCGACGCCCGGTAGCGGCGCGGACGCCGTCCGCGGGCCCCCGGAGTCCGGCCGCCCCGGGCCGGGAGGCGGTTGGTACCCGTTCACACCCCCGCAACGTGCTGGTACGGACCTGGCGGACCCGCTGGCGTGATCCCGCCACGTGTCGCGCTTGTCCATCCCTCAGGACGACTGGTAGCGGCGGCCCCTCCCGCCGGTACGGTTGGCGGGTGGCCAAGCCCCTCGCACTCGACTTCGACCCGATCGCCCGTGCCGACGAGCTGTGGACCCGCCGCTGGGGGACCGTCCCCGCGATGGCGGCGATCACCTCGATCATGCGGGCCCACCAGATCCTGCTCTCCCGTGTGGACGCGGTGCTCAAGCCGTACGGGCTGACCTTCGCCCGCTACGAGGCGCTGGTCCTGCTCACCTTCAGCCGCACCGGGGAGCTCTCGCTCTCCAAGATCGGCGAGCGCCTGATGGTCCACCCGACCAGCGTCACCAACACCGTCGACCGCCTGGAGCGGGCCGGACTGGTCGCCCGCCGCCCCAATCCCCTGGACGGCCGGGGCGTGCTCGCCACGATCACCGACCGGGGGCGCGAGGTGGTCGAGGGGGCGACCGGGGAGCTCATGGCGATGGACTTCGGCCTGGAGGAGTTCGACGGCGAGCAGTGCCGGGAGGTGTTCGACCTGCTCCGCCCGCTGCGGGTGGCGGCCGGCGACTTCGCCGAGCTGCCGGGCGAGGGGCCTGCGCCGGGCGGGGCGTGAGGACGGCTACCCTCGTGGGAGCGGTGCGCGGATCCGGACGTACCCCCCGATGCTGACTCGCGAGGCGATGTAGAGATGAAGGCGACCCCCCTGCTGGGCTGGTACCGCGCCCTGGCCGTTGCGACCGGTGTGGCGCTGCTGGTCTTCTGCGGTTTCATGGTCGCGAAGTACGGCTTCCACGCGGCCGAGGACGTGACCACCTACGTCGCGATGCTGCACGGGTACCTCTACATCGGGTACTTCGTGGTGACCTTCCTGCTCGGCCAGAAGCTCAAGTGGCCGCTGGGCCGGATGGTCTTCTTCCTCGCCGCCGGCTGCATCCCGTTCGCCTCCTTCGTGGCCGAGCGCAAGGTGGTCGCCGAGGCGGCCGCCGCGCCGTCCGCCGGTGACGCCGCCCGCCAGCCGGCCGGCGTCTGAGCGCGTCGCCGCCGACCGCCGCGCCGAGGCCGTCGAGGCCGCGAAAGGGCGCCCTTCCCCGTCCGGGGGAGGGCGCCCTTTCGCATGCTCCCGGTGCCCTGGCCGGGTGTCCGTCGACAAATAGTAGGACGTCCGAGTAAATTGGTAGGACGTCCTAATAGCTGTGCCGCCCGCTGGTGTGGCGGCCGTACGGAGCGGAGTTCGGGGTCATGGACGCCGAGGAGATCGAGCGCGGACGGCAGCGCTGGCAGCAGCGGTACGACAGCTCCCGCAAGCGGGACGCGGACTTCACCACCCTGTCCGGGGACGAGGTCGAGCCGGTCTACGGCCCGGCCCCCGGGCAGGCCGTCGAGGGCTTCGAGCGGATCGGCTGGCCCGGGGAGTACCCGTACACCCGCGGCCTGCACGCGACCGGCTACCGGGGCCGGACGTGGACCATCCGCCAGTTCGCCGGCTTCGGCAACGCCGAGCAGACCAACGAGCGCTACCGGATGATCCTGGAGGCGGGCGGCGGCGGCCTCTCGGTGGCCTTCGACATGCCCACCCTGATGGGTTACGACTCGGACGACGCGCGCTCGCTCGGCGAGGTCGGACACTGCGGCGTGGCGATCGACTCGGCCGCCGACATGGAGGTGCTGTTCCGCGGCATCCCGCTCGGCGAGGTCACCACCTCGATGACGATCAGCGGCCCGGCCGTGCCGATCTTCTGCATGTACCTCGTCGCCGCCGAGCGGCAGGGCGTCGACCCGGCCGTGCTCAACGGCACCCTGCAGACCGACATCTTCAAGGAGTACATCGCCCAGAAGGAGTGGCTCTTCGCCCCCGAGCCGCACCTGCGGCTGATCGGCGACCTGATGGCCCACTGCGCCGAGGGCATCCCGGCCTACAAGCCGCTGTCGGTCTCGGGCTACCACATCCGCGAGGCCGGGGCGACGGCCGCGCAGGAGCTCGCGTACACCCTGGCCGACGGCTTCGCCTACGTCGAGCTGGGCCTCTCCCGGGGCCTGGACGTGGACGTCTTCGCGCCCGGCCTGTCGTTCTTCTTCGACGCGCACCTCGACTTCTTCGAGGAGATCGCCAAGTTCCGCGCCGCCCGGCGGATCTGGGCCCGGTGGATGCGCGAGCGGTTCGGCGCGAAGACCGACAAGGCCCAGTGGCTGCGGTTCCACACCCAGACCGCCGGTGTCTCGCTCACCGCGCAGCAGCCGTACAACAACGTGGTCCGCACCGCGGTCGAGGCGCTCTCGGCGGTGCTCGGCGGCACCAACTCGCTGCACACCAACGCCCTGGACGAGACCCTGGCGCTGCCCTCCGAGCAGGCCGCCGAGATCGCCCTGCGCACCCAGCAGGTGCTGATGGAGGAGACCGGCATCACCAATGTGGCCGACCCGCTGGGCGGTTCCTGGTACGTCGAGGCGATGACCGACCGGATCGAGCAGCAGGCCGAGGAGATCTTCCGGAAGATCCTGGACAAGGGCCGGGAGGACCACCCGATCGGTCCGATCACCTCCGGCATCCTGCGCGGGATCGAGGACGGCTGGTTCACCGGCGAGATCGCCGAGGCGGCCTTCCAGTACCAGCAGTCCGTGGAGAAGGGCGAGAAGCGGGTCGTCGGCGTCAACTGCCACCCGCGCAGCGTCACCCCCGAACTGGAGATCCTGCGGGTCAGCCACGAGGTCGAGCGGGAGCAGGTCCGGGTGCTCGGCGCCCGCCGGGCGGCCCGGGACGAGGCCGCCGTCCGGGCCGGGCTGGACGCGATGCTGGACGCCGCGAGGTCCGGCGCCTCGATGATCCCGCCGATGCTGGACGCGGTGCGCGCCGAGGCGACCCTCGGCGAGATCTGCAACGTCCTGCGCGAGGAGTGGGGCATCTACCGGGAGACCGCCCGGTTCTAGGCCCTGTCGTGGAAGGGCCGTCCGGCACCCCGGGTGCCGGACGGCCCTTCGCCGTGCCTCCGGTCGCCCCCCTCAGCCGCCGAGCAGGCTCGGGAACGGGCCGAGCAGCAGACCGGTGAACCGGCGGGTCCACTCCGGGGTGATCGGCTCGCCGCTGACCAGCACCCGGTGCTCGACCGTGCCGGCGATGGTGTCGAAGATGATGTCGATCTCCTCGCGGGCGGTGGTCTCGTCGCCGTCCGGGGCCAGTTCGCCCCGGGTCTGGGCGGCCGCCCGGCCCTGCCGGACCAGCCGCTTCTGGGGGTCGACGATCGCCTCCCGGATCCGCCGCCGCAGCTGGCGGTCACGGGTGCCCTCGGCGAACAGGGCGAGCAGCGCGGCCTGGCTCTCCGGGCGGGCCAGCAGATCGGCGAACTGGGTCACCACCGCCTCGATGTCGGCCCGCAGGCTGCCGAGGTCGGGCATCACCAGTTCGTCGAAGAGGCTCGCGACGGCGTCGACCACGAGTTCGTTCTTGGACGGCCAGCGCCGGTACAGGGTGGTCTTGGCGACCCCGGCCCTGGTCGCGACATGGCCCATGGTCAGCCCGCCCCAGCCGAGTTCGGCCAGGGTCTCGCGGGTGGCGTCCAGGATCGCGCGGTCCGCGGCGGCGCTGCGGGGCCGCCCCTTGGCCCGGGCGGCGCCCCCCTCGGGGGTCTCCGGGGAGCGGGTGGGGGGCGCGAGCCCGGGGCCCCGGGGGGTGTCCTGGGGGGCCTCGGCCGGGCGGACCTCGTGCGGCGGGGTCGCGGATGGCTGGGGGGCCGGCACCGGGCCTCCTTGCGATTTACCGGTAAGTAACTTGGGTGGGACCGGTAACGGTAGCGACTCCTCCAGGTCCAGGTCAGTGGGGGCGCCCGGGAAAGTGGCCCAGCTCACGTCGGGGGACTGCCGATAGGGGTTGCGGCGGGTGCCCTCGGTCCAGTTACGCTACGACTCGTAGCGAAAGCGACGACCAGGCGCCGCGTCCCCGTGGGACGGGACCGGCGCGGGCGCGGATGGGGATCCGCGCCGAACGGTTCAGGCTACTCGGAGGTGGGTCCGCCACCTCGGGAATCGGGACCGCGCAGCCCGCGCGGGGCGTTTTCCGGGAGGTTGGTGCCCACCGGCGACGCGGGCGGGGGAGGATAGTGCCATGCAGCCACGGAATTCTCGTCTCAACAGTGCCGCCCTGCGTGGCGCGGTCGACCTCGCCGCAGTGAAGGCAGCCGGCGAGGCTGCCCAGAAGGCCGAGCAGGCCAGGGCCGAGCGGGCCCGCCAGTCGGCCGCCGCGGAGGAGGCCGGGGTCGCCCCGGTCGGGGTCGGCTACGAGCTCGTCATCGACGTCACCGAGGACACCTTCGAGACCGAGGTCGTCCAGCGGTCCACCGAGGTGCCGGTGGTCGTCGACTTCTGGGCCGAGTGGTGCGGGCCCTGCAAGCAGCTCAGCCCGATCCTGGAGCGCCTGGCCGAGGAGTACGCCGGCCGGATCGTGCTCGCCAAGATCGACGTGGACGCCAACCAGCTGATCGCCCAGCAGTTCGGCATCCAGGGCATTCCGGCCGTCATGGCCGTGGTGGCCGGCCAGTTGGTGCCGCTGTTCCAGGGTGCCGAGAACGAGGCGAACGTCCGCAAGGTGCTGGACCAGCTGATCCTGGTCGCCGAGCAGCGCTTCGGCATCGTCGGCGGTGCCGGCGCCCCGGCCGAGGGCGGCGAGGTCGCCGCCCCGCAGCGGCCGGAGGACCCGGCGCTCTCCGCCGCCCACGACGCGCTGGACCGGGGCGACCTGGCCGGAGCCGTCCAGGCGTACGAGAACGTGCTGGTCGAGCAGCCGGGCAACACCGAGGCCCGGCTCGGCCTGGCCCAGGCGCAGCTGCTGCACCGGGTCGAGGGGCTGGACCCGCAGGCGGTCCGGGCGGCCGCGGCCGCCGACCCGAAGGACGTCGTGGCGCAGCTGGCGGCGGCCGACCTGGACCTGGTCGGCGGGCACGTCGAGGACGCCTTCGGCCGGCTGGTGGTGACGGTCGGCCGGACCTTCGGCCAGGACCGGGACGCGGTCCGGCTGCGGCTGCTGGAGCTGTTCGAGGTGATCGGCACCGAGGACCCGCGGGTCACCGCGGCCCGCCAGGCGCTGGCCCGGGTGCTGTTCTGACCCCGGGTGCGAACGGGCTGCCCACGCCCGGCCGGTGACACGGCGGATGACCTGCGGTGCCGCCTGGTGATTTGGCGACAATCCGGTCATCGCCGCTGAGGTTTACCAAATCTTGACAACACCCGTGGACGGTCACGACATGTGACCGTCCACGGGTGTTTCGCTGATGTTTCCGAGGGATTTCGCCCTCACGAATCCTCCATTTCGTCACTCTGCGTGGTTTTCCGGCCGATTCCATGATCGTTTCGGCTCGTATGGGATTACCCGTCAGTAATGCGACCTCTTGTGCTCAGCCCGGGATTCGAGCAGCATCGGCACGCCCGGTCCCCACGATTCGACCTCCGCCGGCAGCCGGTCGGCGGGCCCGACGTAGGGGATCCCCACCGGGCTGCCGACGGCCCCGCCGCCGGCGAGAAGGCAGGGGGGTATCCGCTCCCACGGCGGTTCCTGTCCTTCGTAAGGCCGCGCTGCCCGCGCGGTCACTGGTTGTCGCTCGGGGGGATCGCCCGTGTTGCCACGGCGCTCTCCGCTACCGAGGACGTAGCTCTCTCCCATCCCAGGCCCCCATCGGTGCGGGACGCGCCACCGGGGAGCCGGAGATGTACGTCCAGAAGGAGGACACGCATGTCCCAGACCCACGGCAAGACCCGCTGGAAGCGCTTCGCCCTGGTCATGGTCCCCAGCATCGCGGCCACCGCGATGGTCGGTGTCTCCATCGCCAACAGCGCGCTCGCGGCGTCGTTCAGCGTCTCCGGCCAGCAGTTCAAGGTGAAGACCACGTACCTGAAGGGCTCGAACTTCGCCCAGTTCGGCGCGGTCGACATCGAGGCCAACGGCGCGCCGCACCCGGTCGCCGTCTCGGCCTTCGACGACGCGGAGATCCACAACCTCTGCCAGTCGGTGGTGACCGACCTGTCGAAGCTCGGCCTCGGCAAGATCACCCTCCAGCTGAACGCCGGCAACGACGAGAAGAAGCCGGTCACCGCGCACAACCTGCTGATCGACCTCGAGCAGCTGGACGCCGACGCGACCTTCACCGACATCAACATCGGCCAGGACGCCTCCACCCTCACCGGGACGGCGACCCAGGGCTGGCACGGCCACCCGAAGCTCGGCGACGCCGGCAAGAACCTCCCGACCGGCGCGCTGGGCTTCTCCCAGGCCGCCAAGGAGGCCGTGCTGACCGACGTCAAGCAGACCGCGCGCGCCACCTCGGCCGGCACCTTCGTGCTCAACGGCCTGAGCCTCAAGCTCAAGAGCGGCGACGGCGCGGGCAACGAGTGCTTCTGAGCCCCAGCTGACGGCGCGCCCACCGGCGCGCCCGAGTGACGGGTTCCCACGCGGGCCGGGGGCGGCGAACACCGCCCCCGGCCCGACATCACAGTTCTTCCCTCGTAGAGGCATCGAGGAGCCGCACCATGTCCAGCGCAACGGCCGAGGCTCGGCCCGAACATCGGAACCCGGTCGGGGCGATCTGGCGGGGCTTCCGTGAATTCCGCCGCTCCAGGCCCTTCTGGGGCGGCCTGCTGGCCATGATCGCCGGCGTTCCGATCCTGTACTTCCCTTACGCCCACCTCTCGTTGGGCGGCGTGACCATCGCCATGTCGACCACGGCGGGCGCCGGTTCGCTGATCATCGGCGTGCTGCTGATCATCCTCGGGCTCACCGCCTGGTTCCAGCCGGCCGTCCGGATCTTCGCGGGCGTCGCGACCACGCTGCTGACGCTGGTGTCGATACCCGTCTCCAACCTCGCCGGATTCGGCATGGCGCTGTTTCCGGGGATCATCGGCGGCGGACTGATGATGGCGTGGGCCAAGCTGCCGGAGCCGACGGTCGCCGAGGCGGCCGAGAGCGCGACGGCCGAGTCCGTCGCCACCGCGCCGACCGCTGCCGGACCCGCCGTCGAGGCGCCCGCCGCCGGGGGGAGCGTTCCGGCGCAGCAGGCCGCAGAGCCCAAGGAGGTCCGGTGAGCGACCCGCGCGAGGAGCGCCCCGAGCCGGCGGAGCACCGTTCGCCCCGGCACGCGGCGCCCCGCACGCCCGTACGGCTCCGGCTGAGGGGCCGGGCCCTGGCGATGGCGGCGGTGCCGACCGCGCTGCTGATGGCCGCCACCTACACGCCGAACCCGGCGATCGCGGAGACCGCGGCCAGCAAGCCGTGCGCCACCGCCCCGGACGCGCCGCCGAAGGTGGCCGAGACACCGGTGCCCAAGAGCGAGCTGCCGCCGCCGATCCCGGGCCCGTCCGTCCCGCTCCCCGAGGCGCCGGCGACCACGGCCGCGCCCGAGCCGACGGCCGTACCCGGGGCCGGGCCCACGACGGCTCCCGCCCCGACGCCGCCCGCGGAGACGGCCCCGACCGCTCCGTCCGCTCCGACCACGCCGGCCGGCACGGCCGCGCCCGAGCCGTCCGCCACCAAGGCCCGCGCGGCGGGTACCGGCGGCGGGGTGGTCCAGGCCGGACTCATCGGCGACATCGTCGGCGGCGTCGCCGATCTGCTCCACCCGGGCGGCTCGCCGAGCCCGACGGCCACCGCGAGCCCGTCCGCCGGGTCCCGCGCCGTCGCCCCGGCCGCCCCCGTGCCCGTCGCCCCGGGCACCGCGTCGTCGGCCCGGACCGCCTCGCCGTCCACGGCCCCGGCCGCCGACCCGACCGGTGGCCCGGCCGGCACCGCCGCGCCGACCGCCCCGGCGTCCCCGGGTGCCACCGGCCCGGGTACCCCCGCGCCGACCGGCCCGAAGCCCACCACCGCGCCCCCGACCGGCACTCCTGCCGCCGGGAGCGCGGCGCCCTCCGCGTCCGTCGGCACCAAGGCGCCCGGCAAGGCGTCCGCGAAGCCCGCCGCCGGGGCCGCCTCCGCGACGCCGACCGCCTCGGGAACCCCGTCGAAGGACCCGAACTGCCTGGTCGACACCAAGGCGCTGAGCCCGGCGGGCAAGCCGCCGGACAACCCGATCCTCGTGCCGGACCAGAACTGGACCCTCCAGACCAGCCGGCTCACCCTGAACCACGCGGTGCTGCTTGGTGTGGTCAACGTCCAGACGCCGACCGGGACCAAGCGGGTGCTGAAGTTCGAGGTCGAGACGGTCGACATCGAGAACCTGCACATGACCACGCTGCAGGGGAACGGCAAGACCTTCCACGTGAAGGGCGCGCCGGGCTCGGTCTCGACGATGCGCAAGGGCCCGGTCACCATGTACGTCGAGCGGCTCTCCGGCCACCTGGCCAAGGTGCTCGGCCTGCCGATCCCGATCGACCTGGGCGAGCTCACCCTCACTCCGGACGGGCCGCTGCCGCAGTGGCTCTACGACCTGATCGGCCAGCTCCAGCTGCCGCTGTGGATCGAGCTGACCGGGGTGACCGCGATCCAGTCGGGCCAGTTCGGCGGGACGCTGAAGATCCCCGGCATGCAGCTCTACAACGACGACCAGCCGTACCCCGGGAACGCCTGACCCGGACCCGCGTACGCCCGTGGGGCGGCCCCTCCCGATCGGAGGGACCGCCCCACGGGCGTGTTCCGCGCCGCTTACGCGGTGCGGGTGCCCAGGTGGTGGACCTGGACCATGTTGGTGTTGCCGGGGATGCCGGGCGGGGAGCCGGCGGTGACGATGACGGTGTCGCCCTCGTCCAGCTCGCCGATGCGGAGCAGCTCGCCGTCGACCTGGGCCACCATCGCGTCGGTCGAGCCGACCTGCTCGGTGACGTGGGCCTCCACGCCCCAGCTCAGCGAGAGCTGGTTGCGGGTGGCGTTGTCCGGGGTGAACGCGATCACCGGGATCGGCGAACGGTAGCGGGACAGGCGGCGCGCGGTGTCACCGGACTTGGTGAACGCGACCAGCGCCTTGCCGTTGAGGAAGTCGCCCAGCTCGCACGCGGCACGGGCGATCGAGCCGCCCTGGGTGCGCGGCTTGCGGCCCGGGTTGAGCGGCTGGAGGCCCTGGGAGAGCAGCTCCTCCTCGGCCTTCTCGCAGATCCGGCTCATGGTGCGGACCGTCTCGATCGGGTACTTGCCGACGCTCGACTCGGCGGACAGCATGACCGCGTCGGTGCCGTCCAGGATGGCGTTGGCGACGTCGGAGACCTCGGCGCGGGTAGGGCGCGAGGCGTGGATCATCGACTCCATCATCTGGGTGGCGACGATGACCGGCTTGGCGTTCCGGCGGGCCAGGGTGATCAGCTGCTTCTGGACCAGCGGCACCCGCTCCAGCGGGTACTCGACGGCCAGGTCGCCGCGCGCCACCATGATCGCGTCGAAGGCGAGGACGATCTCCTCCATGGCCTCGACGGCCTGCGGCTTCTCGATCTTGGCGATCACCGGCACCCGGATGCCGACCTCGTCCATGACCGCGTGCACGTCCTTGACGTCCGCGGCGTTGCGGACGAAGGACAGCGCGACCATGTCGACGCCCAGACGGAGGGCGAACCGCAGGTCCTCCTTGTCCTTCTCGGACAGGGCGGGCACGTTCACGGCCGCGCCGGGGAGGTTGATGCCCTTGTTGTTCGAGAGCACGCCGCCCTCGACGACCACGGTCTTGACCCGCGGGCCGTCGACGCTGACGACCTCCAGGGCGATGACGCCGTCGTTGATCAGGACCGGGTCGCCGGGCTTGACGTCGCCGGGCAGGCCCTTGTAGGTGGTCCCGCAGATGTACTGGTCACCGGGGACGTCCTCGGTGGTGATGGTGAACTCGTCGCCGTTGTCGACGGTCACCGGGCCGTTGGCGAAGGTCGCCAGACGGATCTTGGGACCCTGGAGGTCGGCCAGCACACCGATGGCCTTGCCGGTGTCCTCCGAGACCTGGCGGACCTTGCGGTACCGCTCCTCGTGTTCCGCGTGGGAGCCGTGGCTCATGTTCAGTCGGGCGACGTTCATGCCCGCCTCGACGATGGCCTTCAGCTGTTCGTAGGAGTCCGTCGCGGGACCCAGGGTGCAGACAATTTTCGCTCGGCGCATATCGATCAGTCTATCCGTTCGTGTTATGGGTGCATTCGGCCCGAATGGAAAGGAATCGCCGACGAAGGATTTCGCGGAGCGAGACGACGGAGGGTCAGTTTTCGGCCGATCGGTGCACCAGGGCGAAGGTCTGCCGGGCGATCTCCAGTTCCTCGTCGGTGGGGACGACGGCGACCGCCACCCGGGCGCGGCTCCCGGACGTGAGCAGCTCGGGGGAGATGATCCTCGGCTCGCGCGAGCGTACCGAGTTGAGCTCCGGGTCGACCGCGATGCCGAGCTCCTCCAGGTCGGCGGCGACCGCCGCGCGCACCGGCGCGGCGTTCTCCCCGACCCCGGCGGTGAAGGCGATCGCGTCCACCCGGCCGAGGACGGCGTAGTAGCCGCCGACGTACTTGCGCACCCGGTGGACGTAGGCGTCGAAGGCCAGCCGGGCGTCCGGGTCTCCCGCGTCCGCGCGGCGCATGATCTCGCGCATGTCGTTGTCGCCGCACAGGCCCAGCAGTCCGCTGCGGCGGTTGAGCAGGTCGTCGATCGCGTCGACCGACAGGCCGCCGACCCGGTGCAGGTGGAAGACCACGCCGGCGTCGATATCACCCGAACGAGTGCCCATCACCAGGCCCTCCAGCGGGGTCAGTCCCATCGAGGTGTCGACGCAGCGCCCGCCGCTCACCGCCGAGGCGGAGGCGCCGTTGCCCAGGTGCAGCACGATCACGTTGACCTCGGCCGGGTCCTTGCCGAGCAGTCGCGCGGTGGCCCGCGAGACGTACTGGTGCGAGGTGCCGTGGAAGCCGTAGCGGCGCACCCGGTGCTCGTCGGCCACCGCCCGGTCGATCGCGTACCGGGCCGCGTACTCCGGCATCGAGGCGTGGAAGGCGGTGTCGAAGACGGCCACCTGCGGCAGGTCCGGCCGCAGCGCGCGGGCCACCTCGATACCGGTGATGTTGGCCGGATTGTGCAGCGGCGCCACCGGGATCAGCCGGCGGATCTCCCGCAGCACCTCGTCGGTGATCACGGTCGGCTCGGTGAACCGCAGTCCGCCGTGCACCACCCGGTGCCCGATCGCGGCCAGCTCGGGGGAGTCCAGGCCGAGGCCGTCGGCGGCCAGCTCCTCGGCGACCGCCTTGAGGGCGGCGCCGTGGTCGGGGAACGCCTGCGCGGCCTCCCGCTCGGCGCCGCCGCGCGGGGTGTGGACCAGCCGTCCGCCGGCCTCGCCGATCCGCTCGACCAGGCCGGAGGCCAGCCGGTCGCCGTCCAGCATGTCGATCAGCTGGTACTTCACCGACGAGGAGCCGGCGTTCAGCACCAGGACCCGGGTACCTTCACTCATGCCGTCACCTCGGTGCGCTCCTGGGACTGGATGGCGGTGATCGCCACCGTGTTGACGATGTCCTGCACCAGCGCGCCGCGCGACAGGTCGTTGACCGGCTTGCGCAGCCCCTGGAGCACCGGTCCGACGGCGACTGCGCCCGCCGAGCGCTGCACCGCCTTGTAGGTGTTGTTGCCGGTGTTGAGGTCCGGGAAGATCAGCACGGTCGCCCGGCCGGCCACCGCCGAACCCGGCAGCTTGGTGGCCGCGACGTGCTCGTCCACCGCCGCGTCGTACTGGATCGGACCCTCGACCAGGATGTCCGGGCGCAGCTCGCGGACCAGCTCGGTGGCCTTGCGGACCTTGTCGACGTCCGCCCCGGAGCCGGAGGTGCCGGTCGAGTAGGAGAGCATCGCGACCCTCGGCTCGACCCCGAACTGGGCGGCGGTGGCGGCCGACTGGATGGCGATGTCGGCCAGCTGCTGGGCGTCCGGGTCCGGGTTGACCGCGCAGTCGCCGTACACCAGCACCTTGTCCGCCAGGCACATGAAGAAGACGCTGGAGACGATGGCGGCGCCCGGCGAGGTCTTGATCACCTCGAACGCGGGCCGGATGGTGGCGGCGGTGGAGTGCACCGCGCCGGAGACCATGCCGTCGGCGATGCCCTCCTGGACCATCAGGGTGCCGAAGTAGGAGACGTCGGTGACCACGTCCAGGGCCAGCTCCACGGTCATGCCCTTGTGCGCCCGCAGCTTCGCGTACAGCTCGGCGAACTGGCGGCGCAGCGGGCTGGTGGCCGGGTCGACGATCCGGATCCGGGCGCGGTCGGCACCGGCGTCCGGCTCCGGCAGCGCGATGCCCAGGGCGGCGGCCTTGCGGCGGACGGCGTCGACCTCGCCGAGCAGGGTGAGGTCGCAGATGTTGCGGCGCAGCAGGATCTCGGCGGCGCGCAGCACCCGGTCCTCGGTGCCCTCCGGCAGCACCACGTGCCGGCGGGCCGCCCGGGCCCGTTCCAGCAGCGCGTGCTCGAACATCATCGGGGTCACCCGCTCGGACCGGCCGACCTCGATCAGGTTGGTCAACTCGGCCGTGTCGACATGCAGTTCGAACAGTCCGAGGGCGATCTCGGCCTTCCGGGGGCTGGCCGAGGAGAGCTTGCCCTCCAGATGGGTCAGGGCCGCGGCGGTGAGCCAGCTGCCCTCCGGGACGACCGCCACCGGTGTGCCGGGGGCGAGCCGGGCGGCCAGCGCCATCACGTTCGGGCCGGGGTGCTGGCCGAGGGTGAGCAGCACCCCGGCGATCGGCGGGGCGCCGGCGGCGTGCGCGGCCAGCGAGCCGATCACCAGGTCGGCGCGGTCGCCGGGGGTGACGACCAGCGCCCCCTCGGTCAGCGCGTCCAGGAAGGTCGGCAGCATGGCGCCGCCGAAGACGAAGCCGCGCACGTCCCGGGCGAGGCCGGAGGCGTCGCCGATCAGCACCTCGGCGCCGGTCGCCTCCACCAGCTGGGCGACGGTCGGCGCGGCCAGCGCCGGCTCCTCGGGGATGACGTAGGCGGGGATCGGCAGCTTCTCGGTCAGCTTGCGCTGGACCGGCTGCTTGGCGGCCGGGGCGACCCGGTTGGCGACCATCGCCAGGGTCTCGCAGCCCAGGTCGGTGTACGCCCGGTGGGCGTTGCGGACCTCGGCGATCACCGCCTCGGCCTCCTCGCCGTGCCCGCCGACCACCGGCAGCACGGCGGCGCCGAACTCGTTCGCCAGCCGGGCGTTGAAGGCCAGCTCGTCGGGGATGTTGGTGTCCGCGAAGTCGGTGCCCAGCACCAGCACGGCCTCGCAGCGGCGCTCCAGCGCCCGGAACCGGTCCACCAGGACCGAGACCAGCTCGTCCTGGCCCTGGGCGGCCTGCAGCGCGGCGGCGGCCTCGTAGTCGAGGCCGTAGAGATCTGCCGCCGGCAGGTCCAGCCGGTAGCGGGCCCGCAGCAGCTCGACCACGTGGTCGGAGCCGGAGGCGCCGTGCGCGGAGGCGTGCACCAGCGGGCGGAACACCCCGACCCGGTCCACCTGGCGGGTGAGCAGTTCCATGACCCCGAGCTCCACCGCCTGCCGGCCGTCGCCCCGGTCGATCCCGGTCACGTACACGCTGCGCGCCACGCGGCTCTCTCCGTCCCGTCGTCTCAGGAAGTGGTCATATCGACCATACATTCGCACCGTGAACGCGCGTTCGCGAGCGGAGCGGTCGAACGCGCGCAAGGGGCCGAAGGTCACCATGGCGAGCGGTCCGGGCCCGCGAGTTCGACGGCCACCCCGGCCGGCCGCGCGGTGACGGTCAGCAGGGTGATCCGCTTGTCCAGCAGCCACCCGTGCCGACGGGCCAGGACGAGGTCCGGCCGGGTGCGCCAGCCGTCCGCCGCCAGCCGTTCCCGCAGCCGGCGGGCGACCTCGGCGGCGGGCAGGCCCTCGGCGCTCACCACCGTCAGCTCGCGCACGCAGGCGTGCAGGCCGCAGTCGCGGTCGGGACCGCTGTCGTGCGCGACGACCAGGCCGGGCGGCAGCGCCAGCTCGGACCGCTCGGGCGAGAAGGGCTCGTGCACGGCGAGCTGGTAGAGCAGGCCGACCACCAGGCCGAGCAGCGCGTGCGCGGCGGTCAGCGCGATCGCGGCGGTCGTCCGGGCGGACCCGCCGGCGGGCCGGTGGCCGCGCCGCAGGTGCTCGGCCAGGGCGCCGAGCAGGACCACCAGCCCGGCGGCGAGCGGATAGCCGGCCTGCGACTCCGCGACGGCCCGGCTGTGGAACCACCCGTACTCCAGGCCGACCGGGACGACCGCCAGCGCGGCCAGTGCTCCGGCGACCACCGCCCCGACCGTCCTGGTCCGCGCCAGCACCGTCCAGCAGACCAGCGGCAGCAGCACGTACCCCCACCCCAGCACCATCCCCACCGACGCTTCCCTCGCTCCCCGTCGGACGACCCCTGGGCCGAGTCTTTCCGATCATCCGGGCGGGCGCCGGGAAATCCACCGGGTGCCCGCCACGGCCCCGGCCGTCCGCGGGCCGGCGGGGCGCAGGGGGCACCGGCCGGGGAAGAACGGCGGACGGCGGGAGAACCGGTGCCGGGGACGGCGACGGGCCGCCGCTCCGCACCCCCGGGGGTGCGGAGCGGCGGCCCGGAGCGGCCCGTCACACCGGGCGGAGCCAGACGGTCGAGAGCGGCGGCAGGACCAGCTCGGCGCTGCGGGGCTGGCCGTCCCACGCGACGGCCTCGGACTTCACCGGGTGGGAGTTGCCGATCCCGCCGCCGCCGTAGGCCGCCGCGTCGGTGTTGAGGGCCTCCTCCCACAGCTGGTCGCGGCCGGCGAGCTCGGGCAGGCCGACCCGGTGGCCGTGCCGGACGACGGGGGAGAAGTTGCAGACCGCGACCAGTGGGGTGCCGTCGGCGGCGTAGCGGACGAAGGAGAGCAGGTTGTCCTCGGCGGCGCCGCCGTCGAGCCAGCCGAAGCCGGCCGGGACGCTGTCCTGCTCCCAGAGGGCGGGGGTCTCCAGGTAGCGGCCGTTGAGGTCGCGGACGAGGCGGCGCACGCCGAGGTGGTCCCGGTGGGCCGGCCACTGCTCGTCGAGCACCCACCACTGCGGGCCCTGCTCGTGGTCCCACTCGGCGCCCTGGGCGAACTCCTGCCCCATGAAGAGCAGTTGCTTCCCGGGGTGGGCCCACATGAAGCCGAGGTAGGCGCGGTGGTTGGCGCGCTGCTGCCACCAGTCGCCGGACATCTTGGAGACCAGCGCCTGCTTGCCGTGCACCACCTCGTCGTGCGAGATCGGCAGGATGTAGTTCTCCGACCAGGCGTACACCATCGAGAAGGTGATCTCGTTGTGGTGGAAGCGCCGGTGCACCGGGTCCTTGCCCATGTAGACCAGCGAGTCGTGCATCCAGCCCATGTTCCACTTCAGGCCGAAGCCGAGGCCGCCGCGGTCGGTGGGCCGGGTCACGCCGTCCCAGGCGGTGGACTCCTCGGCGACGGTGATCACGCCCGGGCAGCGCCGGTAGACGGTGGCGTTCATCTCCTGGAGGAAGGCGGCCGCGTCGAGGTTCTCCCGCCCGCCGTACTGGTTGGGCGTCCAGGCGCCGCCCTCGCGCGAGTAGTCGAGGTAGAGCATCGAGGCGACGGCGTCCACCCGCAGGCCGTCGATGTGGAACTCCTCGCACCAGTAGACCGCGTTGGCCACCAGGAAGTTGCGCACCTCGACCCGGCCGTAGTCGAACTCCAGGGTGCCCCAGTCCGGGTGCTCGGCGCGCAGCGGGTCGGCCGGCTCGTACAGCGGCTCGCCGTCGAAGCGGGCGAGCGCGAAGTCGTCCTTGGGGAAATGCGCGGGCACCCAGTCGACGATGACGCCGATGCCGTGCTGGTGCAGGGTGTCGACCAGGAAGCGGAAGTCGTCGGGGCCGCCGAGCCGGGAGGTGGGCGCGTAGTAACCGGACACCTGGTAGCCCCAGGAGCCGCCGAAGGGGTGCTCCATCACCGGCATGAACTCCACATGGGTGAAGTTCAACCCCTTCAGGTAGGAGGGGAGTTCCGCGGCGATGGCGCGGTAGTCGGTGAGGTCGGGCCGCCAGGAGGCCAGGTGCAGCTCGTACACCGACATCGGGGCGCGGTGGTGCGCGGTGCGGGCCCGGCGGGCCATCCACTCGCCGTCCTGCCAGCGGTAGGAGGAGCTGGTGACGACCGAGGCGGTGCCGGGCGGCAGCTGCGCGGCGCGGGCCAGCGGGTCGGCCTTGTCGAGGACCTCGCCGTGCCGGGTGCGGATCTCGTACTTGTAGTGGGCGCCCTCGGCGAGACCGGGGACGAACAGCTCCCAGACGCCGGAGGAGCCGAGCGAGCGCATCGGGTGCCCGGTGCCGTTCCAGTGGTTGAAGTCGCCGATCAGCCGCACCCCGGCGGCGTTCGGCGCCCAGACCGCGAACGCGGTGCCGGCGACGCCGCCGACGGTGCGCACGTGCGAGCCGAGGGCCTGCCAGAGCTGCTCGTGCCGGCCCTCGGAGATGAGGTGCAGGTCGAGTTCGCCGAGAGTGGGCGGGGTGCGGTAGCCGTCGTGCTGGCGCAGCGGCTCGGTGTCCGGGTATTCGACCAGCAGTCGGTAGTCGGGGGCCTCCGGGGCGGCCAGCAGGCCGGTGAACAGGCCGCCGTGCTGGTGGGTGAGCTCGACCGGACCCTGGTCGGTCTCCACCAGGACCCGGTCGGCGAACGGGCGGAGCACCCGGATCGCGGTGCCGCCGTTGACCGGATGGGCGCCGAGCAGGGCGTGCGGGTCGTGGTGCTGGCCGCCGACCAGCCGGTCCACCTCGGCGGGCGGCAGCGGGGCCTCGGGCAGCCGCAGCGTCCCCCCGGTGCCGGTGCCGGTGCCGGTGCCGGTGCCGGTGCCGGTGCCGCCCGCGCCCGCGTCGCCGCCGACTGACGCGGGCGCGGGCGCGGACGGTGGCGGTGGGACGGCGGCCGGGGGTACGGCGGGCTGCGGCACGGCGCCCGGGGTCGCGGGGGTGGCCCCGGAGGCCCCGGTCGGCTCCGGCTCGGCCCGTCGGGCGGCGGCGGGTTCGCGCTTCGGGGCGTCCGGGCCGGCCAGGAAGGTGGCCGGCACGGTGCGGATGGTGCGGCCTGGCGGGTCGAGCGGCGTCACGGCGAGGACCTCCTGGAGCGGGGCGCGGAATCGGGGGAGGGGCGGCGGATGCGGGGCGGGGGCGCGACTCCGGCGAGGGACCGGGGCGGGGAGCGGGGGCGGCCTCCGGTGGGGCGGGGACCGGACCGGCCGGCGAGGGGGCGCGCGGCGGATCAGACGGTGACGGCGAGCCGGTTGATCGCGGCCAGCGGGATCGGCAACCAGCTCGGCCGGTGCCGGGCCTCGTAGACCACCTCGTACACCGCCTTGTCGATCTCCAGCGCGCGCATCAGCTCCGGCGAGGCCGCCGGGTCGGTGCCGCCGCCCGCGGTGTAGCCGGCGCAGAAGGCGGTGCGGTTGCGCTGCGCCCAGGCAGCGGCGAGGTGGGCGAGTTCCGGGTCGGACGGTCCGCCGGCCAGCAGGTGGGCGGCGGCGTAGTCGAAGGAACGGAGCATCGCGGCGACGTCCCGCAGCGCGGTCTGCGGTTCGCGCCGTTCGGCGACCGACTTGGCCGGCTCGCCCTCGAAGTCCAGCAGGACCCAGCCGTGCGGGGTGCGCATGGCCTGGCCGAGGTGCAGGTCGCCGTGGATCCGCTGGACCGCCATGCCGTCCGGGTGGGCGTCGGCCATCTGGCCGAAGGCCGAGCGGAGGGCGCCCCGGTAGCGCATCAGCCCCGGGACGGCGGCGACCGCGCTGTCCAGCCGGTCGGCCATCGCGGAGGCCAGCTGCCGGGTCTGCCCGCGGTCCAGCCGGGCGACCGGCATCGACCGGGAGAGCACCCGGTGCACCTCGGCGGTGGCCCGGCCGAGCCGGTGCGCCTCGATCGCGAAGTTGCCGGGGGAGGGGTCGCCCTTCAGCCGGCCGACCTGGTCGAGGGCGAGTTCCCAGCCGTCCTCGGCCTCCGGCAGGTAGCGCTGGAGCAGCCCGAGGGTGGCCGGCTCGGTGCGCTCCAGGCGGCTCTCGAACCAGGCGGCGACCCGGGGGATGCGGGTCGAACCGGCCCGGGAGAGCGCGAGCGAGAGTTCCAGGTCGGGGTTGGTGCCGGGGTGGACGCGACGGAACAGTTTCAGGATGTACGAGGTGCCGTAGATGACCGAGCTGTTGGACTGCTCGGCGGTGGAGGCGCGCCCGGGCAGGTTGGTGGGCAGTCCCGAGCCCGGGGTGCGGCGGAACGACAGCGCGCCGAACCGGTCGCCGGTGGCCAGGTGCTCCAGCAGCCGACCGGTGAGCTCCGGATCGTGCACCGCGTCGTAGAGCGTCGCCCCGTCGTACGGGCCCTGGGTGAGCCGGCCCAGTACGGCGGTCGGCTCGATCGTGGCCGGGCCCTGCGAGCGGACGCCGAGCAGCAGTTGGTACAGGTCGCCGTGCGGCACACCGGCGGTGGCGGCGTGTTCGACCCGGAGCAGCAGGTGCAGCAGCGCGGGGTCGCCGACCTGGAGGGGGGTGCCGACCACGGGGACGAGGCCGGTGATCGGCCGTCCCTTCCCGGCGTACCAGCGCTGGGTGGGGAGCCACTCGGCGATCAGCGGCAGCGCCGCCTGGACGAGTTCGCTCACCCCCAGGGCGGTCCTCCGGACCCCGGTACCCCGCGGGACGGCCGACGCGGCGGAGCCGGCGGGGACGTCCTGGTGCAGGGGGACTTGCGAACGGGAGGTTTCGGACATGACTCCCTTTCCCCGGAGGAGCTGGGCGGATCGCCCGACGGGTCTGGCCGGGTCCGTCAGTCTTCCGGATTGCGGCGGCGCGGCGGCGCGGCACGCGAGCGCTGGGCCCGGGTGTCACGCCTTCGTGTGGGTGGCCGTTGGGCTGTTCTCCGTACGCGGTGGTGCAGAGACGACCGGGGGCGCGGGGTACGAACTCGCGCCCCCGGAGGGTTCGGTGGGCTCTGCGGCGGCTGCCGGATCGTTACTTCGACCGTCCGGTTCCGCCGGGCCGGGCGGGCCGGCGGAGCTGGAACCAGTAGAAGCCGTGCCCGGCCAGGGTGAGCAGGTACGGCCACTCGCCGATCGAGGGGAAGCGCACCCCGCCGATCAGCTCGACCGGATTCCGTCCGTTGTACCGCCGCAGGTCCAGTTCGGTCGGCTGCGCGAACCGCGAGAAGTTGTTCACGCACATGACCAGGTCCCCCTCGTGCTCACGGACGAAGGCCAGCACCGCGGGGTTGCTGGAGGGCAGTTCGGTGTAGCTGCCGAGGCCGAACGCCGGGTTGAGCTTGCGGATCTCGATCATGCGACGCGTCCAGTGCAGCAGCGAGCTCGAACTGCTTTGCTGCGCCTCGACGTTGGTCACCTGGTAGCCGTACACCGGATCCATGATGGGCGGCAGACTGAGCCTGCCCGGGTCGGCGGAGGAGAAACCCGCGTTGCGGTCCGGGGTCCACTGCATCGGGGTCCGGACGCCGTCCCGGTCGCCCAGCCAGATGTTGTCCCCCATGCCGATCTCGTCGCCGTAGTAGAGCACCGGCGAGCCGGGCAGGGAGAGCAGCAGGGCGGTGAAGAGCTCGATCTGGTTGCGGTCGTTCTCCAGCAGCGGGGCGAGCCGGCGGCGGATGCCCACGTTGGCGCGCATCCGCGGGTCCTTGGCGTACTCCGCGTACATGTAGTCGCGCTCCTCGTCGGTGACCATCTCCAGGGTCAGCTCGTCGTGGTTGCGCAGGAAGATCCCCCACTGGCAGCCGTGCGGGATGTTGGGCGTCTTGGCGAGGATCTCCGAGACGGGGTAGCGGGACTCCCGGCGGACCGCCATGAAGATCCGCGGCATCACCGGGAAGTGGAACGCCATGTGGCACTCGTCGCCGCCGGAGGCGAAGTCGCCGAAGTAGTCGACGACGTCCTCCGGCCACTGGTTGGCCTCGGCGAGCAGCACGGTGTCCGGGTAGTCGGCGTCGATCTCCTTGCGGACCCGCTGGAGGAACTCGTGGGTCTCCGGGAGGTTCTCGCAGTTGGTGCCCTCCCGGGCGAACAGGTACGGCACCGCGTCCAGCCGGAACCCGTCGATGCCGAGGTCCAGCCAGAACCGCAGCCCGGCGATCATCTCGTCCTGGACCCGGGGGTTGTCGTAGTTGAGGTCGGGCTGGTGGGAGAAGAACCGGTGCCAGAAGTACTGCTTGCGCACCGGGTCGTAGGTCCAGTTGGAGGTCTCGGTGTCGACGAAGATGATCCGGGCGTCCGGGTACTGCTTGTCGTCGTCGGCCCACATGTAGAAGTCGCCGTACGGGCCGTCCGGGTCCTCCCGGGACGCCTGGAACCACGGGTGCTGGTCGCTGGTGTGGTTCATCACGAAGTCGATGACCACGCGCATGCCGCGGGCGTGCGCGGCGTCGACGAACTCCATGAAGTCGGCGAGGTCGCCGAACTCCGGCAGCACCGACTTGTAGTCGGACACGTCGTAGCCGCCGTCGCGCAGCGGCGAGGCGAAGAACGGCGGCAGCCAGAGGCAGTCGACCCCGAGCCACTGGAGGTAGTCGAGCTTGGCGGTGAGCCCCTTGAGGTCTCCGACCCCGTCGCCGTTGCTGTCCTGGAAGGACCGCACCAGCACCTCGTAGAAGACCGCACGCTTGAACCACTCCGGGTCCAGGTTCTTCTTCGAGGTCTCGGGGAAGGTGTCGGGGACGGGCTCGTTGACTGTCACGCTGGGTTCCTCCGAACCGTGAGGAGGTGGGCCGGCTCGGCTGAGGGGTCGAGTCGGACGTAGTTGTGCCGGCCCCAGGTGTAGGCGGCGCCGGTGAGCTCGTCGTGGACCGCGTACGGCCCGTCCCCGTCCAGGGTGACGGTGGCCTCCTGGGCGTGGTGCGGATCCAGGTTGACCACGGTGATGAGGTGGTCGGTGAGGCCGTCGGGCGTCGGGGCGGTCTTGGAGTAGGCGAGCACCTGTTCGTTGTCGGTGGGGTGGAAGCGCAGTGAACGCAGCTGCCGCAGGGCCGGGTGACGGCGGCGCAGCCGGTTCAGGACGGTGAGCAGCGGCGCGAGGGTGTCGGTGCGGCTCCAGTCCCGGGGGCGCAGTTCGTACTTCTCCGAGTGCAGGTACTCCTCGGAACCGGGGTGGGCCGGCTCGTTCTCGTAGAGCTCGTAGCCGGCGTACACGCCGTAGCTGGGGGAGAGGGTGGCCGCCAGGACGGCGCGGATCGCGAACGCGGCCCGGCCGCCGTGCTGGAGGTAGGCGTGCAGGATGTCCGGGGTGCTGGCGAAGAAGTTGGGGCGCATGTAGGCGGCCGAGTCGCCGGTGAGTTCGGTGAGGTACTCGGTGAGTTCGGCCTTGGTGTTGCGCCAGGTGAAGTATGTGTACGACTGGTGGAAACCGATCTTCCCCAGGGTGTGCATCATCGCCGGGCGGGTGAAGGCTTCGGCGAGGAAGACGACGTCCGGGTCGGTGCGGGCGATGTCGGCGAGTACCCGCTCCCAGAAGAGCACCGGTTTGGTGTGGGGGTTGTCGACCCGGAAGATCCGCACCCCGTGCGCCATCCAGAACCGGAGGACCCGGATCGTCTCCTTGACGATTCCGTCCAGGTCCTGGTCGAAGTTGATCGGATAAATATCCTGATATTTCTTCGGGGGATTCTCGGCGTAGGCGATGGTGCCGTCCGCCCGGTGACTGAACCATTCCGGATGCTTGTTCACCCACGGGTGGTCCGGCGAGCACTGGAGCGCGAAGTCCAGCGCCACCTCCAGGTGCAGCGCGGTGGCCTCGGTGACGAAGTGGTCGAAGTCCTCGATCGTGCCGAGGTCCGGGTGGACGGCGTCGTGGCCGCCCTCCGGGGATCCGATCGCCCACGGCGAGCCGACGTCGTGCGGACCGGCCGTCAGGCTGTTGTCGGGGCCCTTGCGGAAGGCGCGGCCGATCGGGTGCACGGGCGGCAGGTAGACCACGTCGAAGCCCATCGCGGCGACCGCAGGCAGCCGCTCGGCGGCGGTCCGCAGGGTGCCCGAGCGCGGCGGCTCCACCCCGGTCGGGTCGACCACCGCGCCCTCGGAGCGGGGGAAGAACTCGTACCAGGAACCGAACAGCGCCCGTTCCCGGTCCACCTGGAGCGGCACCGGGCGGGAGGCGCTCACCAGCTCGCGCAGCGGGAAGCGGCCCAGCAGCTCCTGCACCTCGGGGGCGAGCGCGGCGGCCAGCCGGGACAGCGGCGGCAGGGCCGGGTCGCGCAGCGCCTCGGCGGCCGCCAGCACCACCGCCCGGCCCTCCTTCTTCGGCACCCCGGCGGCGGCGCGGTCCAGCAACTGCGCGCCCTCCTCCAGGACGAGCGCGGTGTCGATCCCGGCCGGCAGCTTGATCGCCGCCGCCCTGCGCCAGGTGGTCACCGGGTCGGACCATGCCTCGACCAGGTACGACCAGCGGCCGGGGGCGGTCGGGGTGACGTGCGCGCCCCAGCGGTCGGAGCCCTCGGCCAGCTCGCGCATCGGGGTCCAGGGGCCGCCGCGGCCGCGCGGGTCGCGCAGCACCACGTTGGCGGCGACCGCGTCGTGGCCCTCGCGGAACACGGTCGCGGAGACCGGGACGGCCTCACCCACCACCGCCTTGGCCGGGCGGCGGCCGGCGTCCACGAGGGGGCTGACGTCCAGGACGGGGATGCGGCCGATCACGGTGTCGCTCTCTGTCGTCGGGCGGGCGGTCCTGCGGGTGGTGGCGGGCTTGGCGCGGGCCCGGCCGGTGGCGGGGCCGGCGGCGGCACCGGCCGGTGCGGTGCCCCCGGCCCGGCCGGTGGCGGGCTCGGAGGCGCTCGCGGCGCGGCGGGCGGTGGTGCGCCCGCGCGGGGTCGCGGCCCCGGTCGGGCCGGGGGCGGTCCGGCTGTCCTCGGCCCCGGGTTGTCGGGCCGGCTCGTCCGGTCGCTCCGAACGGTCTGCCCCGGCGCCCCGGGGTCCCGGCATCGCCGGGTCCGTCCGAGCGTCAGAATCCATCCGTCCGGCGGATTCCGCGACCGCTGCGTCGAGGATGTCCGCCACCGGTGTGGACTGGTCCCGCGTGTCGCCGTGCATGCCAAACTCCTGCCCGAGATCGGCGGCAGCTCCCGCGGGCCGGCAGGGCCAGGGGAGTACCGGGAGGACTGCTGGGTGGGGAGGACCTGCGAACGGAAGCCTGCCCGCGCCGTCGTTCCGGGCAACCTGCCCCGCTCCCGCCGAGCCCCTGGCGGAGGGCCCGAGAGCCCGCGCGCGTCCCGGCGCACGCCTCTCGGAGCGCGCCCCCGGAGGACCCGACCCACCCGTGAACGAGCGGGATGATCGCGAGGACACGCGGCGGTCCGCCATGGGCGCCGAATGGACCAATCAGGATGACGAACGATCAACACGAAAAGGATTCGGACGTGCTGCTTCACGGGAGAACGCCACCCGTCTCCGCACTCCCCGCAGCATCGACGACCGCGGTTCATCCTCGCACCGGTGGCGCCGATTCCGCACCGGTCCGGCCGGAGTTTCGGAGGTGATCGGGCGCGGGCCCGCCGGTCGAAATGGATCTGTTCCGCCGCGTTCACGTATTGGTGGCGCGGTGCCCCGGAAAGTGCGCCTCGTGCGCCCCCCGTGCAGACCAATGCGCCGAATGCGATCTCACCAATAGGCCGAACGGATGCCGAATAGCCCAACTGACGCACCATCATGCCATCGGGCGCGGCTACGCTTCACGCCGTGAAGGCAATCCGCAGATTCACCGTCCGCACCGTCCTGCCCGAACAACTCCAGCCGTTGCACGAGCTGGCCCTCAACCTGCGCTGGTCCTGGCACCCCGAGACCAGGGACCTCTTCCGGTCCGTGGACCCGGACGTGTGGGCCGCGACGGGCGAGGACCCGGTGCGGCTGCTCGGGGAGGTCCCGGCCGCCCGGCTCGCCGCGCTCGCCGCCGACCGCAGGTTCCTGCGTCGGCTCGGCGACCTCGCCGACGACCTGCGGGAGTACCTGGCCGGCCCGCGCTGGTACCAGACGGCGGCCCAGCAGGCCGCCGTGCCGCCCCCCGCCGCCATCGCCTACTTCTCGCCCGAGTACGGCATCGCCGCCGCGCTGCCCCAGTACTCCGGCGGCCTCGGCATCCTCGCCGGCGACCACCTCAAGGCCGCCAGCGACCTCGGCGTCCCGATCATCGGCGTCGGCCTCTTCTACCGGCACGGCTACTTCCGGCAGTCCCTCGACCGGGACGGCTGGCAGCAGGAGCGGTACCCGCTGCTCGACCCGGACGAGCTGGCCGTCACCCTGCTGCGCGAGCCCGACGGCACGCCCAGCCGGGTCGACCTGGCCCTGCCCGGCGGTCGCACCCTGGCCGCGCACATCTGGAAGGCCCAGGTCGGCCGGGTCCCGCTGCTGCTGCTGGACTCCGGCATCGAGGCCAACTCGCCCGCCGAGCGGGACGTCACCGACCGGCTCTACGGCGGCGGCAGCGAGCACCGGCTGCTGCAGGAGATGCTGCTCGGCGTCGGCGGCGTCCGGGCCGTGCGCGCCTACCAGCGGCTCACCGGACACCCCGCGCCCGAGGTCTTCCACACCAACGAGGGCCACGCCGGTTTCCTCGGCGTCGAACGGATCCGCGAACTGGTCGCGGGCGCCGGGCTCGACTTCGCGGCCGCCCTGGAGTCGGTCCGGGCCGGCACCCTCTTCACCACCCACACGCCCGTCCCGGCCGGCATCGACCGGTTCGACCGCGAGCTGGTGGCCCGGCACTTCGGCGGCGAGACCGCGCTGCCCGGCGTCCCGGTCGAGCAGGTGCTCGCGCTCGGCGCCGAGACCTGGCGCGGCGGCGACCCCAAGCTGTTCAACATGGCCGCCATGGGCCTGCGGCTGGCCCAGCGCGCCAACGGCGTCTCCACCCTGCACGGCGAGGTCAGCCGCTCGATGTTCAACGGCCTCTGGCCGGGCTTCGAGGCCGCGGACGTGCCGATCACCTCGGTCACCAACGGCGTCCACGCCGCCACCTGGATCGACCCCGCGGTGGTCCGGCTCGGCGCCGCCGAGATCGGCGCCGACCGCGCCGAGGAGGCGATGACCACCGGCGAGACCAAGCGCTGGACCGGTCTGGAGCGGATCGGCAACACCGAGGTCTGGGAGCTGCGCCGTACCCTGCGCGCCCAACTGGTCGACGAGGTCCGCCACCGGCTGCGCGCCTCCTGGCGCCAGCGCGGCGCGGGCGAGGCCGAACTCGGCTGGGTCTCCTCGGTGCTCGACCCGGACGTGCTCACCATCGGCTTCGCCCGCCGGGTGCCCTCCTACAAGCGGCTCACCCTGATGCTCCGCGACCCGGAGCGGCTGCGCGCGCTGCTGCTGCACCCGACCAGGCCGGTGCAGATCGTGGTGGCCGGCAAGGCCCATCCGGCCGACGACGGCGGCAAGCGGCTGATCCAGCAGATGGTGGCCTTCGCCGACGACCCCGCCGTCCGGCACCGGATCGTCTTCCTGCCGGACTACGACATGGCGATGGCCCGGCACCTCTACCCGGGCTGCGACGTCTGGCTGAACAACCCGCTCCGCCCGCTGGAGGCGTGCGGCACGTCCGGGATGAAGGCCGCGCTCAACGGCTGCCTCAACCTGTCGGTGCTGGACGGCTGGTGGGACGAGTGGTTCGACGGCCAGAACGGCTGGGCGATCCCCACCGCCGACACCGGTGACGGTGTGCTCGATCCGGACAGCCGGGAGGCCGAGCGGCGCGACGACATCGAGGCCGCGGCGCTCTACGACCTGATCGAGGACCAGGTCGCCGGCCGTTTCTACGACCGGGGCTCGGACGGCCTGCCGCACCGGTGGATCGCGATGGTCCGGCACACCCTGGTCACCCTCGGGCCCAAGGTGCTGGCCGGCCGGATGGTCCGCGAGTACGTCGAACGGCTCTACGCCCCGGCCGCGCGGGCCCAGCGGGAACTCGCCGACGGCGGGGCGTACGGCGCGGCCCGGGAGCTGGCCGGGTGGAAGGCCAAGGTGCGGGAGGGCTGGCCGGCCGTCCGGGTGGAGCACGTCGAGGCGGACTGCCCGGACGAGGCGCAGGAGCTGGGCAGCGCCCTGGCGCTGCGGGTGCAGGTGACCCTCGGTCCGCTGGAGCCCGCCGACGTCGAGGTCCAGGTGGTCTCCGGCCGGGTGGACGAGTCGGACCGGATCTCCGATGCCTGCCTGTTCGCCCTCAAGCCGGTCGGCGGGCCCGACCTCGACGGGCGGACCAGGTACGAGGGCTCGCTGGAGCTGAACCGCACCGGGCCGTTCGGCTACACGGTGCGGGTCCTGCCCGCGCACCCCCGGCTGGCCTCGCCGGCCGAGCCGGGCCTGGTGGCGTTGCCGCCGGAGGTGCCGGCGATGGACGCGGTGCTGCTGCGCTGAGCGCGCCGGGCGGGGCGCCGGCCGGACCGGAGCCCCGCCCGGCCGGGCGCCCGCCGGAGAACCCCTAGCGGACGGCGGCCACCATGGCGTCGGCCACCGAGCGCCAGGCCACCCCGGCCTCGGCGAAGCCGGATGCCACCAGCCGCTCGGTGTGCCAGCCGACCGGGTGCGACTCGCCGTCCGCGTGCGAGCCGTACAGCGTGTTGCGGGCGGCCACCTGGTCGGCGAGCAGCGGGTCGGCCGCGGCGGCGAGCCACCAGGACTCCCAGTCGAGGACGCCCTCGGCCTTCTCGCGTTCCTGCCGCCCGTGCCGCTGGGCCCGCTCGGCGGCGTTGAGCAGCGGGATCGCCGGGTCCGGCATGTGGTCGGCGTTGAGGAACACCCCGCCGGGGCGGAGCAGCCCGGCCAGGTCGGCGTAGAGCCGGGTCAGGTCGGTGGCGGGCAGCCAGTGCAGGGCGGTGGCGGTCACCACCGCGTCGAACGGGCCGGGCGGCAGGGTGTCGGCCCACCGCGGGTCCTTGAGGTCGGCGGTCACCAGGGTGAACCGCTCGTCCTCGCCGAGCACGCCCCGGGCGATGGTCATCAGCGCCGGGTCCTGGTCCACGCCCACGCTGGTGGCGCCGGGCAGCCGGGCGAGCAGGCGCTCGGTGATGCTGCCCGTGCCGCAGGCGAGGTCGAGGACGCGCGGGGCCGGGCCGGTGACGGCACCGACCAGGTCGATCATCACCCGGAACCGCTCCTCGCGGTCGGGCAGGTACCACTCCTGCTGCCGGTCCCAGCTGCGCTGCCACTGCTCCCAGTGCTGACGGTCGACCATGCTCGTTCCCCTTCGCGAACCCGGGGGCGGTAAGCCCTGGAACGACCATAGACCCTTTCGGTAATGGATGAAAGGGCCTATGGACCATTACCCGCGAAGGTGTGCGGCGGCGTCGCGGGCGGGGCTCAGACCAGGCTGTCCCGCCAGGCCCGGTGCAGCAGGGCGAAGCGGCCGGCGCCGTCGATCAGCTCGCGCGGGCTGCCGTCCTCCACGATCCGGCCCTGCTCCATCACCAGCACCCGGTCCGCGATCTCCACCGTGGAGAGCCGGTGGGCGATGATCACGGCCGTCCGTCCGGCCAGCACCGTGCGCATCGCCCGCTGCACCGCCTGCTCGCCGGGCACGTCCAGCGAGCTGGTGGCCTCGTCGAGGATCAGCACCGCCGGGTCGGCGAGCAGCGCGCGGGCGAAGGCCACCAGCTGTCGCTGGCCGGCCGAGATCCGCCCGCCGCGCTTGCGCACATCGGTGTCGTAGCCGTCCGGCAACTCGGTCACGAAGGCGTGCGCCCCGATCGCCCGGGCGGCCTCCTCGACCTCGGCCCGGGTGGCGCCGGGCCGGCCGATCGCGATGTTCTCGGCGACGGTGCCGGAGAACAGGAAGGATTCCTGGGTCACCATCACCACCCCGCGCCGCAGCTCCGGCCCGGCGAGGTCGCGCAGGTCCACCCCGTCCAGGGTGATCCGGCCCTCGGTCGGGTCGTAGAACCGGGCCAGCAGCTTGGCCACCGTCGACTTGCCGGCCCCGGTCGCGCCCACCACGGCGACGGTCTGCCCGGCGGGCAGTGCCAGGTCGAACGGCGGCAGCACCTCCTTGCCGGTGCGGTACGCGAACCGCGTCCCCTCGAACCGCACCGCCCGGCCGGTCACGGCGGTGACCGGCAGCTCCCTCGGCGCCGACGGCTCGGCGACGGTCGGCTCGTGGGCCAGCAGGCCGGCGATCTTCTCCAGGGCGGCGGCGGCCGACTGGTAGCTGTTGAGGAACATCGCCAGCTGGTCGATCGGGTCGAACAGCCGCCGCAGGTAGAGCACGAACGCGGTCAGCACGCCGAGTTCGACCGCGCCGTCGGTGACCAGCCAGGCGCCGAGCACCAGCACGCCGGTGCTCCACAGATTGGCGGTGCCGCGGGAGAGGCCGACATAGCGGGCGATCTCCAGCAGGCCGTCCGCGGTGGCGGTGGCCGACTGCCGGTTCACCACGCCGAACGCCGCGTCGTTGGCCCGCTCGCGGCGGAACGCCTTCACCGGGCGGATGCCGTTCATGGTCTCGGTGAAGCGGACGATCAGCGAGGCCGCGGCGGTCCGCGAACGCCGGTAGACCCGGCGCGAGCGGCGCCGGAACGAGCGGGCGATCAGCCACAGCGGCAGGAAGGAGGCCAGCGAGGCCAGACCGAGCCGCCAGTCCAGCACCAGCAGGATGACCGAGATGGAGCAGACCGAGAGGAAGACCGTCAGCAGTTCCTGGAGGCCCTCGGAGAGCAGCTCGCGCAGCGCGTCCACGTCGCTGGTGGCGCGGGAGATGATCCGGCCCGAGGTGTAGCGCTCGTGGAAGTCCAGGCTGAGCCGCTGGGCGTGCCGGAAGATCCGCCCGCGCAGGTCCAGCAGGATGTCCTGGTTGACCCGGGCGCTGATCTTGATGAAGGCCCACTGGAGCACGGTGCCCAGGACCGCGCAGCCCAGATAGGCGGCCACCACCGCGATCAGCGGGCCGGCGTCGTGCCCGCGCAGGGCGGGGATGCCCCGGTCCATCGCGAAGGCCACCAGCAGCGGGCCGGCCTGCAGCGCCGCCTGCTGGAGCAGGATCACCGCCATGGCGGCGGCGATCCGGCCTCGGTGCGGGCCGAGCAGCGAGCGCAGCAGGGTGCGCGCCGCGCCGGGCGGGACCGGTATGTCCTCCTCGTCGGCCGGCGGGGCGGGCAGCTCCTCCTCGTCCGGCGCGTCCGGATCGGTGCGCGCGGCGGCGGGTTCGACGGTGGTGGTCATCGGGCGGTGCTCCCCTCGGGGACGAGGGCGGCCTCGCCCGACATCAGTTCGCGGTAGCGGGCCGAGTCGCGCAGCAGCTCCTGGTGGGTGCCGACGGCCTCGATCCGGCCCTCGGCGAGGACGGCGACCCGGTCGGCGAGCAGCACCGTGCTCGGCCGGTGCGCGACCACCAGGGCGGTGGTGGCGGCGAGGACCTGGCGCAGGGCGCGCTCGACCAGCGCCTCGGTGTGCACGTCCAGCGCCGACAGCGGGTCGTCGAGGACCAGGAAGGCGGGATCTCCCACCACGGCGCGGGCCAGCGCGAGCCGCTGGCGCTGGCCGCCGGACAGGCTGAGGCCCTGCTCGCCGACCTCGGTGCCGACGCCCTCCGGCAACTTCTCGACGAAGCCCGCCTGGGCGGTGGCGAGCGCGGTGCGCAGCTGCTCCTCGTCCGCGCCGGGGGCGCCCATCAGCACGTTCTCCCGGACGGTGGCGGAGAACAGGGTGGGTTCCTCGAAGGCGACCGCGACCAGCTCGCGCAGCCGGGTGCGGTCGAACTCGCGGATGTCCCGGCCGTCGAGGGTGATGCTGCCGCCGGTGGCCTCGTAGAGGCGGGGGAGCAGGGCGGTGAGGGTGGTCTTGCCGCTGCCGGTGGCGCCGACCAGGGCCATCGTCTCGCCGCTGCGGATGTGCAGGTCGACGCCGCGGAGCAGATCGGGGGTGTCGGCCGGGGCGTCGGGGTAACGGAACCGGACGCCGGTGAGCCGGATGCCGTCCTGGGGGCCGGCCGGGTCGGTGGCGGTGCCCGCGGGGGCCTCGGCGGCCTCCGCCTCGGGTTCGTCCAGCACCTCGAAGAAGCGGTCGGTGGCGGTGGCGGCCTCGTTGGCGTAGGCGAGCAGCCACCCCAGTGACTCGACCGGCCAGCGCAGCGCGAGCGCGGTGGACAGGAAGGCGACCAGGGTGCCGGCGGACAGCTCGTCCTGGGCGACCAGGTGGACGCCGACCGCGAGGGCGCAGCCGAGCGCCAGCTCGGGCAGGCCGACGATGACCGCCCAGAGGTTGGCGAGCAGGCCGGCCTTCCGCAGCTCGGTGCGGCGCAGCTGCCGGGAGTGCTCGCGGAATCGTTCCGCCATCGAGCGGTGGCGGCCGAACGCCTTCAGGATCCGGATGCCGAGCACGGACTCCTCGACCACGGTGGCGAGGTCGCCGTTCTGGTCCTGGGCGCGGCGGGCGGCGCCGGAGTAGCCGGCCTCGAAGCGCCGGGTCAGCACCAGCAGCGGGACGGCCGGACCGAGCACGATCAGTGCCAGCCGCCAGTCCTGGGTGAACATCAGCGCGGTGCCGACCAGGAAGGTCACCGTGTTGACGATCAGGAAGACCAGCGGGAAGGCCAGGAACAGCCGCATGGTGTACATGTCGGAGGTGGCGCGGGAGAGCAGCTGGCCGGAGCCCCAGCGGTCGTGGAAGGAGACCGGCAGTCGCTGGAGTTTGGCGAAGAGGTCGCCGCGCATCGCCGTCTCGACGCCGGCCAGCGGCCGGGCCAGTACCACCCGGCGGGTGAAGAAGAGGGCGGCCTCGGCGAGGCCGAGCAGGAGCAGCAGCGCCGCCGGGGCCCAGAGACCGCCGAGGTCGCGGTCGGCGATCGGGCCGTCCACGATCCGGCCGAGGACGGTCGGGACGAGCAGGGCGCTGAGCGCGCCGAGCATCGCGGCGGTGACCGAGACGGTCAGCCGGGCGCGGATCGGGTGGACGTAGGGCCACAGGCGCAGCAGTGAGCGCACCGTCGACCGGCGGGGGGCGGGCGGCCCGGTGCCGGGCTCGGCGCCGGGTTCCGGGTCGGGGGCGGTGTCGGGGGCTTGGTTCTCGGCCATCGCCGTGAGGGTAGGCCGGGCGGCCGTCATTTCTCATCCGGTTTTTCGGACCTGTCGTCGAGAACCGGCCAGGTGGGGCCGTCGGTCGGGAACGCCCGGGGTGGGGACGGGGGTGGGGACGGCGGGGGTGGGGACGCCCGGGTCGGGACCGGTCAGGGGACGGCCCGGAGCAGGTGCAGGGCGCGGGCGCCGAGCGGGACCGGGTCGCCGGGGCGGTGCCGCCCGGCGGGGCCGCCGTCCGCCGCGGCGGTGTCGACCACGGTCTCGTAGCGGGTGCCGTCGGCCGCCCCGGGAGTGCCGGGCAGGACGAAGGGGACCGGTTCGGGGCCCGCGTTGAGCAGCAGCAGGAAGCTGTCGTCGAGCAGTGGGCGGCCGCACGGGTCCCGTTCCGACATCGCGGTGCCGGCCAGCAGCATGCCCACGGCGGCGGTCGGCGCGAACCAGTCGGCCTCGGTCATCTCCTTGCCGAGCGGGGTGAACCAGGCCAGGTCGGGGAGGCCGCCGGGGGCGGTGGCGCGGCCGGAGAAGAACGCCCGCTGCCGCAGCACCGGATGCTCGCGGCGGAGCCGGACCAGTCGGGCGGTGAAGTCGTACAGGCTCCGCCAGGCCGGGTCGTCGAGCAGCGACCAGTCCAGCCAGCTCACCTCGTTGTCCTGGCAGTAGGCGTTGTTGTTGCCGCCCTGGGTGCGGCCGAACTCGTCGCCCGCGGTGATCATCGGGACGCCGGCGGAGAGCAGCAGGGTGGCGGTGAGGTTGCGCAGCTGGCGCCGGCGCAGGGCGGTGACGGCGGGGCCGGCGTCGCCCTCCCCCTCGGCGCCGTGGTTCCAGGAGCGGTTGTCGTCGGTGCCGTCCCGGTTGTCCTCGCCGTTGGCCTCGTTGTGCTTGCGGTCGTAGGAGACGAGGTCGCGCAGGGTGAAACCGTCGTGCGCGGTCACGTAGTTGACGGAGGCGTACGGGCGCCGGCCGTCCCGCTGGTAGAGGTCGGAGGAGCCGGAGAGCCGGTAGCCGAGCTCCCGGACGTCCGGCCGGGCGCCGCGCCAGAAGTCCCGCACGGTGTCGCGGTAGCGGTCGTTCCACTCGGCCCAGGGCGGCGGGAACCCGCCCACCTGGTAGCCGCCCGGGCCGACGTCCCAGGGCTCGGCGATCAGCTTCACCCGGCTGAGCAGCGGGTCCTGGGACACGGCGGAGAGCAGCGGGTGCTCCATCGTGACACCGCCGTCGGCGCCGCGGGCGAGGGTGGCGGCGAGGTCGAAGCGGAAGCCGTCCACGCCCATCTCGTGCACCCAGTAGCGCAGCGAGTCGGTGATCAGCCGGACCACCTGGGGGCGGCGGGTGTCGAGGCTGTTGCCGCAGCCGGTGTAGTCGGCGTAGCCGCGCGGGCGGTTGGGCGGCAGCCGGTAGTAGCCGGCGTTGTCGATGCCGCGCAGGAGCAGCGCGGGGCCGAGCTCGGCGCCGTCGGCGGTGTGGTTGTAGACGACGTCGAGGATCACCTCGATGCCGGCGGCGTGCAGGGCCCGGACCATCCGCTTGAACTCGCCGACCTGGCCGCCGCGCGAGCCGGCGGCGGAGTAGCCGGCGTGCGGGGCGAAGTAGCCGACGGTGTTGTAGCCCCAGTAGTTGACGAGGCCGCGGGCCTGGAGGTGGTCCTCGCTGACGTGGTGGTGGACCGGGAGCAGCTCGACCGCGGTGACGCCCAGGCCGGTGAGGTGGGCGATCGCCGCCGGATGGGCGAGTCCGGCGTAGGTGCCGCGCAGCTCGGGCGGGACGTCGGGGTGGCGGCGGGTGAAGCCGCGCACGTGCAGCTCGTAGAGGACGGTCTCGGCCCAGGGGGTCTTCGGCCGGTGGTCGTCGGACCAGTCGTCGTCGTCCCGGACGACCACGGCTCTGGGCACGTACGGGGCGGAGTCGCGGTTGTCCCGGACGGTGTCGGCGACCTCGGCCTCGGGCCAGTTGCGGACGGCGGAGCAGACCGCGTCGTGCGCGGTGTAGCCGCCGTCGATCGCCCGGGCGTACGGGTCGAGCAGCAGTTTGGCCGGGTTCCACCGGGCGCCGGTCCACGGGTCCCAGCGGCCGTGCACCCGGTAGCCGTACCGGGTACCGGGCAGGACACCGGGGACGAAGCCGTGCCAGGTGTGGGCGTCCTGCTCGGTGAGGCGCAGCCGGCTCTCGCGGCCGTCCTCGTCGAACAGACAGAGGTCGACGGCCTCGGCGCCGCCGGCCCAGAGCGCGAAGTTGGTGCCGGGGCGGCCGTCCGGGCCGGGGTGGAAGCGCGCGCCGAGCGGTAGCCGGCTGCCCGGCCAGGGCGCTTCACCGCCCGGCCGCCCGTCGGGGTGCCGGTACGCGCGGTGCCCGTTGACGGTCGCGGGGGCGTGCGCGCGCACGGCGGCCGCCGACTCCTGCCCTGACGCCATGGCGGTGCCCTCCCTGGCGGGGTGTCCCGGACCCCGTGCGGTGTCTCATTCCCTGATCGCACCGGACGGAAGCGGCTGAACACCGTCTTACCGGCGGATGGCGTCCGGGCGCGGCCCCGGTGCTGGGCCGTCGGGGTGGGGGTTCCCGGCGTGTCGGCGTGTCCTGCCGGGACCGCCCTCGTTGTGCGGGGTATCGGACGGCTACGGCGGGAGGCCCCGGGATGCGGCCCCGAGGACGGATGTGGGTTCGGCGGCTGGCGGCGGCGGGCTGCTGCCTGGCCGTGCTGGCCGGGTGCTCCGGCGCCGGCGGCGCGCCGGGCAGCACGAGCGCGGACGCCGCCCGGGCGGAGCCGTCCGCTCCGCCGGTGGTCTCCCGGGCGTCGATCACCGCGCTGCCCGCCGACGACACCGAGAACCTGCCGCCCGAGGGCCCGGTCCGGGTGAGCGTCGCCCAGGGCCGGCTGGTGTCCGTGCGGCTGGCCGACACCCGCGGCGGCGAGGTGCCCGGGACGCTCTCCGCCGACGGCACCGGCTGGGCGCCGGACGGCCCGCTGCCGCTGGGCACCAGGTTCACCCTGGACGCGGTGGCCGAGGACGACCAGGGCCAGCGGGCGGTCCAGCACGCCGACTTCTCGACCGTGGCGCGGGCGCACACCTTCGTCGCCTTCTTCACCCCGGAGGACGGCTCCACGGTCGGGGTGGGGATGCCGGTCTCGCTGCGGTTCAGCCGACCGGTGACCGACCGGGCGGCGGTGGAGCGCGCGGTCGCGGTGACCGCCGATCCGCCGGTGGAGGTGGCCGGGCACTGGTTCGGCAACCAGCGGCTGGACCTCCGGCCCCGGGGGTACTGGGCGGCGGGCACCAAGGTGGCGGTCGCGCTGCGGCTCAAGGACGTCCAGGGTGCCCCGGGCGAGTTCGGCACCCAGAACAAGGACGTCCGGTTCACCGTCGGCCGGGCCCAGGTCTCCTCCGTCGACCTGGACACCCACACCCTCACCGTCCGGGCCGGCCAGGGCGGCCGGGTGGTGCGCGTCCTCAAGGTGTCGGGCGGGGACGCCAAGCACACGACCTACCGGGGCGTGCTGGTGGTGTCCGAGAAGTACCGGGTGACCAGGATGAACTCGCAGACCGTGGGGATGGGCGACGAGTACGACATCAAGGACGTGCCGCACGCGATGCGGCTGACCAACTCGGGCACCTTCGTGCACGGCAACTACTGGGCCAACCCGTCGGTGTTCGGCACCGCCAACACCAGCCACGGCTGCATCGGCCTGGCCGACGCCAAGGGCGGGGCGAGCGGGGAGACGCCGGCGGGCTGGCTGTTCGAGCACACCATCCCGGGGGACGTGCTGGAGGTCAAAGCCTCGACGGGGGACGCGGTGCCGCCGAGCAACGGGTTGAACGGCTGGAATCTGCCCTGGGCGCAGTGGGTGGCCGGGAGCGCCCTCCAGTCGGCCGCGAGCCCCTCCGGAACCCCGTCCGCCGGGCCGGCCGCCGGCCCCTCGGCCGGTCCGTCCGCCCTGTCCGCCCCGGCCGCTGCCCCGTCCGCCGCTCCGTCGGTCGGTCCGTCCCCGGGGGTGGCGTCGAGCGTGTCGCCGAGCGCCTCGCGGGCCCCGGCGCCGAGCCCGTCCCCGGGCCTTCCGGCGGGTGCTCCCCCGGCCGTCCCCCCGGCACCGTCCCCCGGGGCCAGGCCCTGACGGGCGGTGGCGGACGATCTTCACCCCTGTTCACCGGCAGCCCTCCCAGGATTCACCCGATCGGCCCAGCTATCCTGCTTGCCGCGCCGAAGCCCGGCGCAGAAGACCGCCGGTCCGGTGCAACCCGTCCGGGCAACAGCGCGTCCACAGTGATGGACACCGGGAGGGGAAAGACCGTGAAGCAGGTTAGGGCGGCCGACGCCGCGATACGTACCACTGCCATCAGCCGTCGTGCGCGCCGAGGTGCGGTGGCGCTGGCGATGGGCGGGGTGCTGCTGCTCACCGCGGCCTGCAACAGCGGGGGCGACGACAAGGCCGGGGGCGGCGGCGACACGACCGCCAGCGCGGGCGCCGCGGACGCCGGGGCGACGGGCACCGGGGGGACGCCGGCGCCGGCCCAGAGCTCCGCCGCGCCGAAGACCTCGGCCGCCGTGGTGAACGTCGAGCCCAAGGACGGCGCCCAGGACGTCGCCCCGGACGGCGCGCTCAAGGTCGGGGTGACCGGCGGCAAGCTCACCGCGGTCGAGGTGACCGACAAGGAGGGCAAGCCGGTCGCGGGTGCCATCGCCGCGGACGGCAGCGGCTGGAAGCCCAGCGCCCCGTTGGCCGTCGGCATGGCGTACAAGGTGAACGCCCAGGCCACCGACGCCGAGGGCCTGGTGGCCGCCTCGACCACCTCGTTCACCACGCTGACCCCGGCGAAGAAGATCTCCACCAACGACAACATCGCCGACAACGGCACCTACGGCGTCGGCATGATCGTCTCGGTGGTCTTCAACAAGGACGTCAAGAACAAGGACGCGGTCCTCCAGGGCATCACCTTCGAGGCCAGCGACGGCACCACCGTGAAGGGCCACTGGTTCGGCACCAAGCGGCTGGACTTCCGCCCCGAGAAGTACTGGAACCCGGGCACCAAGGTCGTCATCAAGTACCGCCTGAAGAACGTCGAGGTCTCGCCGGGCGTCTACGGCGACATCGACAAGGACGAGCCGTTCACCGTCGGCCGCTCCCAGGTCTCGGTGGCCGACTCGGCCACCCACCAGATGACGGTGACCCGGGGCGCCGAGAGCCACACCGTGCCGGTGACCCTGGGCGACGAGAAGAACCCCTCCTGGAACGGCACCATGGTGGTGATGTCCAAGGAGAAGGTCACCCGGATGAACTCGCAGACCGTCGGCCTCGGCGGCGAGTACGACATCCCGGACGTGCCGCACGCGATGCGGCTGACCAACTCGGGCACCTTCGTGCACGGCAACTACTGGGCCAACCCCTTCGGCAAGACCAACGCCAGCCACGGCTGCATCTCGATGCAGGACGAGAAGGGCGGCAGCGACGCCTCGGTGGCCGGCAAGTTCTTCAACGACTCGATGATCGGTGACGTGATCACCATCAAGAACTCCAAGGAGAAGGTCGTCTCCCCCGACAACGGCCTGGGCGGCTGGAACATCGGCTGGGCGAACTGGTAGGCCCTACCCCTCGGTAGCCTCCGCCAGTCGCGGAACCGCCACCACCGGCCCGATCCTCACTCGTTGGGGTCGGGCCGGTCGCGTTTCCGGGGCCGATGCCCCCCCGAACGGCGCAACCTTTCCCGGGTACAGCGCGTGTAAAGGGCGAACACCGTGACACGAACGAGGGGGACGACGGTGAAGTCGATACGCAAGGTGGTGGCCGCGGGACTGGTCGGCGGGGCGCTGGTGCTGACCAGCGCCTGCGGCGGGAGCGGCGGTACCGGCGGCGGGACGGCGGCCAGGGCCGAGCTGGGGGCCGACGGGACCGCGGGGGTCCCGTCGGCCGCCGCGCCGGCCGCTGGGCAGGCCGCCGCCCCGGCCGCCGCGACCGGAGCCGCCACCGCCGCCGCGCCCAAGGTCTCGCAGGCCGTGGTGGACATCCAGCCGAGGAGCGGCGCCGTGGACGTCGCCCCGGACGGTTCGCTCAAGGTCGCGGTGTCCGGCGGGAAGCTCACCACGGTCAAGGTGAGCGACCGGACCGGCAAGGAGGTGGCCGGCACCCTCGCCGCGGACGGTGCGAGCTGGAGCCCCTCCGGCCCGCTGGCCGTCGGCACCGCCTACCAGGTGAGCGCGCTGGCGGCGGACGCCGGGGGCGTGGTCGCCTCGGCCGACAGCAGCTTCACCACGCTGACGCCCGAGCGGGAGGCGAAGGCCAGCGACAACATCCAGGACAACGCCACCTACGGCGTCGGCATGATCGTCTCGGTCGCCTTCGACAAGGACGTGAAGAACAAGGAGACGGTGGCCCGGGGCATCTCCTTCGAGACCAGCGACGGCACCGTGCTGAAGGGCCACTGGTTCGGCAACCGCCGGCTGGACTTCCGTCCGGAGAAGTACTGGAACCCCGGCACCAAGGTCACCGTGAAGTACCGGCTGAAGAGCGTGGAGATCGCGCCGGGCGTCTACGGGGGTGTGGACCGGGACGAGCCCTTCACTATCGGGCGATCCCAGATTTCGACGGTTGACGCCAAGACGCACCGGATGACGGTGGACCGGGACGGGCAGAGCTCGGTCGTGGAGATCACCTCCGGCTCGACCGAGCACCCGACCTGGAACGGCACCATGGTCGTGATGTCCAAGGAAGGCGTGGTGCGGATGCAGTCCAGCACCCTGCCCGGGATGACCGGCGACCCCTACGACCTGCAGGTTCCGCACTCCATGCGGTTGACCGACTCCGGCACCTACGTGCACGGCAACTACTGGAGCAACGCCTTCGGCGAGGACAACGTCAGCCACGGCTGCGTGGGCCTGAAGGACGTCAAGGGCGGCGGGGCGGCCACCTCGGCGGGGCAGTTCTACGACGGCTCGATCATCGGGGACGTCGTCACGGTGCGGAACTCCACCCGCGGGCAGGTCGCGCCGGACAACGGCCTCAGCGGCTGGAACGTCGACTGGAGCGCCTGGTAGGACTTCGGCGGGGCGGCGACCCGGGCTTTGCGAACGCGGGTTCGGGTTGCACCCGGCATATGCCGAAAGAGTAGTGATCGTTTGTTCATTGTCCGTACGCGGCCGCTTGCGTTCCGCAATGATGGGGCGCATGGCGGGTTGGGGCGAAACAGATCAGTCATCGATTCCGGGTTCCAGCTTGGTCGCCGAAGCGTCGTGGGGGTCGTTCCAGGACTCCCTGGCGGCGCTGGAACGGCTCAGCTGCGACGAGCTGGAGCGGTTGTACGCCGGCCGGTTGTGCGACCGGACGACGCCGGGTGAGGTGCGGCTCCCGTCCCGGCCGGAGACCGGACCGGTGGCGCGCCGACTGGTGCTCGCGGTCCTCGGCGCCTGGGAGCTGCACCAGCACCTGGAGGTGTGCGAGTTACTCACCAGCGAGTTGGTCGCCAATGCCGTGCGGCACGCCGCGGGGCGGACGATCGGGCTCCAGGTGGTGCGCAAGCCGGGCTGGCTCCGGGTCGAGGTGAGGGACTCCTCGCGGGCGCTCCCGTGCATGATCCTCGCCGAGCCGCTGCCCGCCACCGAGCGCGGGCGCGGGCTCCAGGTGGTCGACGACCTGGCGGACCGCTGGGGCGCCGACCTGCTGCCGCGCGGCAAGGGCGTCTGGTTCGAACTGAAGGTCCGCGAGCGGGTCTGAGTCGGACCGGACCGGGCTCGGTCGGGCCGGGAAACACGCAGGGCCCCCGATATCGCCGTGGTCCGGCGGTGGGGGCCCTTGCAGGTCATCGCGCGGCCAAGGGGGTGCGTGCCGTGCGATGGGTGTCGGCCGTGCCAGGTCGGGCGGGCCGAAGTCATCGTTGCCCGGGGGGCTCCGTCAGTCGCTGACGTTCACCCTCGAACGCTTCGACTATCGCATGGATCTCAGCATGTGGGCAAACCGGATGGCTTCGAATGGAAGGTTTGTAACTTAGTTCACCTTCGGAATTTGCACAGGTTCACGTCAGCGCCTGAGATTATTCATGATCGACACGAATTCTGGCCGGTCTTGAGGGCCGCCCGGGCCCGGGCGGCGTGCCGACGGACGGCGGTCGCGGGCAGACGCGCGGGCGGTGGCGGGGCGAACGACCTGCCGCCCGCCCGGCAGGCCCGGCAGAGGCCGCCGAGAAGGGCCGGCGGCCGGGCCGGGACCCGGCAGTCGGTGCACTCGGCGAGGCGGGTCCCGGGCGGGACGGCGTCGGGTTGTACCGGGCGCGCCGGGGGGAGCTTGTCGACCAGCCGACGGCGGGTGAACGCGGCCGGGCTGTGCACCTCCGGCGGGAGTCCGGCCGTCATCGCCGTCCGGAACAGCTCCGCCGTGGCGCCCCGGGCCAGCCACTCGGCGGCGAGCGGCTCCAGGGCGGCGCAGTCGGCGGCCGAGAGGGCGAGCCGGTGGTCGGCGCGGCCGAGGCCGGCCAGCGCGCGGTGGGCGGGGGAGTGGTGCGGCTCGGGGTCGTCCGCCGGGGGAGGCGGGGGCTGCACGTCGGTCGACCGCTCGGCGGGGCGCTCCTCGGCCAGGGCCTCGCCGGTGGCGATGAAGTGGTTCCACCAGGCATCACCGCGCGGCGTGCGGGAGAAGTACGTCCGGAACACCCACTGGGAGCGGTCGGCGCCGACTCGCTCCCGGACCCGGCGGAGGTGGCCGGCCGTGGAGAGGTTGTTGAGTGCGGTGCGGACGGCCTGCTGCCCGTAGAGCGGGTTGAAGGCGGCGAGGGACTTCACGTCCATCGCCGCGCCCTCGGGGAAGCGGTCGATCATGCTGGCGAGGTACGCCTCGCGAACGGGCAGGTGTGCGAAGTCTCGGGCCTCCCGGGGGAGTTCACCGGGGGCGTGGCGCTTTCCGTAGCCCGGGGAGGCGAGTTCCGGCCCGGGAGGGAGCGTGATGGAGCTAAAGTCGTGGGTAGCCACAGGATCGACTGCTTTCGATCGTGAAGGTCAGACCCCCGTTCGGTGTTGGTAGCACCGGCGGGGGTTGTTTCGTCCGAGCCGCACGCTACATGCTCGCGGCACACCGTGGCGAACGGTGACGATAAGTCATATGGGCTGGCCGGAAGGCCAGTTGGCTGGGCGGGTGGGAGGTGGTTACCCACCCGTTCCCATGGAAGTCACTCGCCTTCCGGCGCCTGAGCTTCGGCCGCGAACGCGACGAAGTCCGCCCAGGCGGAGGGGGAGAAGGAGAGCCGGGGCCCGGCCTTGTCCTTGGAGTCCCGCACGAGGACGGAGGAGGGGGAGGCAGCGACTTCGACGCAGGCGCCCCCTTGGTCGTTGCTGTAGCTGGACTTGGTCCAGTTGCCGCGATCGCTCAAAGCTCCTCCGCCACCTGCTCGATGAACGCCGCAGAATCCTCGACTCCGAGGGCCTGCGAGCAGATCATGCCATGGCGCCGAGTCAGGACACTCACCTTGTTCGAGTCGGCGTAGAGCACTCCGGTCTCTTGGCCTTCGATGTAGGCGAAATGCTCGTGCTCCGGGGACTCCAAGAGGATCAGCGAGCCTCCGAGCCCCGTATAGGCGCCACGGCCGATGGGCAACACTTGGACTGTGACATTGCGGAGTTGTCCCGCCTCGATCAGGTGATGCAGTTGGGGGCGCATGCAGTCCGGCCCACCGACCATGGAGCGGAAGGCCGCCTCATAGATGACGAATCCGAACATCACCGTCGGAGAGTTCTGCAACTTCTCCTGCCGCTCCAGCCGTGCCGCGACTCGGGCATCGACTGTCTCGTCGTCCAGCGGCGGGCAGCTGTGACTCAGCAGCTCGCGGGCGTACTGCTCGGTCTGTAGAAGTCCAGGGATGAGGAGACCCTCGTACCAATTGATCGCGATGGCTCTTGCTTCGGCGTCGGTGTATCCCTGCGAATAGGTCGGGAACTTCTCGGGCTTGAGGTACTCCTGCGCTCCCACCAGCAGGCCCCGCGCGTCGCACAGCTCATCCGCCGTCTCCAGCAGCTTCAGCGACGGCTTGCGCCTCCCCGCCTCCATCGACCGCACGCTCTCGATGTCGTAGTTGGCCGCGCGGCTCAACTGCTCCCTCGTCACCCCCGCTTGGGCGCGCCACCGCTTGATCTGGTCTCCGCAGTACTTCCAAGCCATCGGCGGCTGCGCGGGCGCGCCCATCCTCGGACCCCCATCGTGTGCGGTCGACCGGCGGGTCACCTCACCGGTGTACCTCGGCTGGAACTCCCGAGGCTATGCCCCCACCTCGTTACCTGGACGTGAAATGGCCGAACTCCGCTCCTGCGGGTGACGCCCGGTTCCTCCCCACCCAAGGACAGCCATGGTCGAGTGGACGTTCCCCCGCCACCCCCGCAGCGTCGGCCGCGCCCGTGTTCAGCTCCTCCGGCAGGCGTACGAGTGGCGCGTCCCGGACGAGTCCACGGAGGTGGCCCTGCTCCTCCTCAGTGAACTGGCCACCAACGCCTGCCGCCACGCCGACGCCCCGCGCGACCGCCACATCCTCGTCACCTGCGCCGTCCTCGACGACTCCACCCTGCGGGTCGAGGTCTCCGACGCCGACCCCAGGCTCCCCGTCCCGCGCCGGGCCGACCCCGACGACGAGTCCGGGCGCGGCCTCGAACTCGTCGCCGCCCTCGCCACCGCCTGGGGTGCCCACCCCCGGGGCCCGGGCCGCATCGGCAAGACGGTCTGGTTCGAGCTGAAGGCGTGAACGCGCGCGGGCCGTCCGGTCGTCGTCCGCACGACGACCGGACGGCCCACCCGACTTTCCCCGTCGGCCTAGCGGCCGTTCTCGATCAGGTAGTCGCCCAGCTTCTCCACGGTCTGTGCCGCGACGGCCGGCTGGTGCCGCTCGCTGTACCGGCCGACCAGGATGGCCTGGGACGTCCTGACCAGCACGATGCCGGCGGAGCCCTTCCTGACGTAGATCGAGCGCGCGTCGGCCTTGATCCCCACCGTGTACTTGACGCCGCCGACCGTGACGCCGTTGGTGAACGCGTCGCCCGGGTTCTTGTACAGGGCGACGAGCGCCGCGCCCTCACCGGCGTTGAGGCTGAACCCGCTGCTCTGCGCCCAGGTGCCGCCGTCGGCGGCGCTGACGATGATCCCGCCGTCGAGATTCCTCGAACCCACGAGCTGATTGTCAACGTAGGTCTGCCACATGCCTACCGTCTCCCCTCGGTATGGACGTGCGAGCCCGCTTTGCGGGCCGCGCCACCGGAATCCTTTCTTCCGAAAGGGTGCGCCGAGTCGGGGTCTCCCATCTCTGACCTGAAATTGACAGATCGTCACTCGTTCGAGTGAATTCCTTCGACCTTTCCCGGCCAGCCCGCACAGGAGGCCGACCCGCTCGACTTCCTGTACGGGTCGCCGGGGATGGCCGGGCGGAGGGCTCCCCGGTGCTCGACGGGCACCGCGCCCCCGTCGCCGGCGCGGGTCGGGGGTTTGGTGACGGAAGGGCGGAACCGTTGGCCGGGTGGCGGTCGTCACGCTTGGTGACGTCTCGTCACCGGCAGAGAGGTACCACCATGAGCCGCCAGAACCGCACCGCCCGCCGCCCGCTCGCCGTCCTGGCGGCCGCCGCCGGGTTGGTCGCGATGGCCGCCGGTCCCGCCGCCGCCGTCCACGGCGGGTCGGACACGACCACCGGGGCCAACCCGTTCGTCATCGCCCTGGAGACGGCTGACGGCCAGCAGTGGTGCACCGGCGCGCTGATCGCCCCCACCAAGGTCCTCACCGCCGGCCACTGCGTCACCGAGGCCGACGACCCGACCGCCCTGCGGGTGATCGCGGGCCGGACCGACCTCACCGGCACCGGCGGCCAGGAGCGGCGGGTGAGGAGCTTCAAGGTCGACCCCCGCTTCACGCCCGGCCTGGACCACGACTCCGCCGTGCTCACCCTCGACCGGCCGCTCCCGCAGCGGACGGTCCGGGTGGCGGGCAAGGGCGACGAGAAGCTCTACCGCTACGGCCGCACGGCCACCGTGTTCGGCTACGGGCGGACCGGGGACGGCGGCCCGGGCACGCACCTGAAGAAGGCCGGGCTCACCCTCGCGGCACCGGCCGAGTGCGAGCCGTTCACGCAGCCGGGGGCCTCGCCGCTGCTGAAGGTCTGCGGCCTTCCGGGGCCCGGGACGGCCGACAGCATCTGCAAGGGCGACTCCGGCGGCCCGCTGGTCGTGGGCGGCGTGGTGATCGGCGTCGTCTCGACCGGCAACAAGTACTGCGACACCCAGCTCCCGCTCTCGGTCTTCACCCGGGCCACCGACGTGCCCCGGTCGATCCTGAGGTAGCGGCCGGGCGGAGCGGTCGGCCTTGACCTGAAGCCGGCTTCACTTCCTACCGTGGTCCCGAGGCCGCCCGGCGCACCGCCGGGCGGCGACATCGAGGGGGATCCGCCATGACCAGCACAGCCGCCGCCGACACCGACGCCGTCGTACCCGAGCGCTACCGCTACGCCGTCGTCCCGCACATCATGGTCGACGACGCGTCCGCCGCGATCGACTTCTACCAGCGGGCGTTCGGAGCCCGTGAGGACGTCCGGATCGACGCCCCCGACGGTGGGGTGCTGCACGCGGAGATCAGCATCGGGGCGTCGGTCCTGATGCTGGGCGATGCTGGCGGGGACGGGGCGCCCTTCACCGCGCCGACGGCGCTCGGCGGCACCAGCGTCGCGCTGCACGTCTACGTGCCGGACGTCGACGCCCTGGCCGCGCGGGCCGAAGCCGCCGGGGCGGAGGTGCTGCAGCCGCCGACCGACATGTTCCACGGCGACCGCACCGCCGTCCTCAGGGATCCCTCGGGCCACCTCTGGATCTTCCTGACCCACCTGGAGGACCTCACCCCCGAGGAACTCCACCGCCGCACCCCCACCGCCTGAAGGGGCCAAGGCGGGGGCGGCAGGCGTCAGCGACTGCTTGCCAGGCCGTCGGCGGCGGTCTCCTGGTCGGCGCGGAAGGCATCGAGGGAGACGGCGGGCGCGCTGCGGGACTCGGCCGCGAACTCGGTGCGGGGGACGAACCGCCGCCGCCGATGCAGCGGGATCAGCTTCACGCCTTCGCGTCCGTCGGGGGTGACCGGCTGGACTGTCATGGAACGAGCATGGAGGAGCGGCGCCATGCAGTGCCACCGCGTGGCGCCGAGTTCGAACCGATCCGGCTGCCCCGCACCGCCGGGCCGTTCCATGACCGGTCGGGTAATGCCCGTGCCCCCGCCGGTGGGCGGGGGCGCGACGGCTGGTCCGTCGGTTCCATGGACGGGCGACAGGTGTCTCAGATAATCTGATTCCATGAGGCTGATGACCGCAACCGAGGCTTCGAGAAGCTTCGCCGCCGTGCTCGACTCGGCGGAGCACGGCGAGACGATCGTGGTGACGCGTGGTGGTCGGCGGATCGCCGTCATCGGGCCGGCCCCGGTCGGCAACGGGGCCGCCCTCAATGACGTGCTGCGGCGCTTCCGCCCGGACGACGACTTCGCCGAGGACATCGCGTCCGCACGCTCCCTGTTCGAGGACAAGGTGACCGAGTGGCCCGTCGACTGATCCTCGACACCGGTGTGCTGATCCGCGCGGAGCGCCAGGGGAGTGCGAGCCTGTTCGACCCGGAGGACGACGTGGCGATCGCGGCCGTCACGGCGGCCGAACTCCACCTGGGGGTCGAACTCGCGAACGAGTCCCGTCGGCTCGGGCGGCAGGGCTTCGTCGACGCGGTGCTGGCGGTCGTGCCGGTGGAGGACTACACCCCCGATACGGCCCGCATCCATGCGCGACTGATGGCGCACGTCCGTCGACAGGGCCGTCCCCGTGACGCCCACGACCTGATCATCGCGGCCACGGCGCTCGCAACCGCCCGGACGGTGGTCACCACCGACGCTTCGGCCGCCTTTGCCGATCTGCCGGGCGTACGGGCGATCGTCCTGAGGGCCTGAGCGGGCGGGCACCCGGTAGGGCCGGAAGCGGAAACGCCCGCGCCCCCGCCGGTGGGCGGGGGCGCGGGCGCGGGTGGGGCCGGTGTCAGCACTCGATGACGTTGACGGCGAGGCCGCCGCGGGACGTCTCCTTGTACTTGATCTTCATGTCGGCGCCGGTCTCCTTCATGGTCTTGATCGCCTTGTCGAGGGAGACGTGGTGGCGGCCGTCGCCGCGCAGGGCCATCCGGGCGGCGGTGACGGCCTTGACCGAGGCCATGCCGTTGCGCTCGATGCACGGGATCTGGACCAGGCCGCCGACCGGGTCGCAGGTGAGGCCGAGGTTGTGCTCGATGCCGATCTCGGCGGCGTTCTCGACCTGCTCGGGCGAGCCGCCGAGGACCTCCGCGAGGCCGCCGGCCGCCATCGAGCAGGCCGAGCCGACCTCACCCTGGCAGCCGACCTCGGCGCCGGAGATGGAGGCGTTCTCCTTGAAGAGCATGCCGATCGCGCCCGCGGCGAGCAGGAAACGGACGATGCCGTCCTCGTCCGCGCCGGGGATGAAGTTCAGGTAGTAGTGCAGGACGGCGGGGATGATGCCGGCCGCGCCGTTGGTCGGGGCGGTCACCACCCGGCGGCCGGAGGCGTTCTCCTCGTTGACCGCCATCGCGTAGAGGGTCACCCACTCCATCGCGTTGGCCGGGCCGATGCCCTCGGCGCGCAGCGCGCGGGCGCCGGAGGCGGCCCGGCGGCGCACCTTGAGGCCGCCGGGGAGTATTCCCTCCCGGGACATGCCCGCCCGGACGGACTCCTGCATGACCTGCCAGATCTCCAGCAGCCCGGTGCGGATCTCCTCCTCGCTCCGCCACGCCTTCTCGTTCTCCAGCATCAGGCCGGAGATGGAGAGGCCGGTCTCCCGGCTGAGCCGGAGCAGTTCGTCGCCGGTGCGGAAGGGGTACTTGAGCGCGGTGTCGTCGGGCTTGACCCGGTCCGCGCCGATCGCGTCCTCGTCCACGACGAAGCCGCCGCCGACCGAGTAGTAGGTCTTCTCCAGCACGGTGGAGCCGTCGGCCCGGTAGGCCCACAGGGTCATGCCGTTGGCGTGGTAGGGCAGCGAGCGCCGCCGGTGCAGCACCAGCTGGGTGTCGCGGTCGAAGTCGATGGCGTGGGTGCCGAGCAGGTTGAGCCGCTTCTCGGCGGTGATCCGCTCGACGTCGAGGTCGGCCCGGTCGACGTCCACGGTGCGCGGGGAGTAGCCCTCCAGGCCGAGCAGGACGGCCTTCGGCGTGCCGTGGCCGTGGCCGGTGGCGCCCAGCGAGCCGAACAGCTCGGCCCGGACGGCCGTCACCTCGGTCAGCAGGGCCTCGGACTTCAGGCGGCGGGCGAACATCCGGGCGGCGCGCATCGGGCCGACGGTGTGGGAGCTGGACGGGCCGATGCCGATGGAGAAGAGGTCGAAGACGCTGATGGCCACGGAGTGACGTCCTTGTCTGGTCTCGTGGGTGGTGCCGGCAGGGAGGGAGGGACGGCAGTGGCGGAGGTGGTGGGTCGGGCGACCGACACGGGTCGGGGCACCGCGCGCACCTTCCAGTGTGCGCGGTGCCCCGGAATCCCCGGTGTCCGGGCGGCGTGAGCCCGGTCACCCGCGGCCGAACAGGAGGGACCTACAGGTTCGGGTACAGCGGGTACTTGTCGGCGAGGGCGGTGACCCGGGCCTTCAGGGCGTCGGCGACGGTCTCGTCGAAGGCCGGCTTCAGGGCCTCGGCGATGATGTCGGCGACCTCGCGGAAGTCCTCGGCGCCCAAGCCGCGGGTGGCGAGCGCCGGGGTGCCGATCCGCAGGCCGGAGGTGACCATCGGCGGGCGCGGGTCGTTCGGGATCGCGTTGCGGTTGACAGTGATGCCGACCTCGTGCAGCCGGTCCTCGGCCTGCTGGCCGTCGAGCTCGCTGTTGCGCAGGTCGACCAGGACCAGGTGGACGTCGGTGCCGCCGGAGAGCACGGTCGCGCCGGCCTCGGCGACGTCGGCCTGGAGCAGGCGCTCGGCCAGGATCCGGGCGCCGTCCAGGGTGCGCTGCTGGCGCTCCTTGAACTCCTCGGAGGCGGCGACCTTGAAGGCGACGGCCTTGCCGGCGATGACGTGCTCCAGCGGGCCGCCCTGCTGGCCGGGGAAGACCGCGGAGTTGATCTTCTTGGCCCACTCGGCCTTGGAGAGGATGACGCCGCCGCGCGGGCCGCCCAGGGTCTTGTGGGTGGTGGTGGTGACCACGTCGGCGTACGGCACCGGGTTGGGGTGCAGGCCGGCCGCGACCAGACCGGCGAAGTGCGCCATGTCGACCATCAGCAGCGCGTCGACCTCGTCGGCGATCCGGCGGAACGCGGCGAAGTCGAGCTGGCGCGGGTAGGCGGACCAGCCGGCGATGATCAGCTTCGGCCGGTGCTCCTTGGCCAGGCGCTCGACCTCGGCCATGTCGACCTGGCCGGTCTTGTCGTCGACGTGGTACGCGGCCACGTTGTAGAGCTTGCCGGAGAAGTTGATCTTCATGCCGTGGGTCAGGTGGCCGCCGTGGGCCAGCGACAGGCCCAGGATGGTGTCGCCCGGCTGGATCAGCGCGAACATCGCGGCGGCGTTGGCCTGCGCGCCCGAGTGCGGCTGGACGTTGGCGTGCTCGGCGCCGAACAGGGCCTTGATCCGGTCGATCGCGATCTGCTCGACCACGTCGACGTGCTCGCAGCCGCCGTAGTAGCGGCGGCCGGGGTAGCCCTCGGCGTACTTGTTGGTCAGGACCGAGCCCTGGGCCTCCATGACCGCCACCGGGGCGAAGTTCTCGGAGGCGATCATCTCCAGGGTGGTCTGCTGGCGGTGCAGCTCGGCGTCGACCGCGGCGGCGATCTCCGGGTCGAGGGCGTGCAGGGACTGGTTCAGAACCGTCATGGTGGGGTCTTCCCGGGAGTGAGAGGGAGGAGGGCCGGCGGGCGGGGCGGCCGCCGCGGGCGGGCCGCCCCGTGGGTGGCTCAGGCCGAGGGGTTGGTGAGCTTGCTGTACTCGTCGGCGCTCAGCAGCGGGCCGGTCGACTCGATCCGGACCTTGAACAGCCAGCCACCCTCGAACGGGTCGCTGTTGACCAGGCTGTTGTCGTCGGCGACGGCGTCGTTGACCTCGGTGATCTCGCCGGTCACCGGCGAGTACAGGTCGCTGACCGACTTGGTCGACTCCAGCTCGCCACAGGTCTCACCGGCGGACACGGTGTCGCCGACCGCGGGCAGCTGCACGTAGACGATGTCGCCGAGGGCGTCGGCGGCGTGCTTGGTGATGCCGACCGTGGCGACCTCACCGGCCTCGGCGGTGGTCAGCCACTCGTGCTCCTCGGTGTACTGAAGGTGCTGGGGGTTGCTCATGGCGTCATTCTCCAGGATGGGAAGCGGGTACGACGAAGCGGCCCGAGGGGCGGACGAGCCTCGCGAGGGAAAGGTGGGGGAGCGGCGTCAGCGGGCGCGCTTGTAGAACGGCAGCGCCACGACCTGCACCGGCTCGTGCTTGCCGCGCACGTCCACCGCGACGGTGGTGCCCGGCGCGGCGTGGGCCGCGTCCACGTAGGCCATCGCGATCGGCTTCTCCAGCGTGGGGGACGGCGCGCCGGAGGTGATCACGCCGATCGGGGCGCCGTCGGCGGAGACCACGGTGTACTCGGCGCGCGGCACCCGCTTGCCGTCGGAGACCAGGCCGACCAGGACCCGCGGCGGGTTGGCCTCGGCCTCGGCGGCGGCCCGCTCCAGGGCCTTGCGGCCGACGAAGGCGCCCTCGTTGGTGGTCTTGTCGAAGCGCACCACCCGGCCGAGGCCGGCGTCGAACGGGGTCAGCCCGGTGGACAGCTCGTGGCCGTACAGCGGCATGCCGGCCTCCAGGCGCAGCGTGTCGCGGCACGACAGGCCGCAGGGGATCAGGCCCCGCTCGGCGCCGGCGGCGGTCAGCGCCTGCCAGATCTGCTCGGCGTCGCCCGGGTTGCAGAAGATCTCGAAGCCGTCCTCGCCGGTGTAGCCGGTGCGGGCGAGCAGCACGTCGCGGCCGGCCACCTGGGCCGGGAGGATCGCGTAGTACTTCAGGCCGGGCAGGTCGGCCTCGGTGGTGTCGGCCAGGATCGCGGTGGACTCCGGACCCTGGACGGCGATCAGCGCGTAGGCGTCGCGGTCGTCGGAGACGACGGCGTTGAAGCCCTTGGCGCGGGCGATCAGCTCGTCCAGCACCAGCTGGGCGTTGGAGGCGTTGGCGACGACCAGGAAGGCGTCCTCGCGCAGGCGGTAGACGATCAGGTCGTCCAGGATGCCGCCGTCCTCGGCGCAGATCATGGTGTAGCGGGCGCGCAGCACGCCGAGCGCGGAGACGAAGCCGACCAGGGCGTGGTCCAGCATCTCGCCGGCCTGCGGGCCGGTGACGGTGATCTCGCCCATGTGGGAGAGGTCGAACAGCCCGGCCCTGGTACGGACGGCGAGGTGCTCCTCGCGCTCGCTGCCGTAGCGCAGCGGCATGTCCCAGCCGGCGAAGTCGGTCATGGTGGCGCCGAGGGCGCGGTGCAGCGCGTCGAGCGCGGTGAGGCGGAGGGACGACATGGCCAGGAACTCCTCGGTCGGGGCACTCAGGGGTGCGCACGCCGGGACCGGCCCTGCAGGGGGCGGCGGACCCTGCGCGCGGGCATGCGGCGGCTGGGTCTCCCCATCTGTCGTCGTACCTGAGAGCTTCACCGGCCACTGCCCTGTAACAGGACAGCATGGCGGCTTGCACCGTGGGTGGGCGGACGGCAGGGCCGTGCGCCGCTTTCCAGATCTGCCTAACCCGTGCGGTAGGGGGGCCTGAGAGATTCCGGGGAGGACTTGCTCCTTCGGCGCCGGCTGTGCCGCCAGGACGGGGCACTCCGGACTCTCCCGCGCGGGTTCGAGCGGCCGGTATGGAGTTGGAGGGGCTGGGTGGATGCCACCGCAGACGCGCACATCATGGCACGTCCGCACCGATGGCGGGAGAGGGGGCTGCCTCACAGGTCCCTCCCCGTTCTCTGTCGCGTTCCGCGTCCCGCTCCGCCGCGCCCGGACGCTAGGCTGCGGGAACGGCGAGCGGAGGGCGGTACAGCGGCGGATGGGGAACCCGGTGGAGCAGCAGGGCTGGGGCGGGGCGCAGTCGGCGCCGGCGGGCGGTTCGTGGCCGGCCAACGAGCTGGAGCAGGTGCTCACCGCCGCGCTCGGCGACCCGGGCGCGACCCCGCGGGTGATCGAGGTGCTGGCGCGCAGCCAGGTGTGGATCCCGCTGCCGTCCGGCGGCGACCCGCAGGGGCGGGCGCTGGACCTGCCGACCCTGGAACTGGCCGGCGGCCCCTATGTCCCGGTGTTCTCCTCGCAGGAGGTGCTGCGGCAGCAGGCGCCGGGGATGGCGTTCGCGGTCGCGCCGGTGTGGGAGTTCGCCCGCGGCCTGCCGCTGGGCGTCGGCATCGCCGTCAACCCCGAGGCCCCGGTGGGCATCCCGGTTCCGCCGGAGGGCGTGGCCGAGCTGCGCCGCGGGCCGCGCGAGGACCGCTGGGACGCCGTCCAGGACGCGCCGTCCGGGGGCCGGGTGGCGCTGCGCGAGCCGGTGCCGGGTGAGGACCCGGAGCTGTTCCTGGCCGCCTGCCGTGCCGAACTGGCACTGCTGCCCGGGGTGCTGACCGCCCGGCGGGCGCTGGCCAGTGTCGAGGGCGAGCCGACCGTGATGTTCGTGGGTGTCCAGCTGGACCCGGCGGCCCCGGCCGACCCGGGGGCGGTGAACGAGGCGCTGGGGCGCGCGCTGGGAACCGCGCCGCTGCCCGGCGGCGTCCACCTCGTACTGCTCGACCTCGCGGACGACCCGGTGGTCGAATGGATGCTGAACCGGGTCGCGCCCTTCCACGTACGGGGCTGAGCCGGACCCCGGCCGTCCGTCCGGTGCCTGTAGGGCCGGGCGCGGACGGGGGAGCGGTGGGGAGCGGCGCGGGCCCTGGCACGTCGGCGTGGCGGTGGTCGGCGGCGCCCCATAAGGTGCGTCCTGACGGCCGCCGGGCCGCCGGTGACGGACGAGGAACGAAGAGGCGCAACGAGGTGGGCGCATGAGTGCGGGATCGGTAGCTGGCGGCGCACCGGGGCCCTGGGGCCAGGCGCCCACCGGACGCCCGGATCCGGGCGCGCTGGAGCGCGCCCTGCGCGAGGTGGCGCCGGAGCGCTACGAGGCATACGAGACGATGTTGAACGCGCTCGCCGAGGGCCGGGTCTGGATGCTGCTGTGGCACGGCACGCCGGGCAGCGCCGACGCCCAGTACGGGAACATGGAGATCAGCGGCCACGGCTACGCGCCGGCCGTCACCTCGCCCGAGCAGTTGGCGGCCTCCGGCTGGGCGCGGGCGCACGAGGTGATCTCGGGCCGGGAGATCGCGGCCTCGCTGTACCGGACCCGCTGGGGGCTCTGGCTGAACCCGCACGCCCCCGGTGGCGGGGTCGGGGTGCCGTGGGCGGACCTGCGCCGGGTGGCCGCGGGGCTGGACCGGCTGCCGGCCGGCCCGTTGAAGCTGAGCGAGCCACAGGTGCCGGCCCAGCAGTTCTTCGCGCTGCTGGAGCGGCAGGCGGCCGAGGTGCGCTCGGTGCGGGCGCTGCGCCGGGCCTGGGTGCGGCCGTCCGTGGGCGAGCCGTACCTCGCCATCGGACTGGAGCTGTACGAGAGCTCGCCGCCCACGGTGGAGGCGGTGCGGGCGCTGATGCAGCGGGCGATCGCGGTCGCGCCGGAGGGGCTGGCGGTCTCGACGGTGGCGATGGCGGACGAGTTCGACCCGGTGGCACTGTGGATGCGGGCCCACGCGCGCCCGTTCTACGACCGGGAGGCGGCCGGGCACGGCCGTCCGCAGACCGGCCCGTACCCGCCGGTGCCCCCGCCGCCGTACGCCTCGCAGCAGGGTCCCGCCCACGGGCAGGGCTTCGGTTACGGCACCCAGCCGCCGGGTCCGGGCTGGCCGGGGCAGCAGCCGCCGCCGCAGCAGCCGTGGCCCGGCTACCCCGGTCGCTGACCGGGGGCGGCCGGGGGCGGCCCGGCACGGGCCTCCGGACCGGCGCGCCGGATGCCCTTCCATGAAACCGGCTTGACATTCCGTCAGGCCGGTTTCGACGTTTTTTCGGACGTTCTCCCCGAATCGCAGGAAGACATCTTGACATGGCTGTTACAGCTGTGTGAAGAGGGATATGCCGATGACCTGGGAGGTGCATGCGGACAGATCACAGTTGGGCATCTGTCGGTGGTCAGGGCTGGCGTAAGCCAGTTCGGATGGCAGAGAGTTCTGCAACAGCCCGCCGCGCGTGGTTGGCGTCCCACAAGGGCGAACGCGCTGGCGGACCGCATGATCCACGTGACGCCCATCCCGCGTGGCAGCAGTACTGAGCCAGTCGTACCGCTGGAAGCACTCCGCTCCTGTACCTCCGTACGTCCGCACCCAAGCACGTCCGCACCAGCCGCGCCGCCGATCCCGGTGCCCGGCACCCGTGGGCCGGCCACCGTCGGCGAGGGGACCGAACTGACCATGACCGCACCCATCAAGACCGCCGGCAACGCACCGGAGGCAGACGCCGCCGCGAGTCCGGCCAAGAAGATCGAGGGCCGCTCGCTCGGCCGGATCGCCTGGACCCGCTTCAAGCGGGACAAGGCCGCCCTGGTCGGCGGCGTCGTGGTGATCCTGCTGATCCTGCTCGCCGTGCTGGCGAAGCCGATCGAATCGGCCTTCGGCCTGGATCCCGACGCCCTCAACCAGGACCTCCTGGACGCCGACCTCGGCGGTCTGCCGTTCGGCGACTGGGGCGGCATGAGCTGGGACCACCCGCTCGGCGTCGACCCGCTGCAGGGCCGTGACCTGCTGACCCGTGTCATCGAGGGCTCCTGGGTCTCCCTGCTGGTCGCCTTCGGCGCGACCGTGCTGTCCAACACCATCGGCACCGTGCTCGGCATCATGGCCGGCTACTACGGCGGCTGGGTGGACACCCTGATCAGCCGGGTGATGGACGTCTTCCTCGCCTTCCCGCTGCTGCTGTTCGCGATCGCGATCTCGACCTCGCTGCAGGGCGGCGCGTTCGGCCTGCACGGCCTCCCGCTGCACATCATGGTGCTGATCTTCGTGATCGGCTTCTTCAACTGGCCCTACATGGGCCGGATCGTGCGCGGACAGACCCTCTCGCTGCGTGAGCGCGAGTTCGTCTACGCGGCCCGGAGCCTGGGCGCCCGGGGGCCGTTCATCCTCTTCAAGGAGCTGCTGCCCAACCTGGTCGGTCCGATCCTGGTCTACTCGACCCTGCTGATCCCGACCAACATCCTCTTCGAGGCCGGATTGAGCTTCCTCGGCGTGGGCATCCAGCCCCCGCAGGCGTCCTGGGGCGGCATGCTCCAGGACGCGATCCGGTACTACCAGGTGGACCCCCAGTACATGGTGGTCCCCGGTCTGGCGATCTTCGTCACCGTACTCGCCTTCAACCTGCTCGGCGACGGGCTGCGTGACGCCCTCGATCCCAAGAGCAACTGACGCCGCGTCAGGATCCCTCGTTCGGCCAACACTTCCTCAAGGGGTTGATCTCAACCATGCGTAGGTCCCGTACCGTCGCGCTGACCGCCGCGGCCGCTGCCGCGGTCCTGGTCGTCACCGGCTGCTCGTCCAGCTCGAAGAGCACCGACGCCAAGCCCACCGGCTCCGGCACCGAGGCCGCCGGCGGCTCCGGTGCCAATGCGGCCACCAAGGGCATCGTCAACGCCTCCGACAAGAAGGGCGGGACGGTCACCTTCGAGATGAAGGGCACCCCGGACTCGCTCGACCCCGGCAACACGTACTACGCGTACATCTACAACTTCTCGCGTCTGTACGGCCGTCCGCTCACCACCTTCCAGCCGGGCGCCGGCGAGGCGGGCAACAAGCTCGTCCCGGACCTCGCCGAGTCGCTCGGCCAGGTCAGCGCGGACGGCCTGAGCTGGACGTACAAGCTGCGCAAGGGCCTGAAGTACGACGACGGCACCCCGATCACCTCGAAGGACGTCAAGTACGCCGTCGAGCGCTCCAACTTCGCGCCGGACGTGAACTCCAACGGCCCGACGTACTTCAAGGAGCTGCTGGTCGACAACCCCACGCCGTACGAGGGTCCGTACAAGGACAAGACCGGCGACCTGAAGTCGATCGAGACCCCGGACGACACCACCATCGTCTTCCACCTGACGCACGCCTTCGCCGACTTCGACTACCTGGTCAGCGCCCCGCAGACGGTTCCGGTCCCGCAGGCCAAGGACACCGGCGCCGAGTACGTCAAGAAGATCGTCTCCTCCGGCTCCTTCAAGTTCGAGTCCTACGAGGACGGCAAGCAGGCCGTCCTGGTCCCGAACACCAACTGGGACCCGAGCACGGACCCGATCCGCAAGCAGCTGCCGGACAAGATCGTGCTCCGGATGAACATCGACCAGGCCACCATCGACAAGGACCTGCTGGCCGGCAACGCCCAGGTCGACCTGGTGGGTGGCGGTGTCGACCCGCAGACCCAGGCGCAGATCCTGCAGAACCCGAAGCTGAAGGCCAACACCGACAACGCCTACGGCGGCCGTCTGGTCTACATGGCCATCAACACCGATGTCGCGCCGTTCGACAACATCGAGTGCCGCAAGGCCGTCCAGTACGCGGTCGACAAGGTCTCGGTGCAGACCGCGCTCGGCGGCCCCGTCCGCGGCCAGGTCGCCAACACCGTGCTCCCGCCCGACATCCCGGGCCACCAGGACTTCAACGTCTGGGAGACCAAGGACAACAAGGGCGACGAGGCCAAGGCCAAGGACGCGCTGAAGGCTTGCGGCAAGGACAGCATCACCACCGTCCTCTCCGCCCGCACCGAGCGCGCCACCGAGGTCGCCGCCGCCACCTCGATCCAGGCCGCGCTGAAGAAGGTCGGCATCAACGCCGAGATCCAGCAGTTCCCGCAGGGCAAGTACCTGGCGGACAGCGCCGGCGCTCCGAAGTTCGCCAAGGAGCACAACATCGGTCTGATGATGATGCAGTGGGGCGCCGACTGGCCGACCGGCTACGGCTTCCTGCAGCAGATCGTCGACGGCCGCGCGATCAAGGCTTCCGGCAACAGCAACCTGGCCTCGCTGAACGACCCGGCGGTCAACAAGCTGCTCGACGACGCCGCCACCAACCCGGACCGGGCCGCCCGCGAGAAGATCTACGGCGACATCGACAAGAAGGTCATGGAGGCGGCGGTCTACGTTCCGCTGACCGACTTCAAGGTCTTCCTGTACCGCCCGGACAACGCCACCAACCTCGCGTCCACGCCGGCCTTCTCGGGTGAGTACGACTACCTGAACATCGGCACCACCAAGTAAGAGCCTGGCTCCGCATCCCTGAAGGCAGGTGAAGGCAGCGGTTCGCCCGCCGCCGTCCGGAGGACCCCGGACGGCGGCGGGCGGCCGGAGCCGACCAACTGTGTTTGCCTACATCATCCGCAGGATCCTCGCCGCGGCGGTGCTGCTGCTGGTCGTCAGCGCGGTCACCTTCGCGATCTTCTTCCTGCTCCCGCGCCTCGCCGGCGAGACGGTCGACCAGCTGGCCACCCAGTACATCGGGAAGAACCCCTCTCCCGACGCGATCGCGGCGGTCAAGAAGAACCTGGGCCTCGACCAGCCGCTGTACACCCAGTACTGGAACTTCCTCAAGGGTCTGGTCAGCGGCGCCGAGTACAAGTTCGGCCCGGAACCGGCCACCTGCCACGTGCCCTGCTTCGGCTACTCCTTCAAGAACCACCTGGAGGTCTGGCCCGAGCTGTCCAAGCGGATCCCGGTCACGCTGTCGCTCGCCATCGGCGCGGCCAGCCTCTGGCTGGTCTCCGGTGTCGCCACCGGCGTCGTCTCCGCCCTCAGGCCGCGGTCGATCTTCGACCGGATCTCGATGGGCATCGCCCTCGCCGGCGTCTCGCTGCCGGTCTTCTTCACCGGCGCGCTGCTGCTCACGGTGTTCAGCTACGAGTGGCCGATCCTGGACAACCTGCAGTACGTCAACTTCACCGACGACCCGTTGATGTGGGCCCGCAACCTGATCCTGCCCTGGATCTCGCTGGCCTTCCTCTACTCCGCCCTCTACGCCCGGCTCACCCGCGCCGGCATGCTGGAGACGATGAGCGAGGACTACATCCGCACCGCCCGGGCCAAGGGCCTGGCCGAGCGCAAGGTCGTCACCCGGCACGGACTCCGCGCCGCGCTGACCCCGATCGTCACCATCTTCGGCATGGACCTCGGTCTGCTGCTCGGCGGTGCGCTGATCACCGAGCAGGTGTTCTCGCTCCAGGGCGTCGGCCAGTTCGCCGTCCAGGCGATCTCCGACAACGACCTGCCGAAGATCCTCGGCACCACGCTGCTCGCCGCCTTCTTCATCGTCCTCTGCAACCTCGTGGTTGACCTCCTGTACGCCGCTGTCGACCCCCGGGTGAGGCTGTCGTGACCGAGCTCCAGAAGACCCCGGCCCGCGCGGCCGCCCCGGCCGGAGGGGACCCGTACCTCTCCGTCCGGGACCTGCGGATCCACTTCGACACCGACGACGGCCTGGTCCGCTCCGTCGACGGGGTCAGCTTCGACCTCGCCAAGGGCCGCACCCTCGGCATCGTCGGCGAGTCCGGCTCCGGCAAGTCCGTCACCTCGCTCGGCATCATGGGTCTGCACCGCTCCAAGCGGGCCCGGATCACCGGCGAGATCCGCCTCGACGGCGAGGACCTCGTCGCCGCCGGGCCGGACCGGGTCCGGGAGCTGCGCGGCCGCGAGATGGCGATGATCTTCCAGGACCCGCTGACCGCGATGCACCCCTACTACACGGTGGGGCAGCAGATCGTCGAGGCGTACCGGGTGCACCACCCGCAGGCGACCAAGAAGCAGGCCCGCGCCCGCACCGTCGAAATGCTCGACCGGGTCGGCATCCCGCAGCCCGACCGCCGGGTCGACGACTACCCGCACCAGTTCTCCGGCGGCATGCGCCAGCGCGCCATGATCGCCATGGCCCTGGTCAACGACCCCTCGCTGCTGATCGCCGACGAACCCACCACCGCCCTGGACGTCACCGTGCAGGCGCAGATCCTGGACCTCATCCGGGACCTCCAGGAGGAGTTCGGCTCGGCGGTCATCATCATCACCCACGACCTCGGGGTGGTCGCCGAGCTCGCCGACGACATCCTCGTCATGTACGGCGGCAAGTGCGTCGAGCGCGGCCCGGCCGAGACCCTCTTCGACTCCCCGGAACACCCCTACACCTGGGGCCTGCTGGGCTCGATGCCGCGCCTCGACCGGGAGCTCCAGGAGCGACTGGTGCCGGTCAAGGGCACCCCGCCCAGCCTGATCAACGTGCCGTCCGGCTGCGCCTTCCACCCGCGCTGCCCCTACGCGGCGCTGACCGGCGGACGCTCCACCGAGGAGACCCCGGGACTCACCGAGGTCGCGCCCGGCCACCACGCCGCCTGCCACCTCGCGCTCTCCGAGCGGCACCGCATCTTCACCGAAGAGATCGCGCCCCTGCTGTGAGCCCGGACTCGTACCACCCTTCTGGAGAGAACCGATGACGGACACTCAGGCGGCGACCATCCCCGCGCCGGCGCCCGCCCCCGATCGGCAGCCGCTGCTCAGGGTGACCGGTCTGACCCGGCACTTCCCCATCCACAGCGGTCTGCTGCGGCGCCAGAGCGGCGCCGTCCGGGCGGTCGACGGCATCGACTTCACGGTCAACGCCGGTGAGACCCTGGGTGTCGTCGGCGAGTCCGGCTGCGGCAAGTCGACGATGGGCCGGCTGGTCACCAGGCTCGACGAGCCGACCGGCGGGACGATCGAGTTCGAGGGCAAGGACATCACCCATCTGGGCGTCGGGGCGATGCGGCCGCTGCGCCGCGACATCCAGATGATCTTCCAGGACCCGTACTCCTCGCTGAACCCGCGTCACACCGTCGGCACCATCGTCGGCGCGCCGTTCCGGCTGCAGAAGGCCGCGCCCGAGGGCGGGATCAAGAAGGCCGTCCAGGAACTGCTGGAGCTGTGCGGGCTCAGCCCCGAGCACTACAACCGCTACCCGCACGAGTTCTCCGGCGGCCAGCGCCAGCGCATCGGCATCGCCCGGGCGCTCGCCCTGCGGCCCCGGATGATCGTCGCGGACGAGCCGGTCTCCGCCCTGGACGTCTCCATCCAGGCCCAGGTGGTCAACCTGCTCGACGACCTCCAGCGGGAGCTCGGCCTGACCTACCTGATCATCGCGCACGACCTCTCGGTGGTCCGGCACGTCTCCGACCGGGTCGCCGTGATGTACCTCGGCAAGATCGTCGAGATCGCCGACCGGGACTCGCTCTACCGCAGCCCGATGCACCCGTACACCACCGCGCTGATGTCGGCCGTCCCCGTGCCCGACCCGCGCCGGCGCCAGCGCGCCGGGCGCGAGCGGATCCTGCTCAAGGGCGACGTGCCCTCGCCGATCAACCCGCCCAGCGGCTGCCGCTTCCGCACCCGCTGCTGGAAGGCCCAGGAGATCTGCGCCACCCAGGAACCGCCGCTCGCCGTCGCGACCGCGGGCCACCAGGTGGCCTGCCACTTCCCGGAGAACGCCGTCACCGGTGACGGGGCCCGGGCCTCCGTCTGACCGTACGGTCGGAGGGGAGGCCCGGCCGGGTCACACTGGTGCGGTGACCTCGCAGATCTTCCCCTCCGACGTGCAGCAGTCGCTGGACCTCGTCGGCATCTTCGTCTTCGCCCTCTCCGGAGGGCTGCTCGCCGTCCGCAAGAACATGGACATCTTCGGCATCTGTGTCCTCGCCGAGGTCACCGCGCTCGGCGGCGGAGTGATGCGCGACCTCGTCATCGGCGCCACCCCGGTGGCCGCGTTCAGCAACCTCGGCTACTTCGTCACCCCGTTGTGCGCCGCCCTGGTGGTCTTCTTCCTGCACCCCGAGGTCGAGCGGATCAACCGCGCGGTGCAGACCCTCGACGCGCTCGGCCTCGGCCTGTTCTGCGTCACCGGCACCGCCAAGGCGCACGACTTCGGGCTCGGCGCCGTCTCCTCGGTCGCCCTCGGCATGGTGACCGCCGCCGGCGGCGGCGTGATGCGCGACGTCCTGGCCGGCGAACTCCCCTCGCTGCTGCGCTGGGACCGCGAGATCTACGCCGTGCCGGCCCTCGTCGGCGCCGCCCTGGTCGCCGTGCTGATCGCCCTCGACAGCCTCACCGCCGCCACCGGCACCGCCGCCGCGCTGACCGCGTTCGGCCTGCGGATGCTCGCCCTCAAGTACGGCTGGCGCGCGCCGCGGGCCTGGCACCGCAACGGTTCTCGCACCAGCGAGGAGTAGGCGAGCCGCCGTACGCCAGCGAGACCGCCTCCGCCGTGCAGAGCAGCTCCGGCACCAGCCGCAGCAGCTCGGCCGGCGGCATCCGGTCGGCCGGCGCCGAGATCGCGCAGGCCGCGACCGCCCGTCCGTCGCTGCCCGCCACCGGCGCGGCCACACAGGTGACCGCCTCCCGGTGCTCGGCCGACTCCGCCGCCCAGCCCCGCCGGCGCACCGCCGCCAGGTCCTCGGCCAGCCCGTCCGCCGCCGGGCCGTCCGGCGCCAGCCCGGCCAGCAACACCCGGCCGATCGCCGTCCCGGCGGCCGGCGCCCGCCGCCCGATCCGGTCCGGCCGGCCCGGATCGGCGCTCCAGCGGCCGGCCAGCTCGTCCAGGTACAGCACCTCGTCGTCCTGCAGCACGGCCAACCGCACGGTGCAGCCGCAGCGCTCGTTCAGCGCGGCCAGGTAGGGCGCGGCGACCTGCCGGACGTCGATCTCCTGGAGCGCCCGCTGGGCCAGCGACAGCACCCGGCCGCCCACCCGGTAGCGGCGGTCGGACAGCCGGTGCACGAAGCCGTGCTCCTCCAGCGTGCGCAGCAGCCGCAGGGCGGTGGACTTGTGCACCCCGATCGAGCCGGCGGCCTGCTCCAGGGTGACCGGCCCGTCGCCGAGCGAGCCGAGCAGGGTCAGCGCCCGATCGACCGACTGCGACATCGCGTTCCCCGTTCCTGGTTCCGTTCCTGGGTCCGGCCGCGCGGCGTGGCGGTGGCCGTCGGGCCGCGTGGCGGTGGTGTCCGGGCCGCGTGGCGGTGGTGTCCGGGCCGCGTGGCGGTGGTGTCCGGGCCGCGTGGCGATGGCCGCCGGGCCGCGTGGTGATGGCCGTGAGGCCGTGTGGTGGTGGCCGTCAGGCTAACCGTTCGTGGCCCGTTCCCCGTACCTGGGCTGCCCCGAGGGGCAGCACCCCGGTGACCGGCGTCCGGTGGCCGGATCGGTGCGGTGCGCCCGGCCGCACCGGTCGCACCGGTCCGGCGCAGGCCGGAGGACCACTACAATCGGATGGTTATGCCATACCTGGACCATGCGGCGACCACGCCGATGCTGCCCGAGGCGATCGCCGCCATGTCGGCACACCTGGGGGTCGTCGGCAACGCCTCCTCCCTGCACGCGGCCGGCCGCCGGGCCCGCCGCGTGGTCGAGGAGTCCCGCGAGTCGCTCGCCGACTCGCTCGGCGCCCGGCCCAGCGAGATCGTCCTCACCGGCGGCGGCACCGAGTCCGACAACCTCGCCGTCAAGGGCCTGTACTGGGCCCGCCGCGGTGCCGACCCGGCACGCACCCGGGTGCTGTGCAGCCCCGTCGAGCACCACGCGGTGCTGGACGCCGTGCACTGGCTCGCCGAGCACGAGGGCGCCACCGTCGACTACCTGCCGGTCGACGCCCTCGGCCGGGTCCACCCGGCGGCGCTGCGCGAGGCGATCGAACGCGACCCCGGCTCGGTCGCCCTGGTCACCGTCATGTGGGCCAACAACGAGGTCGGCACCGTCCAGCCGGTGGCCGAACTCGCCGCCGTCGCCGCCGAGTACGGCATCCCGATGCACGCCGACGCGGTGCAGGCGCTCGGTCAGGTGCCGGTCTCCTTCGCCGGCTCCGGCCTCACCGCGCTCACCGTCACCGGCCACAAGATCGGCGGCCCGTTCGGCATCGGCGCGCTGCTGCTGTCGCGCGGCGCCACGCCCGTCCCGCTGCTGCACGGCGGCGGCCAGGAGCGCGACGTCCGCTCCGGCACCCTCGACGCGCCCGCCGCCGCCGGCTTCGCGGCCGCCGCCGCCATCGCCGTCGAACGCCGCGAGGAGCACGCCCTCACCCTGGGCGCGCTGCGGGACGAACTGGTCGCGACCGTGCACGCCGCCGTCCCGGACGCGGTGCTCAACGGCGACCCGGCGGGGGAGGGGCGGCTGCCCGCCAACGCGCACTTCTCCTTCCCCGGCTGCGAGGGCGACGCGCTGCTGATGCTGCTCGACGCCCGCGGCATCGAGTGCTCCACCGGCTCGGCCTGCTCGGCCGGCGTCCCGCAGCCCAGCCACGTGCTGCTGGCGATGGGCGTCGATCCGCTGCTCGCCCGGGCCTCGCTGCGGTTCTCGCTCGGCCACACGTCCACCCGCGAGGACGTCACCGCCCTCGCCGAGGCCATCGCCCCGGCCGTCCAGCGCGCCCGCAACGCCGGCCTCGCGGCCGTCCGGCGCTGAGCCCTTCCGGCCGAACGGCCCCGGCGGAATGCCGGACGGCACCACGTACGCTTGGAGTCATCATGACTGACTTCCCGGGTGCCCCCACCGCTCCGTCCGCCAGCGGCCGCCTGCGCGTGCTCGCCGCGATGTCCGGCGGGGTGGACTCCGCCGTCGCCGCCGCCCGCGCCGTCGAGGCCGGCCACGAGGTGACCGGCGTGCACCTGGCGCTGTCCAGCAACCCGCAGTCCTTCCGCACCGGCGCCCGCGGCTGCTGCACCATCGAGGACTCCCGGGACGCCCGCCGCGCCGCCGACGTGATCGGCATCCCCTTCTACGTCTGGGACCTCGCCGAGCGCTTCCGCGAGGACGTCATCGACGACTTCGTCGCCGAGTACGCCGCCGGGCGCACCCCGAACCCGTGCCTGCGCTGCAACGAGAAGATCAAGTTCGCGGCGCTGCTGGACAAGGCGGTCGCCCTCGGCTTCGACGCCGTCTGCACCGGCCACTACGCCCGGATCGTCGACCTGGCGGACGGCTCCCGCGAACTGCACCGAGCCGTCGACGCCGCCAAGGACCAGTCCTACGTGCTCGGCGTGCTCGACGCCGACCAGCTCGCCCACTCGCTCTTCCCGCTCGGCGACACCACCAAGGACGTCATCCGCGAGGAGGCCGAGCGGCGCGGCCTGGCCGTCGCGAAGAAGCCCGACTCGCACGACATCTGCTTCATCGCCGACGGCGACACCCAGGGCTTCCTGGCCCAGCACCTCGGTACCGCCACCGGCGACATCCTGGACGTCGACGGCACCAAGCTCGGCGAGCACGACGGCGCCTACGGCTTCACCATCGGCCAGCGCAAGGGCCTGCGGATCGGCCGCCCGGCCGCCGACGGCAAGCCGCGCTACGTGCTCGACATCTCCCCGGTGAACAACACCGTCACCGTCGGCCCGGCCGAGGGCCTCGACGTCACCGGCCTCACCGCGATCCGTCCCCGCTGGTGCGGCACCGAGCCGCTCGCCGACGGCCGCTACACCGCCCAGCTGCGCGCCCACGGCGAGGAGGTCCCGGTCAGCGCCTCGGTCGCCGACGACACCCTCCACGTCGACCTCGACACCCCCGCCCGCGGCATCGCCCCCGGCCAGGCCGTGGTCCTCTACGACGGCACCCGCGTCGTCGGCTCCGCCACCATCGCCACCACGCACCGCCCGGCCGTCAACGCCTGAGGACGGACGCTGTTCCTGACCGCCCGCGCCGCCGACCCGGCGACGCGGGCGGCATTCAGCGGGTGCGGTCGATCAGCATTACGGCAGCGACGGCCACGTGAAAGGCGGCCGCCACCGACACGGTGGCACCCACCGGTCACCGGTCAGGTGATCCACCAGGGCCGGGCCGCGACTGTCCTTCAGGGCTCCTATTCTCCTGCACATGAGTAACAGTGCCGGGAAGCCTCGGTCAACGCCGCTCCACTCGGTGTCCGTGGCCGGGGTGGTGGTGCGCGAGGACGGTCGGGTGCTGGCGATCCGGCGGGCCGACAACGGGACCTGGGAGCCGCCGGGCGGAGTGCTGGAGGTGACCGAGGCCGTCGAGGACGGCGTACGGCGCGAGGTGTTCGAGGAGACCGGGATCAAGGTCGGCGTCGAGCGGCTGACCGGCGTCTACAAGAACGTGAGCCGGGGAATCGTCGCCCTGGTGTTCCGTTGCCGCCCCGAGAGCGGGAGCGAGCGGCTCTCCGAGGAGTCGACCGCCGTCGACTGGCTCACGCCGGGCGAGGTCTCCGACCGGATGGCCGAGGTGTACGCCGTGCGCGTGCTGGACGCGCTGCGGGACGGTGCCGTACCGGCTGTCCGGGACCATGACGGGCGGCATCTGCTCGGCTGACGGGAGAAGGACGGCATGGGCTTGTTCGAGCAGCACAGGGACTTCGTGGCGGAGCTGGAGCGGACCGCACCCGACGGCGTCCGGATCGAGTGGTCCGGCGACAACCTGGTCGTGCAGGCGTCGCCGTCGAACATCCACCAGCTCAACCTCGCGCAGGTGCGGCGGCAGTTCGAGCGGCACGAACCCGAGGGGTACGTGCCGACCGAACGCGCTGTGATCGTCGCTCCCGACGGTTCGGTGGGGCGCGGTCCGGACCTCACCTACCTTCCGGTTGCCGTGCTCTCGGAGCCCGGCAACCGCGCCCCAGCCGCCGAGGCGCTGATCGCGGTGGAGGTGGTCTCCCCGTCGAACCCCGGTAACGACTGGATGGACAAGCTGCACGACTACGCCGTGATGCGGATCCCGCTCTACCTGATCGTGGACCCGCGCGAAGGCACGGTGACGCTGTTCTCCGAACCCGACCACGACCGCTACCACACCCGCAGCGACCGGAAGTTCGGCGACGAGATCGGCATCCCGGAGCCGTTCGGCTTCACCCTGGGCCTTTCGGCGCTGGTGCCGTACGGGGACGGGTCCGCCCAGTAATCGAAATGAGCGCAGGCCCGGCGGCGTGATAGACCGGGGACCACTATGAACATCACTGTCTTCTGCTCCGCGTACTCGCTCGACGACCGCTACTCCCTTCCCGCCGCCGAATTCGCCCGACTGCTCGGGGAGGGCGGGCACACACTGGTGTGGGGCGGCTCGAACGCCGGGCTGATGGGCCTGCTCGCCGACGGGGTGAGGGACGCCGGCGGTCGGCTGGTCGGGATCTCGGTCGAGTTCCTGAAGCACAAGGCGTACGACGGCGCCGACGAGCTGGTCACCACCGCCGACCTGGCCGAGCGCAAGGCGAAGCTGCTGGCGCGCGCGGACGCGGTCGTCGTCCTGGTCGGCGGGCTGGGCACGCTGGACGAGGTCACCGAGGTGCTGGAGCTGAAGAAGCACGCGCTGCACGACAAGCCGGTGGTGGTGCTGGACACCGAGGGCTTCTACGCGGGGCTGCGCACCCAGCTGGAGAGGATGGACGCCGAGGGCTTCCTGCCCCGCCCGCTGGCCGAGCTGATCACCTTCGCCGACACCCCGGCCCAGGTCTTCGAGCAGCTCAAGGGCTGAGAGGATCACGGTCATGGCCTCTCATCTGATCACCGGCGCCGGCTCCGGCATCGGCGCCGTCCTCGCCGCCCGTCTCGCCGAGCGCGGGGACGAGCTCTGGCTGCTGGCCCGCGACGCCCGCCGCGCCGCCGAGCTGCGCGAACGCTTCCCCGGCGCGCGGACCCTGGTCGGCGACCTCGCCGACCCGGCGAAGCTCTCCTGGGCCCTCGGGCACCAGGCGCCGCCGGTCGAGCTGGACTCGCTGCTGCACGTGGCGGGCATGGTCGAGCTGGCCCCGGTCGGCGAGCTTCCGGTCAAGGCGTGGCAGGACACCCTGAACGTCAACCTGGTCGGTCCCGCCGAGCTGACCCGGCTGCTGCTGCCCTCGGTGCGGCTGGTCAAGGGCCACGTGGTGTTCGTCAACTCCGGTGCCGGGCTGCGGGCGAGCGCCGACTGGTCGGCGTACGCGGCGAGCAAGCACGGGCTGAAGGCCCTGGCCGACTCGCTGCGGCTGGAGGAGCACGGCCACGGGGTGCGGGTCACCTCGGTGTACCCGGGCCGCACCGCCACCGCGATGCAGGTCAAGGTGCACCAGCAGGAGGGCAAGGAGTACGACCCCGGCCAGTGGATCGAGCCGGAGTCGGTGGCGAAGGCGGTCCTGGCGGCGCTGGACGCCTCCCGGGACGCGGAGATCACCGACATCACCGTCCGCCCGGGGCGGTAGGGCCCGGGCCACCCGACGGCCCCGGCACCGGGCCCCGCGCCCGGTGCCGGGGCCGGCGGCGTTCCCGACGCCATAGGCTTCGGCCGTGAGCAACGGACTTCCCTTCCCCGACCTGGTCGGCGCCGCCACCGGCGTCGGATCGCTGCCCGGCACCGACGCCCGGGAGGCCGCCAGGACCTCCACCGGCGCGCTGGAGCACCTGCCGTTCCTCCCCGAACTCCCCGCCCGCGGGCCGGGCGCCGACATGATCGGCCGTTCCGCCGGCCTGCTGGTCGAGCTGTTCGCGCAGACCGAGCCGAGCGGCTGGCGGTTCGCCGACCACCCGGGCCGGGACACCCGGCGGGCCCACTCCTGGCTCGGCGAGGACCTCGACGCGCTGGAGGAGTTCACCCAGGGGTACACCGGCGCGCTGAAGGTGCAGGCGGTCGGGCCGTGGACGCTGGCCGCCTCGATCGAGCTCAAGTACGGCGAGAAGGCGCTCGCCGACCCCGGTGCCTGCCGGGACATCGCGGGTTCGCTCACCGAGGGCCTGCGCCGCCACCTCGCCGAGGTCCGCCGCCGGGTGCCGGGCGCGGAGGTGGTGCTGCAACTGGACGAACCCTCGCTGCCCGCCGTGCTGGCCGGCGAGGTGAGGACCGCGAGCGGCTTCCAGCGGCTGCGCTCCGTCGACCGGCAGCGCGCCGAGGAGACGCTGCGGAACGTGATCGGCGCCCTGGACGCACCCGTGGTGGTGCACTGCTGCGCGCCGCGGGTGCCGCTGCCGCTGCTGCGCCGGGCCGGGGTGGCCGGGGTCTCGCTGGACTTCTCCTTGCTGACCGAGCGTGAGGACGAGGAGCTCGGCGAGGCGGTCGACGCCGGAACGATGATCCTCGCGGGCGTCGTCCCGTCCACCGAGCGGGCGCTCGCTCAATCAACGGCACTGTCGGACCCGGCCGGTAGTGTCCAGGGTGTCAGGGCGTTGTGGCGCAGGCTCGGGTTCTCCCCGGAGCTGCTGGGCCGCCGTGTGCTGGTGACGCCGACCTGCGGGCTGGCCGGGGCCTCCCCGGACCACGCGCGCCGGGCGCTGTCACTCAGTGTGAACGCGGCCCGGAGTCTGGTGGACAACCCGGAATGAGAGATTGACGGAGGGCTTGCGGTGGTGGCTGTCGAGGGCTGGGAGGACGTTCCGGCGGAGGTGCGCAAGCGGCACGCCGAGCTGGCCGCCGAGATCACGGACCACCGGGCCCGGTACTACGAGCAGGACGCGCCGGTCGTCAGCGACGCCGAGTTCGACGGGCTGATGCGCGAGCTGGAGGGGCTGGAGGCGGAGCACCCCGCGCTGGTCACCCCGGAGTCGCCCTCGCAGCGGGTCGGTGGCGCGCCGACCCTGCTGTTCGCCCCGGTCGAGCACCGGGAGCGGCTGCTCAGCCTGGACAACGCGATGGACGACGAGGAGCTCGCCGCCTGGGCCGAGCGGGTCGCCGCCGAGCTGGCCGGGATCGAGTACCACTACCTGTGCGAGCTCAAGGTGGACGGCCTGGCCGTCAACCTCACCTACGAGAACGGCCGGTTGACGCAGGCGGCGACCCGGGGCGACGGCCGGGTCGGCGAGGACATCACCGCCAACGTCCGCACCATCAAGGAGATCCCGCACCGGCTCACCGGCGAGGACGTGCCCGAGCTGGTCGAGATCCGGGGCGAGGTCTACTTCCCGACCGAGGACTTCGAGGCGCTCAACGCCTCCTTCGCGGAGGAGAACGAGCGCCGCCGGCTGGAGAACGAGGAGCGCGCCAAGGAGGGCAAGCGGCCCCGGGCGATGATCCGGCTGTTCATGAACCCGAGGAACGCCGCGGCCGGCTCGCTGCGCCAGAAGGACCCGCTGATCACCGCCTCCCGCCCGCTGCGGATGGTGGTGCACGGCATCGGCGCCCGGGTCGGCTTCGACATCGACAACCAGTCGCACGCCTACGAGCTGCTGCGCGGGTGGGGCCTGCCGACCGCCCGGCACAACCGGGTGGTCGGCTCGCTGGCGGAGGTGCGGGAGTTCATCGCGCACTTCGGCGAGCAGCGGCACTCGGTCGAGCACGAGATCGACGGCGTGGTCGTCAAGGTGGACGAGATCGCGCTGCAGGGCCGGCTCGGCTCCACCTCGAAGTCCCCGCGCTGGGCGATCGCCTGGAAGTACCCGCCGGAGGAGGTCACCGGGAAGCTCGCCGCGATCAAGGTCGGGATCGGCCGCACCGGCCGGGCCACCCCGTACGCGGTGCTGGCCGAGCCGGTGAAGGTGGCCGGCTCGATGGTGCAGTACGCGACCCTGCACAACCAGGACGTGGTCAAGGCCAAGGACGTCCTGCTCGGCGACACCGTGGTGCTGCGCAAGGCCGGCGACGTGATCCCGGAGATCCTCGGCCCGGTGTACGACCTCCGGGACGGCACCGAGCAGGCGTTCGTGATGCCCTCGCACTGCCCCGAGTGCGGTACCGGGCTGCGGCCGATGGCGGAGGGGGACATCGATCTGCGCTGTCCGAACGCGCGGTTCTGCCCCGCCCAGATCCGGGAGCGGATCGCCTTCCTCGGCGGGCGTTCGGCGCTGGACATCGAGGGCCTCGGCTACGTCGCCGCCACCGCGCTGACCCAGCCGCTGGAGCCGGTCGAGGCGCCGGTGGGGAACGAGGGCGACATCTTCGGCCTGACGGTGGAGCGGCTGCTGCCGATCAAGGTGCTGGTGCGCGACCAGAAGACCGGTATGCCGAAGCTGGACGACGAGACCGGCGAGGAGAAGGAGGTGTTCTTCTTCGCCACCACCGCCGGTGCGCCGAAGAAGAACACCGGGCTGATGCTGGAGAACATCGAGAAGGCCAAGGACCGCCCGCTCTGGCGCTTCCTCAACGGCCTCTCGATCCGGCACGTCGGCCCGGTCGCCGCCCAGGACCTGGCCCGGGAGTTCCGCGACCTGGACGCGATCTTCGCGGCGAGCGAGGAGCGGCTGGCCGCCACCGAGGGGGTCGGCGCGGGCACCGCGCGCTCGATCGTGGAGTGGTACCAGGTGGACTGGCACCGGGAGATCGTCGAGAAGTGGCGCGAGGCCGGGGTCCGCTTCACCGAGGAGGCCGCCGAGGAGGAGGGCGAGCGCCCGTTGGAGGGGCTGACCGTCGTCGTCACCGGCACGCTGGCCGGGCACACCCGGGACGGCGCCAAGGAGGCGCTGACCTCGCGGGGGGCGAAGGTGACCGGTTCGGTGTCGAAGAAGACCCACTTCGTGGTCGCGGGTGACAATCCCGGGTCCAAGTACGACAAGGCCGTTCAGCTGGGGCTGCCGGTGCTCGACGACGCGGGCTTCACGATTCTGCTGGAGCAGGGTTCGGCCGCCGCCCGGGTGCACCTGGGGCTGTCGCCCGAACCGCCGGAGGAGCCGGTGAAGAAGGCGCCGGCGAAGCGGAAGGCCGCCGCGAAGCAGGACCCGGACCAGGACGCGGAGCAGGTGGCGGAGGTGGCGGCGGACGCCGTCCCGGAGCAGGTGGCGGACCCGGACGGGGCGCAGGCTCCGCAGGTCCCCGCGGAGGAGGGCACCGAGGGCTGACCCCGCGCGCGGAAGCCCCGAATCCGGCTTGTTATCGTCCTGATGCAACGTCATCGGGTGCCGCACAGTGATAGCGGGCATCGTGACACTGTGCGGCACCGAGCGCGGTGGCGTATGTCCGGTTGTCCGAAAGTCTGCCCGTCGGGTGAAGCCGCGCATACCCTGGAGCGCAACAGAGTGTCAGCAGGGGTGGGGGTACCGGCTGAGCCGGACTCCGCGGGGCCGCTCCATGCCCGGCAGGCTGCCGGCGCCGGTACGGTGCCTCACCGCTAGGCGGCCTGACGGGGCGGGCCCGACGGAGGACTGGGCTTATGGATCGTACGACCGGCGGTGCGCCCACACGCCCGCCGCAGGGGGTGGCGGGAGCGGTCCTGCTGCTCGGCGTGCTGCTGGCCGGCGCCGCGCCGCTCATCCCGCTGGCCGTGCTGGTCTACCGCTACGAGGCGGAGCTGCTGCCACTGTTCGCGGTGCCGCTGGCCGTCCTGGTCGCGGCCTGGCGGATCGCCCGCGACCGGGCGCGCGACCAGCTCACCGACCCGCTGACCGATCTGCCCAACCGCCAGGCGTTACTCCTCGCCGCCCAGGAGGCGATCGCCGAGCACACCGAGGGTTACAGCGTCGGTCTGATCCTGCTCGACCTCGACCGCTTCCGGTCGCTCAACGACACCCTCGGCCATACCGCCGGCGACCGCCTGCTCGTCCACATCGCCCGCCGGCTGCACCGGGCCCTGCGCTCCGGCGGCGCCGCCGGCAGCGCCACCCGCGAGTCCATCGACGACGTCTTCGCCGGACTGCCGCGGCACTACCGCGGCCACCCGATGGTGGCCCGGATGGGCGGCGACGAGTTCGCCGTCCTGCTGCCCGGCATCGGCTGCCCGGACTCGCTGGAGAAGGTGGCCAAGGCGCTGATCGCCGAACTGGCCGCCCCGATCCGGCTGGACGGACTGCTGCTGGTCCTGGAGGCCAGCGCGGGCGTCTGCGTCTTCCCCCAGCACGCCCAGGACGCCGAGTCGCTGCTGCGCCGCGCCGACGTGGCGATGGGGCACGCGCAACGCGGTCGCACCTCGGTCGAGCAGTACGACGAGACCCAGGACGCCGACACCCCGTACCGGATCGGACTGCTGGGCGATCTGCGGCGGGCCCTGGAGACCGGCGAGGTCCAGCTGCACTACCAGCCCAAGGTGGCCTTCGACGGCCGGGTGGTCGGTCTGGAGGCGCTGCTGCGCTGGGAGCGCCCCGGCCAGGGCCGGGTCTCCCCGGACGAGTTCGTGGGCCTCGCCGAGTCCAGCGGGCTGATGCCCCGGCTGACCGACTACGTGCTGGAGGCCGCGGTCGGCCAGCTCGCCCAGTGGCGCGAGCAGGGCCTCCAGGTCCAGGTCGCGGTGAACGTCTCGCCGCGCGACGTGCTCAACCCGGGCTTCGCCCAGCGGGTCGCCGGCCACCTCGTCCGCCACCAGGTGCCGGCCCACGCGCTCCAGCTGGAGATCACCGAGCGGCTGCTGCTGGACGACTCCCGCCGCGCCGCCGACACCCTGGCGGAGCTGCGCGGCTACGGGGTCGGGATGTCCCTGGACGACTTCGGGACCGGCCACTCCTCGCTGGTGCGGCTGCGCAGCCTGCCGGTCGGCGAGCTGAAGATCGACCGCTCCTTCGTCTCCCGGATGGCCACCGACGACCACGACGCGGCGGTGGTCCGCTGCTCGGTCGAGCTGGCCCACTCGCTCGGCCTGACCGTGGTCGCCGAGGGCGTCGAGGACGACGAGACCTGGGAGCGGCTGGCCTGCATGGGCGTGGACGCGGTGCAGGGCTGGCTGGTGTCGGCGGCGCTGCCGGCCGAGCAGGCCACCGCCTGGCTGCGGGTGCACCGCACCGGCGCCCCGCCGGTGGAGCGGCTCGGCTCCGCCGCCGACCGGATGCCGCCCGCGATCCAGCCCGTCCTGCCGCCGGTGATCCAGGCCGTGCAGGCGGCGAAGCTGGAGATCCAGGCGCCCAAGCACCGGAGTTGGGCGCAGACCCGCCAGCAGTGAGAGCGCCGTCCGGCCCGCGCCCAGGGGCCGACCCGCTCGCGGCGGCAGGTCCGTCCGGCCCGCGCCCAGGGGCTGTCCGGCGAGGGTGACCGGCGCCCACCGCCGGTCGTTGGCCGGTGGCAGTGCCGTGCCCCATAGGATGGGGACCACAGACCACGAGGACGGGAACGCCGGACCGGCGGCTCCCGGCCCGGGCCCGGCGCCGCCGGAAGGCGGATCCGGGCCTCACCAGAACTCACCCTGAGGATCGCTGCATGCCTGGCATCACGCGCGAGGAGGTCGCCCACCTCGCTCGGCTGTCGCGTCTTGAGTTGCAGGCCGAAGAGTTGGACCACTTCGCCGAGCAGCTCGACGTGATCATCGGCGCGGTCGCCCGCGTTTCCGAGGTCGCCGGACAGGACGTCCCGCCCACCTCCCACCCGCTGCCGCTGACCAACGTCATGCGCGCGGACGAGGTCCGGCCGTCGCTCACCCCGGACCAGGCGCTGGCCGGGGCCCCGGCCGCCGAGGAGCAGCGTTTCCGTGTGCCCCAGATCCTCGGGGAGGACTGACCCATGACCGAGCTCATCCGTTACACCGCGGCCGAGACCGCCGCCGCCGTCGCCAAGGGCGAGGTGTCCGCCGTCGAGGTGGCCCAGGCGCACCTGGACCGCATCGGGGCCGTCGACAAGAAGGTCAACGCCTTCCTGCACGTCGACACCGAGGGCGCGCTGAGCGCCGCCCGGGCCGTCGACGAGAAGCGCGCCAAGGGCGAGGAGCTGGGCCCGCTGGCCGGTGTCCCGCTGGCGCTGAAGGACGTCTTCACCACCAAGGGCGTGCCGACCACCTGCGGCTCGAAGATCCTCGAAGGCTGGATCCCGCCGTACGACGCCACGCTGACCACGCGTCTCAAGGACGCCGGCGTGGTCATCCTCGGCAAGACCAACATGGACGAGTTCGCGATGGGCTCCTCCACCGAGAACTCCGCCTACGGCCCGACCGGCAACCCGTGGGACCTCTCCCGGATCCCCGGCGGCTCCGGCGGCGGTTCGGCCGCCGCGCTGGCCGCGTTCGAGGCGCCGCTGGCGATCGGCACCGACACCGGCGGTTCGATCCGCCAGCCCGGCGCCGTCACCGGCACCGTCGGCGTGAAGCCGACCTACGGCTCGGTGTCGCGCTACGGCCTGGTGGCCTTCTCCAGCAGCCTGGACCAGGGCGGCCCGTGCGCCCGAACCGTGCTGGACGCGGCGCTGCTGCACGAGGCGATCGCCGGCCACGACCCGCTGGACTCGACCTCGATCGACGCGCCGGTCCCGGCCGTGGTCGAGGCCGCGAAGCTGCGCGACGTGCGCGGCATGCGGATCGGCGTGGTGAAGGAGTTCGCCGGCGAGGGCTACCAGGCCGGCGTGATGCAGCGCTTCAACGAGTCGGTGGAGCTGCTGCGCGAGCTGGGCGCGGAGGTCGTCGAGGTCTCCTGCCCGTCCTTCACCCTGGCGCTGCCGGCGTACTACCTGATCGCCCCGAGCGAGGCGTCGTCCAACCTGGCCCGCTTCGACGCGATGCGCTACGGCCTGCGGGTCGGCGACGACGGCTCCCGCTCGGCCGAGGAGGTCACCGCGCTGACCCGTGAGGCCGGTTTCGGCCCCGAGGTGAAGCGCCGCATCATCCTGGGCACCTACGCGCTCTCCTCGGGCTACTACGACGCCTACTACGGTTCGGCCCAGAAGGTGCGGACGCTGATCTCCCGCGACTTCGACGCCGCTTTCGCGGGCGTGGACGTCCTGGTCTCGCCGACCACGCCGACCACCGCCTTCCCGATCGGCGAGCGCGCCGACGACCCGATGGCGATGTATCTGGCCGACCTGTGCACGATTCCGTCCAACCTTGCGGGCAACGCGGCCATGTCGCTGCCGGTCGGCCTGGCCCCGGAGGACAATCTCCCGGTCGGCCTGCAGATCATCGCACCCGCGATGGCGGACGACCGCCTGTACCGCGTGGGCGGCGCCGTCGAGGCCGCACTCAACGACAAGTGGGGGCACACCCTGCTGGAGGAGGCACCGGCACTGTGAGCAAGATCGAGAACGCCAAGGCCCAGTCGGCATCGCTGAAGGGGTGGAAGCACTCCAAGCCCGGGCTCTGGCTGTCCATCGGCACCAGCGCCTTCGGCGCGGTCTCCATCGTCAAGGACGTGCGCAAGGCCCGCGGCGAGAGCGACACCCTGAAGCTGGTCAACGCCCTGGTCGGCGCGGCCGCGCTGGTCACCGGCACGGCCCTGCTGGTCCGTGAGCTGCGCCGCCTCGGCGACGACGACGTCCTGTTGGGCTGACCCAGCCCGTGAGGCCCCGGCCTGCGCCCGAGGCGCAGGCCGGGCCCGCACCACCGAAGACTTTTTAGTGAAGGGGACGCTGTGAGCGTCAAGAACCTGGTCTCCTACGAGGACGCGCTCGCGTCGTTCGACCCGGTGATGGGCCTGGAGGTCCACGTCGAGCTGGGCACCAAGACCAAGATGTTCTGCGGTTGCTCGACCGAACTGGGCGCCGAGCCGAACAGCCAGGTCTGCCCGACCTGCCTGGGCCTGCCGGGCTCGCTGCCGGTCGTCAACGCGATCGGCGTGGAGTCGGCCGTCAAGATCGGCCTGGCGCTGAACTGCGAGATCGCCGAGTGGTGCCGGTTCGCGCGGAAGAACTACTTCTACCCGGACATGCCGAAGAACTTCCAGACCTCGCAGTACGACGAGCCGATCGCCTTCAACGGCTACCTCGACGTGCAGCTGGAGGACGGCTCGACCTTCCGGGTGGAGATCGAGCGCGCCCACATGGAGGAGGACACCGGCAAGTCCAGCCACGTCGGTGGCGCGACCGGCCGGATCCACGGCGCGACCCACTCGCTGCTGGACTACAACCGGGCCGGCATCCCGCTGATCGAGATCGTCACCAAGCCGATCGAGGGAGCCGGCGCGCGCGCCCCCGAGGTCGCCCGGGCGTACGTCGCCGAGCTGCGCGAGGTCATCCGCTCGCTGGGCGTCTCCGAGGCCCGGATGGACAAGGGCCAGATGCGCTGCGACGTCAACCTGTCGCTGCGCCCGAACGGCACCGAGACCTTCGGCACCCGCTCGGAGACCAAGAACGTCAACTCGCTGCGCAGTGTGGAGCGGGCCGCCCGGTTCGAGGTCCAGCGGCACGCCACGGTGCTGACCGACGGCGGCACGATCGTCCAGGAGACCCGGCACTTCCACGAGGAGGACGGCAGCACCACCGCCGGCCGGATCAAGGACAACGCCGAGGACTACCGGTACTTCCCGGAGCCGGACCTGGTGCCGATCGCGCCGTCCCGCGCCTGGGTGGAGGAGCTGCGCGCCGGGCTGCCCGAGCTGCCCCGGGTGCGCCGTGCCCGGCTGCAGGCCGAGTGGGGCCTGACCGACAAGGACATGCAGTCGGTGCTGAACGCCGGCGCCGTCGAGCCGATCCAGGAGACCATCGCGGCCGGTGCCCCGGCCGACCAGGCCCGCAAGTGGTGGATGGGCGAGCTGGCCCGCCGGGCCAACGAGACCGGCACCGAGCTGGCCGAGCAGCCGATCACCCCGGCGCAGGTCGCCCGGGTCGCCGCGCTGGTCGCCGAGGGCAAGCTGAACGACAAGCTGGCCCGCCAGGTCATCGAGGCCGTGCTGGCCGGCGAGGGCGAGCCGGACGCGGTCGTCGAGCAGCGCGGCCTGGCCGTGGTCTCGGACGACTCCGCGCTCGGTGCCGCCGTGGACCAGGCCATCGCCGAGAACGAGGCGATCGCCGCCAAGATCCGCGACGGCAAGGTCGCCGCGGTCGGCGCGCTGGTCGGCGCGGTCATGAAGACCACCCGCGGCCAGGCGGACGCGGCCCGGGTCAAGGATCTGATCCTGGAGAAGCTGGGCGTTTCCGCCTGAGCCTCCAAGGCGCCTGAGGCGATCTAAGGGCCACTTAGTGGCCCGAGGCCCGGTCCTACCCCTCGCCAGGGGGAGGACCGGGCCTTTGCCGTACCCGGCGGCCGGTACCTAAGGCGGTCGGGCCCCGGAACATGCGGCAGGCTGCCGATGCGGCCGACCCCCCTGGGAGAGGAATCTTTACCTCAGAACGAGAGAGACACCGAAACCCACGAGGGGAAACACCGTGATCGAGTACGAGCTCATCAAGCAGCAGGAGCTGGAACTCCGGGCCCAGGCCGACCACGAGCGCCTGGTCCGCGAGGCGAAGGGTGCCAAGCGCACCGGCTGGCGCCCGAACGTGGGCTTCCGCATCCAGCGGCGGGCCGTCCGTCCGCGCGAATGCTGACGGACCGGCACCTCGGTGCCGAGCGGGGACCGGAAGGGGAGGCGCCACGGGGGTGCGCCTCCCCTTCCGGGCGTCCAGGGGGCGGGATAACCCCTCGGACGACGCCCGACCTCTGTGGCATGCTCGCCTCCATGCAGCAGATATCGGTGAGTCCCGTCTTCGTCGGCCGCGATCCGGAACTCACCGTCCTGCTGGACGCGATGCGCAGGGCCGGCGACGGCCAGCCGCAGACCGTGCTGATCGGCGGCGAGGCCGGGGTCGGCAAGACCCGGCTGCTGGAGGAGTTCCTCCGCCAGGCGTGCCTGGACGGCGTGGTCACCACCGTCGGCGGCTGTCTGGAGATCGGCGCCGAGGGCCTGCCCTACGCGCCGCTGGCCACCGCGCTTCGCCGGCTGCACCGGAGCCTGGGCACCGAGCTGGAGGCGGCCGCGGCCGGCATGGAGGGGCACCTCGCCCGGCTGATGCCGGACTTCGGCGAGGCCGACGGCGAACCCAACGACGAGTACGGACGAGCCCGGCTGTTCGAGCACACCGCGAGGCTGTTCGAACGACTCGGCACGGACCGTACCCTCGTGCTCGCCGTCGAGGACCTCCACTGGTCCGACCGCTCCACCCGGGAGCTGCTGGCCTACCTGGTCCGCACCCTGCACCGGGCCCGGGTGCTGCTGGTCGCCACCTACCGCAGCGACGACCTGCACCGCCGCCATCCGCTGCGGCCCTTCCTGGCCGAGCTGGAGCGGCTGCGCACCGTGCAGCGGGCCGAGCTGGAGCGGTTCGGGCCGGGCGAGGTGGCCGCGCAGCTGGCCGGCATCCTCGGCACCGCCGCCCCGGACCGGGAGCTGGTCGACCGGATCCACCGCCGCTCCGAGGGCAACCCCTTCTTCGTCGAGGAACTCGCCACCGCCTTCCGCGAGGGCTGCTCGGCCGGGCTCACCGACTCGCTCCGGGACATGCTGCTGGTCCGGGTCGAGGCGCTGGACGAGCAGACCCAGCGGGTGCTGCGGATCGCCGCCGAGGGCGGTTCCTACGTCGAGCACGCCCTGCTCGCCGCCGTCCTGGAGGACGAGGAGGAGCTGATCGCCTCGCTCCGGGTCGCGGTCGGCGCCAACATCCTGCGCCCGGACACCGACGGCGACGGCTACCGGTTTCGGCACGCGCTGGTCCGGGAAGCGGTCTCGGACGACCTGCTGCCGGGCGAGCGGCACCGGATCAACCGGCGCTTCGCCGCCGCGCTGGAGGCCGATCCGCACCTGGTCGGCTCCGACGTCCGCCCCGCCCGGCTGGCCAACTACTGGTACCACGCCCACCACCCGGCCCGGGCCCTGCCCACCGCGCTGGAGGCCGCCAGGGCCGCCCGCCGGCGCAACGCCTTCGCCGAGCAGCTGCGGATGCTGGAACGCGCCCTGGAGCTCTGGGACGAGGTCCCGGACGAGGTGCTGGCGGGCACCCTCCGCCCGCACGACTGGGCCGAGACCTACCCGCCCTGCTCCTGCGACGTGGACCGGCACGACGAGCACTGCGACCGGCTCTGCCTGATCGACGTCCTGGCCGAGGCGGTGGTCGCGGCCCGGCGCAGCGGGGACCGCGAGCGCGGACTGAGCCTGGCCCGGCGGGCGCTCAAGATGGTCGACGAGACCGGGCACCCGGCCCGCGCCGCCTGGTTCCGGATCAACCGGGCCCGGATGCTCGGCCACCTGCGCCGCTCCGGTGACGAGGAGGAGATCGCGTACGCGCGGCGGCTGGTCGAGCACCTGCCGCCGTCCGCCGTCCAGGCCGAGGTGTTCGCCCTCGCCGCCGGCAGCGGGATGCTCTCCAACCCCCGGCCCGAGCTGGTCGAACTCGCCGAGCGGGCGGTCCGGATCGCCCGCGAGGTCGGCGCCGACGCCGTCGAGCAGCACGCCCTGATGACGCTCGGCGGACTGCGCAACGACCTCGACTCCGACCCGGAGACCGCCGTCGCCCAGCTCACCGCGGCGGTGGAGGCCACCCGGCGGATCGGCGCCCCCGACGTCCTGCTGCGCGGCATCAACAACCTCGCCGCGATGAAGCGCGGGCTCGGCCGGGCCGAGGAGGCGGCGGCGCTCGCCCGGGAGGGGCTGGAATCCGCCCGGGGCAACGGCCTGCAGCGCAACATCGGCGCCATCCTGACCGGGAACCTCGCCGAGTCGCTGATGGACCTCGGGCGGATCGACGAGGCCGAGCAGGTGCTCGCCGAGTGCCGGCTGGTCGGTGCGACCGGCACCCACGCCGAGTTCCTGGACCGGATGCGCGGCGAACTCGCCCTGCTCCGCGGCGACCTGGCCACCGCCGCCGCCATGCTGGCACAGGCCAGGGCGGCCAACCGGATCGGCCAGCTCCAGCACTCCGTCCCGATCGCGCGGCTGGCGCTGCGGGTCGCCGTCGGGGCCGGCCGTTCGCTGGACGCCCGCGCCGAGCTGATCGCCGCCCTGGACGAGGACCTCCGCTGCGGCTACCTCGCCGACCTCTACCCGCTGCTGGTGGACGGCGCCGCCGCCGAGGCGGACAGCCGGGGCCTGCCGGAGGCGGAGCGGGGCCGCGCCGCGGTGCTGGCCAGGATCGCCGCGACGGCGGCCGGGCTGACCCCGACCGTGCCGCTGCACCACGGCTGGGCCCGGCTGCTGGAGGCCGAACTGGCCCGCGCCGAGGGCGCGGACACCCCCGGGCAGTGGGCCGTCGCGGTCGCGGCGCTGCGCCCGACCGGGCTGCCGTTCCCGCTGGCGGCGGCGCTGCTGCGGGCCGGCGAGGCCGAGGTGCTGGCCGGGCGCCGCGAATCCGGCGTGGCACTCCTGCGCGAGGCGCGGGAGCTGGCCGCGGCCCGCTCCGACGCGGGGCTGCGGGCCGAGATCGACGCGCTGGCCGCTCGGGCCGGCCTGGTCCTGGTCGCGGACCGTCCGGCGCCCGCCCCGGCACTGCCGGCCGGTGAATCGCTCGGCCTCACCCCCCGTGAGCGGGACGTGCTCCGATTGCTCGCCCGGGGGTGCACCAACCGGCAGATCGCCGAGGAACTGTACATCTCGCCGAAGACCGCGAGCGTGCACGTCTCCAACATCCTGGGCAAGCTCGCGGTGACCGGCCGGGGCGAGGCGGCCGCGCTGGCCCACCGGCTACGGCTGTTCCCGGAGGACCTGGTCCCGGTCGCCCGCTGACGGCCCGTCCGAGGCTCCCGCCCGACGCCCGGCCCGCCGTGGTGGCCGGTGCCGGGCGGGCGCCGCCGCGTGCTCCTGTGCGCGCTGCGTGAGCCCCCTTGTGCGCGCCCCCGTCAACCGGACCGTTCCGGCGGAATCGGACCCAATTCCCCACTCCTGGACCATTACTCTAAGTTGAGTGTGCGTGTCATTGAGTGACCGAAGTGGTGTAGGGTCCCGAACGGGAACATCGGTGTGGCGGGACGGCCGGCAGGCCCCCCGCCCCCTGGGCCACCGCCCTGCCGGGGCGCCAGGTCACCGCGCACGGCCACCAGGCGCGCGGCCGGTGGTCCGTGACCGGGGCGCGAGGCCCCGGGCCGGAGGGGGAGAGGCCGAGTGAGCTCCACCGACGCGGTGCTGCCCGGAGCCGGACGGCCCCAGGCGCCGGACGCCGTCCTGCCCGTGGACGGCCCGCCGCGGCCGGGCCCGCCGCCGCGCGGCGCCCGTGCGGGCGGCCCGCCCCCGGGCAGAACGGGCGGCCCGCCCCCGTACCGGCCGGCCGGCCGCGGCGCGAGACCGGGGCCGCTCCGCCGGGCGCTCTGCAGCCGCAAGCTGCCGGGCGCCGCCCTCGGCGTGCTCTGCCTCGCCTACACCCTCGGTGCCGCGCTCGGCTGGGGCTCGCGCCAGGTCGCCGTCTTCATGGGCGACTTCGGCCTGGCCGCGGCCGCGCTCGCCGCCGCTCTCTCCTGTCTCGCCTACGGCTGCACGGTCGGCGGCCACGCCCGCCCGGCCTGGCTGCTGTTCGGTCTCTCCTCGCTCATGGTCGCCTTCGGCAACGGCACCTGGGGCTGGTACGAGCTGGTCGAGCGCACCCCGCTGCCGCCCAACTCGCTGGCCGAGTACGCCTTCCTGCTGTTCGCCCCGCTGGCCATCACCGGCGTCCTGGTGCTGGCCCAGCGCCCCCGCACCGCCGCCGGCTGGCTCTGCCTGCTGCTGGACGGCTGGCTGGTGGCCGGCTCGCTGTTCACCCTCAGCTGGAGCCTCGCCCTCGGCCGGACCGCCGCCGGCGAGGACGGCTCCCCGCTGCGGCTGGCCCTCAACCTGGCCTATCCGGTGCTGGACATCCTGCTCGTCTCGCTGGTCGTCGGCCTGCGCTTCGGCGGCCGGGACGGCAACCGCGCGGCCGTCCACACCGCCATGGTCGGTCTCGCCGTCACCGTGCTCTGCGACGCCCTGTTCACCTCGCCCGAACTGCGCAGCAGCTACCACTCCGGCGAACTGCTGGACGCCGGCTGGTTCGCCGGCAGCCTGCTGCTGGCCTGGGCCCCGTGGTCCCCGCGCTGGCGCCGCCCGCTGCGCGAGCACCCGGCGCTCGGCGGGCTGCCCCGCCGCCGGGTCGCCACCACCTTCAGCGCCCTCACCCCGTACGCGGCCGCCGCCGTCTGCACCGCCGGGATCCTCTACAACGCCCTGGGCGGGCGCTCCCTGGACCGGGTGGTGGCCTCGGCGGCCTGCACCGTCGGCCTCGCGCTGATCCTGCGCCAGGGCATCATGCTGCTCGACAACCTCTCGCTGGCCCAGGAGCTCGCCCACAAGGAGGCGCACTTCCGCTCCCTGGTGCAGGGCTCCAGCGACGTCATCATGATCGCCGGCGCCAACGGCGTGCTCTCCTACGTGTCCCCGGCCGCGCTCGGCGTCTACGGCCGTGACCCGGAGGAGCTGGTCGGCGGCAACCTGCTCGACCTGATCCACCCCGAGGACGTCGACCGGGTCCTGCTGGAGGTCCGCCGCTTCCTGGCCCGGGGCCGGCTCGCCGCCCACCGCGACCCCGGCGCCGAACCGCTGCCCGCGGCCCGGGTGGAGTGCCGGATCGGCTCCGGCGGCGGCGAGTGGCTGCACGTCGAGTCGACCGTCGACCGCTACCGCGACGGCCTGATCCTGAACAGCCGCGACGTCACCGAACGGGTCATGCTCCAGGCCCAGCTGCAGCACAACGCCTTCCACGACCCGCTCACCGACCTGCCCAACCGGGCGCTGTTCACCCAGCGGCTGCGCGCCGCCCTGGCCGCCCGCGGCCCGCAGGACGAGGCGGGCTCCGGGGTCGCCGTGCTCTTCCTCGACCTGGACGGCTTCAAGGCGGTCAACGACACCGCCGGCCACCAGGTCGGCGACGAACTGCTGGTCCAGGCGGCCCGCCGGCTCCAGGGCGCCGTCCGCTGCGGGGACACCGTCGCCCGCTTCGGCGGCGACGAGTTCGCCGCCCTGGTCTGCGGCCCGCTCGGCCGGCTCCAGGTCCAGGAGCTAGCCGACCGGCTGCGCACCGCGCTCTCCGAGCCCTACTGGATCGGCGGCAGCGAACTCAGCGTCGCCGCCAGCATCGGGATCGCCTTCGGCACCCCCGAACGCGGCCCGGCCGCCGACCCGCGCGCCGCCGCCGACGAGCTGATGCGCAACGCGGACCTCGCGATGTACCGCGCCAAGTCCGAGGGCAAGGGCCGGGTGATGCTCTACACGCCGGCCATGCGCGCCGACCTGGAACGCCGCACCGAACTGGACGAACGCCTGCGCGCGGCCGTCCGCGAGGGCGGTTTCACCCTGCTCCACCAGCCCGTGGTGGACCTCACCAGCGGCGCGGTCACCGCCGTCGAGGCGCAGGCCCGCTGGCGCTCCGCGCAGGGCCTGCTGCTCACCCCGGCCGAGTTCCTGCGCTCCACCGAGCCGGGCGACGCCGCCGCCCGGTTCTCCCGCTGGCTGGTCCGGGAGGCGGTGACCGCCGCCGCGCTGCGCCGGGGTCCGTCCGCCCGGAGCCGCGCCGTCCCGCCGCCGGTCCCGGTGTCGGTCCGGCTGTCCGCCGAGCGGCTGTGCGCGCCCGGTCTGTACGAGGCGGTGGTCGCGGCGCTGCGGGACAGCGGGCTGCCCGGCGGCCAGCTGATCGTGGAGGTGGCCCGGACCGGCCCGGACGACCTGGCGGACGAACTCGGCCGCCGCCTCGACGCGCTGCGCCGGCTCGGCGTCGGCACCGCGCTGGCCGGCTTCGGGGCCGGCCGGGGTTCGCTCGGTGCGCTGGTCCGGCTGCCCTTCGACGGCCTCAAGCTGGACCGCTCGCTGGTCCAGGACCTGGGCGAGTCCGCGCTCGCCCGCACTCTCGCCGGGCACGCCCTGCGGCTCGGCCGGGACCTCGGGCTGGTCACCGCCGCCGAGGGCGTCGACCTGCCGCGCCAGGTGGCCGTGCTGCAGGAGCTGGGCTGTCGCCAGGTCCAGGGCTCGGCGTTCTCCGCGCCGCTGGACGAGATCCGGCTCCGGCGCGAGCTGGCCCGCCGCGCCTACCCGGTGCCGAGGCCGCCCGGCCCGCTGCCCGGGCGGCGCCCCTTCCTGGCCGCGGACACCCGGACGAGTGGCCGCGGCGAGGCCGCCGGAGGGCGTGTCGTACCTCACCACAACGGCTCCGACCTGCCCGAACACCCGGCCGTGGCGGGTCCGGGAGCAGGTCCGCATGGCGAGACGGCCGTCCCACCTGCTTGACAGCCGACCCTTGGCGGGAGGAAGGTCGTTGCCATGCGCACCCGAATTCTCGTACTTGGCGGGCGCGTCGGCTGAGCGGGCCCCGACCCGTTCGCGACAGACCGACGCGCCACCCCTCGCATGCCCTTGGGCACGAGGGGTTTTTTGTTGCACCGACGCTGTTCCACCACCGCAAGACCCCTGGCCCCGAGGCCCCGCGAAAGGGACGATTGGGGCAGAGCCGGCGATCGGCCCGCAAGCGGGACCCCACCCTCGACCCCCCGGGGCCCGCAAACCCCCGGGTCGGCCAGAACCGAGAAGAGACAGGCAGATGACCGAGCACGCCGCATCCCCCCGCCGCGGGGACACCCCGGCCGCCCACGCTCCCGCTCCTCAGCACGTCGTCGAGACCATGACCGGCGCCCAGTCGCTCATCCGCTCGCTGGAGGCCGTCGGTGCGGACACCGTCTTCGGCATCCCGGGCGGGGCCATCCTTCCCGCGTACGACCCGCTGATGGACTCCACCAAGGTGCGCCACATCCTGGTCCGCCACGAGCAGGGCGCCGGCCACGCCGCCACCGGCTACGCCCAGGCCACCGGCCGGGTCGGCGTCTGCATGGCGACCTCCGGTCCGGGCGCGACCAACCTGGTCACCCCGATCGCCGACGCGTACATGGACTCGGTGCCGATCGTCGCCATCACCGGCCAGGTCACCTCCAAGGCGATCGGCACGGACGCCTTCCAGGAGGCGGACATCTGCGGCATCACGATGCCGATCACCAAGCACAACTACCTGGTCACGGACCCGGCCGAGATCCCCCGGGTGATCGCCGAGGCGTTCCACATCGCCGCCACCGGCCGCCCCGGCCCGGTCCTGGTCGACATCGCCAAGGACGCCCTCCAGGCCACCACCACCTTCCGCTGGCCGGTCGACACCTCGCTGCCCGGCTACCGCCCGGTGACCAAGCCGCACGCCAAGCAGATCCGCGAGGCGGCCAAGATGCTGGTCACCGCCAAGCGTCCGGTCCTGTACGTCGGCGGCGGCGTCGTCAAGGCCGGCGCCACGGCCGAGCTGCGCATCCTGGCCGAGCTGACCGGCGCCCCGGTGGTCACCACCCTGATGGCGCTCGGCGCCTTCCCGGACAGCCACCCGCAGCACCTGGGCATGCCCGGCATGCACGGCTCCGTCCCGGCCGTCAGCGCGCTCCAGAAGGCCGATCTGCTCTTCACCCTCGGCGCCCGCTTCGACGACCGGGTCACCGGCAAGCTGGACAGCTTCGCGCCGTACGCCAAGGTCGTCCACGCGGACATCGACCCGGCCGAGATCGGCAAGAACCGCCCGGCGGACGTGCCGATCGTCGGCGACGCCCGCGAGGTGCTGGCCGACCTGATCGTCGCCGTCCAGGCCGAGTTCGACGCCGGCCACAAGGGCGACTACGCCGACTGGTGGGAGCGGCTCGACGAGTGGAAGACCACCTACCCGGTCGGCTACGAGCCCGCGCCCGACGGCGAGCTGTCCCCGCAGCAGGTCATCGAGCGGATCGGCCGGCTGGTCGGCCCGGACGCGGTCTACGCGGCGGGCGTCGGCCAGCACCAGATGTGGAGCTCGCAGTTCATCCGGTTCGAGAAGCCGGGCACCTGGCTCAACTCCGGCGGCGCCGGGACCATGGGCTACGCGGTTCCGGCCGCGATGGGCGCCAAGGCCGGCCGCCCGGACGCCGAGGTCTGGGCGATCGACGGCGACGGCTGCTTCCAGATGACCAACCAGGAGCTGGTCACCTGCGCCCTGAACAACATCCCGATCAAGGTCGCGGTCATCAACAACGGCTCGCTGGGCATGGTCCGGCAGTGGCAGACGCTGTTCTACAACCAGCGCTACTCCAACACCGTGCTGCACTCCGGCCCCGGCCACGACGGCATCGAGCCGCCGGCCCAGGGCACCCGGATCCCCGACTTCGTCCTGCTCGCCGAGGCGATGGGCTGCGTCGGCCTGCGCTGCGAGCGCCCCGAGGACCTCGACGCGGTGATCAAGCAGGCGATGGAGATCGACGACCGCCCGGTGGTCATCGACTTCATCGTCCACCAGGACGCCATGGTCTGGCCGATGGTCGCGGCCGGCACCAGCAACGACGAGATCCAGTTCGCCCGCGGCGTCCGTCCCGACTTCGGCGACGACCTCGACTGAGCCCCCTCCGGAACGACCAAGGGAACCCACGACCCATGTCCAAGCACACCCTCTCCGTCCTGGTCGAGAACAAGCCCGGCGTGCTCGCCCGGATCGCCGCGCTGTTCTCCCGTCGGGGCTTCAACATCGACTCCCTCGCCGTCGGCCCGACCGAACACCCGGACATCTCCCGGATGACCATCGTGGTCAACGTCGAGGACCTCCCGTTGGAGCAGGTCACCAAGCAGCTCAACAAGCTCGTCAACGTGATAAAGATCGTCGAGCTCGACCAGTCCGCTGCGATCCAGCGGGAACTGGTCCTGGTGAAGGTCCGCGCCGACAACGAGACCCGGTCGCAGATCGTCGAGATCGTCCAGCTGTTCCGCGCCAAGACGGTCGACGTGTCCCCGGACGCGGTCACCATCGAGGCCACCGGCAGCTCGGACAAGCTGGAGGCCATGCTCCGGATGCTGGAGCCCTACGGCGTCAAGGAGTTGGTCCAGTCCGGCCTGGTCGCCATCGGACGCGGCGCGCGTTCGATCACGGACCGCTCGCTGCGCGCCCTCGACCGCAGCGCCTAGGACCCGACCGGTCCCGGCCCTCCGGGACGCGCCGCCGTCTCAAACCCTGAAGCACCGCCCCACCCCGACGCCGGATCCGCATACGGTAGGAACCACCGCAGACCCGGCAAACCACTCGCAAGGAGATGTGCCCCCGTGGCCGAGCTGTTCTACGAAGACGACGCCGACCTGTCCATCATCCAGGGCCGCAAGGTCGCGGTCATCGGCTACGGCAGCCAGGGCCACGCCCACGCGCTGTCCCTGCGCGACTCGGGCGCGGACGTCCGGGTCGGCCTGAAGCCGGAGTCCAAGTCCCGGGCCAAGGCGGAGGAGGCCGGCCTGCGCGTGGTCACCCCCGCCGAGGCCGCGGCCGAGGCCGACGTCATCATGATCCTGGTCCCGGACCCGATCCAGGCCGATGTCTACGAGGCCGACATCGCCCCGCACCTGAAGGCCGGCGACGCCCTGTTCTTCGGCCACGGCCTGAACATCCGCTTCGGCTTCATCAAGCCCCCGGCCGACGTCGACGTCTGCATGGTCGCCCCGAAGGGCCCGGGCCACCTGGTCCGCCGCCAGTACGAGGAGGGCCGCGGCGTCCCGGCGATCGTCGCCGTCGAGCAGGACGCCTCCGGCAAGGCGTTCGACCTGGCGCTGTCCTACGCCAAGGGCCTGGGCGCGACCAAGGCCGGCGTCATCAAGACCACCTTCACCGAGGAGACCGAGACCGACTTGTTCGGTGAGCAGGCCGTCCTCTGCGGTGGCACCGCCGCCCTGGTGAAGGCCGGTTTCGAGACCCTGGTCGAGGCGGGCTACCAGCCGGAGATCGCCTACTTCGAGTGCCTGCACGAGCTGAAGCTCATCGTCGACCTGATGTACGAGGGCGGCCTGGAGAAGATGCGCTGGTCCGTCTCCGAGACCGCCGAGTGGGGCGACTACGTCACCGGCCCGCGGATCATCACCGCCGACACCAAGGCCGAGATGAAGAAGGTCCTCACCGAGATCCAGGACGGCACCTTCGCCAACACCTGGATCGCCGAGTACAAGGCCGGTCTGCCCAAGTACAACGAGTACAAGAAGGCCGACGAGGACCACCTGCTGGAGAGCACCGGCAAGAAGCTCCGCAAGCTCATGAGCTGGGTCAAGGAAGAGGCGTAACGCCTCGGGGGAGCCCTCGCCGGCCCGTATCCCCCTTGTACAACAAGGCGGCTCCCGTCCGGGTGATTTTGCCGGACGGGAGCAGCCTGCTACCCAGCCCGTCGATACACTTCCGAGTGCGCGTCAGGCCCACAGCGTCGTGCGTCTAACTACGCGGCATGCCACCTTCCCCCGCCCGGCAAGGCCACCCTCGCGCCCGGATCCGGGGAGAACCGGACAGTTAAGGACACACTGTCGTGAGCACTGCTACAACTGTGAAATCTGGCGTAGTACTGATCGCCGAAGAGCTGTCGCCCGCCACCGTCGACGCCCTCGGTCCGGACTTCGAGATCCGCCACTGCAACGGCGCGGACCGCACCGAACTGCTGACCGCCATCGCGGACGTGGACGCCATCCTGGTCCGCTCCGCCACCAAGGTCGACGCCGAGGCGCTGGCCGCGGCCCGCAAGCTCAAGGTGGTCGCCCGCGCCGGCGTCGGCCTCGACAACGTGGACGTCTCCGCCGCCACCAAGGCCGGAGTCATGGTCGTGAACGCGCCGACCTCCAACATCGTCACCGCCGCCGAACTCGCCTGCGGCCTGCTGATCTCCGTCGCCCGCAACATCGCGCCGGCCAACGCCGCGCTCAAGGGCGGCGAGTGGAAGCGCAACAAGTACACCGGCGTCGAGCTCAGCGAGAAGGTCCTCGGCGTCGTCGGCCTCGGCCGGATCGGCGTGCTGGTCGCCCAGCGGATGTCCGCGTTCGGGATGAAGATCGTCGCGTACGACCCCTACATCCAGGCCGCCCGCGCCGCGCAGATGGGCGTCAAGCTGGTCTCGCTGGAGGAGCTGCTGGAGGTCTCGGACTTCATCACCGTCCACCTCCCGAAGACCCCGGAGACCATCGGCCTGATCGGCGACGAGGCGCTGCACAAGGTCAAGCCGACCGTCCGGATCGTCAACGCCGCCCGCGGCGGCATCGTCGACGAGGCGGCGCTGCTCAGCGCCCTGCGCGACGGCCGGGTGGCCGGCGCCGGCCTGGACGTGTACGCCAAGGAGCCGTGCACCGACTCGCCGCTGTTCGCCCTCGACAACGTGGTGGCCACCCCGCACCTGGGCGCCTCCACCGACGAGGCCCAGGAGAAGGCCGGCATCGCGGTCGCGAAGTCGGTCCGCCTGGCGCTGGCCGGCGAGCTGGTGCCGGACGCGGTCAACGTCCAGGGCGGCGTCATCGCCGAGGACGTCCGTCCGGGCCTGCCGCTGGCCGAGAAGCTCGGCCGGATCTTCACCGCGCTGGCCGGCGAGGTCGCCGTCCGGCTCGACGTCGAGGTGCGCGGCGAGATCACCCAGCACGACGTGAAGGTGCTCGAACTGTCCGCCCTCAAGGGCGTGTTCGAGGACGTGGTGGCGGAGACGGTGTCCTACGTCAACGCCCCGCTGTTCGCCCAGGAGCGCGGGGTCGAGGTGCGGCTGACCACCTCCAGCGAGAGCCCCGAGCACCGCAACGTCATCACCGTGCGCGGCACCCTGGCGGACGGCGAGGAGATCGCCATCTCCGGCACGCTGGCCGGCCCCAAGCAGGTCCAGAAGATCGTCGGCGTGGACGCCTTCGACGTGGACGTCGCGCTCACCGACCACATGGCCTTCTTCAAGTACGAGGACCGGCCCGGCGTGGTCGGTGTCCTCGGCCGTCACCTCGGTGACGCCGGCATCAACATCGCCGGCATGCAGGTGGCCCGCGACGGCAGCGGCGCGCTCGCCTCCCTCACCGTGGACAGCGAGATCCCGCAGGAGGTGCTGTCGGCGATCGCGGCCGAGATCGGCGCCCGCTTCGCCCGCTCGGTCGACCTCGGCGCCTGAGCCCCGCACCGCCCCCCACCAGGGCCCGGACCACCGTTCGCACGGCGGTCCGGGCCCTGGCGCGTTCCCCCGGGTGAAGCCCGTCTCAGATACTAGGAAATCCGAGTATTCGTGCAGACACCGCCGGGCCCGGGTCGTACCGTGGAAGCAGCCGCACGGTGTGCCGCCCCTGTAGCCAGGGCGCCCGGCCCGTGCGCGCGTCCGCACCCATGGGCGGGAGACCCCCGCCCGGTGTACCCCCCTCCTCCCCACCGCCGCGTCCGTTCCCACGGCGCGTATCGAACCAAGGAGCCCCGGTATGCCCCCGACCGCCGACCGCCACGCCGCTTCCGCCCCCGCCGCCCCGCAGGCCCGCGCCCCGCGCCGCCGCCGGGCCGTCGAGCAGAACCCCTTCGCCGCCGCCGCGCTCCAGCGGGCGCTGGACCGCCGCGACAACGGCGGCGCGACCGGCCACCACTGACCGGCCGGCACCGACCCGCCGCCCCGGCCGGGGCCGCCCCCGACCTGGCCCCGGCCCGTTCGGCGTTCATCCGCCGAATGGGCCGGACGGACTGACGGAAGGTCACCCCCAGGAGTGCACCTTGCCGCCGTTCGGTGGAAGTCGCTCGCCGGACCGGCGCGATATTCCTAATTTGGGGCCCCCGGAAGGGTGATCGACGGCCGCGCGGGCGGGCGTCAGCGGCACCGCATGCGGATCAGTTCCCCCGGCCGGGGGAGAGGACCATGCGCCATCCCGTCGTCCGCCGACCGTTCACCCGGCTCGGCCTGACACTCACCCTGCTCGCCGGACCGGCCCTGCTCACCGGGGCCGCCCCCGCCACCGGCAGCCCGCCGACGGCCCCGGCGGCCCCGCCGGGCCGCTCCGCCACCGGGCCCGTCGCCGTCCTGCTGGAACTCGCCACCGAACCCGTCGTCCCCGCCTGGCGCCGGGCCGGGGACGAGGCCCGGCGGAACAGGCGTTCCCCGGACGCCGTCCGGGGCGAGGCCGCCCGGGCCGGCGCCACCCAGCGGGCCCGCGCCTCCACGGCGCTGGACCGCCTGGCCGACGCCGTCCACGACGCCGTCCCCGCCGCCCGGGAGCTCTACCGCACCCGCACCCTGCTCACCGGACTCGCCGTCAGCGCGCCGGCCGACCGGCTGCCCGCGCTGCGCACCCTGCCCGGGGTCGCGGCCGTGCACCCGATCGTCCGCAAGCAGCGGGACAACGCGCACTCGGTTCCGGTCACCGGTGCGCCCGAGGTCTGGACCGGCGGTTCCTCCGACGGCGGCCCGGACGGCGGCGACACCGGCCGGGGCGTGCGGATCGGCGTCGCGGACAGCGGCATCGACTACACCCACGCCGACTTCGGCGGCCCCGGCACCGAGGAGGCGTTCCGCTCGGTCGACGGCGCGAAGCCCGCGCCGGCCGGCCTCTTCCCCAACGCCAAGGTGACCGGCGGCCGCGACCTGGTCGGCGACGACTACCAGCCCGACCCGTCCTCCCCGCACTACCAGCCGGAGCCGCACCCGGACGGGAACCCGATCGACTGCGTCCGCAACGGCCACGGCACCCATGTCGCCGGCACCGCCGCCGGCCTCGGCGTCACCACCGACGGACAGCCCTACCACGGCCCCTACCGGCCCGGCCTGGACCCGGCCGGTTTCCGGGTCGGCCCCGGCGCCGCCCCCGGCGCCCAGCTGTACGCGATCCGGGTGTTCGGCTGCGACGGCTCCACCGACCAGCTCGGCGAGGCCCTCGACCTGGCCGCCGACCCGGACGGCGACGGCGACCCGAGCGACCGGCTCGACGTCCTCAACCTCTCGCTCGGCAGCCGCTTCGGCGCCACCGACGACGCCGACGCCCTCGCCGTCGACCGGCTCGCCGCGCTCGGCACCGTGGTCGTCGCCGCCGCGGGCAACGAGGGCGACGTGTACGCCATCGGCGGCAGCCCCGGCACCGCCGCCAGGGCCCTCGCGGTCGCCGCCTCGGTCGACCCGCACAGCGACGCCGACGGCCTCACCGTGCTCGACCCGCAGCCGCTCGCCGGGGTCGTTCCGGCCCACTGGAGCGCCCGCTACCAGGACTGGTCCACCGCCGACGTGGCCGGGGAACTCGCCCTGCCCACCGACCAGCGGGACGGTTGCGCGGCCTTCTCCGAGGCCGACCGGCAGCGGATCGCGGGCCGGATCGCGGTCCTCGCCTGGAGCACCCGCGAGTCGGAGCGGGCCTGCGGCTCCGGCCCGCGCGCCGACCACGTCGCCGAAGCCGGGGCCCTCGGCGCCCTGCTCGCCGCCGACGACGACCACCTCGCCGAGATCGCCGGCAACGACCGGGTCCCGCTGGCCCTGCTCGCCCGCGCCGACGGCGAACGGCTCCGCGCGGGCGCCGCCGCCGGTCCGGTCCGGGTCCGGCTCGCGGCGCCCGGCAACCCGTTGCACGGCGTCGTCGCCCAGGACCAGCCGCAGCGGCTCGACACCCTCACCGACTTCACCTCGCGCGGCATCGGCGTGCCCGGCGTGGTCAAGCCGGACCTCGCCGCCCCCGGCGAGACCATCTGGTCGGCCCGGGTCGGCAGCGGCACCGGCGGCCAGCGCGAGGACGGCACCTCGATGGCCACCCCGCACGTCGCCGGACTGGCCGCCCTGGTCCGCGCCGCCCACCCGGACCGGACCGTCGAACAGGTCAAGGCCGCGCTGATGAACACCGCCGGGGACACCTGGCTCGGCGACGGCGGCACCGGCCCGGTCTACGGGCCCGAGCGCACCGGCGCCGGCCGGGCCGCCGTCGACCGGGCCGTCCGCACCCCGGCCGTCGCCTACGCGGCGGGGGAGGGCGCGGTGGAGGGCGCCGTCGGCGTCTCCTTCGGCCCGGTCGCCGTCACCGGGCCGCAGGCCCTGGTGCGCGAGGTCGAGGTCCGCAACCTGTCCGCCGCCCCGGTCGCCTACCGGACCGGCTACGCGGCCGCCACCGAGCTGCCCGGCGCCCGCTTCGAGCTCGCGCCCGACCGGATCGAGCTGCCGCCCGGCGGCACCGCGCGGGTCCGGGTCACCCTGGCCGTTCCCGGCGCGCTCGGCCGGGCCCCGGACCCGACGATCGCCACTGTCCAGGGCGGCCGGGCCCGCAGCTACCGGGGCGAGCTCTCCGGCCGGCTGCTGCTGACCCCGGACGACCCGGCCGTCCCCGGCCTGCGGGTGCCGCTGTTCGCGGCCCCGCGTCCGGCCACCGACCTGGCCGCCACCGCCCCGGTCCGCACCACCCGCTCAGGGGCCGTGGTCGCGCTCACCGGCACCGACGCGCCCGGTGACGGGGCCGGTCTGCTCAGCGCCTTCGCGCTCGGCGGGGAGGGCGCCCGCTGGGCGGACTGCCCGCCGGACAGCGGGGCGGCCGTCGGGCCCGGCGCGGGCTTCGTCCCGGAGGGCAGTACCGAGGAGGCCGAGCACCTGCGGGACGTCTGCGTCGAACGCCCCGGCGACCGGGCGGCCAACCTGAGGGCCGCGGGCGCCGCCACCGACGCGCCCACCGTCGCCGGGGACCCGCTCGCCGAGGGCCGGCTCTACCTCGGTGCCCAGGTGTGGGCCCCGTCCGCCACCCCGGTCGGCCTGTTCGGCGTCCGGGCCTCGCTGGACACCGACGGCGACGGCGTCACCGACGCGGTGGTCAGGGCCGACCGGATGCGCGGCAGCGACGTCCTGGTGGCCCGGACGGTGGACGCCCGCACCGGCGCCGAACTCGACGTCCAGCCGCTGAACGCCCGCTGGGGCGACACCGACACCGCGTTGCTGGACTCCGACACGGTGGTCCTGCCGGTCCGGCTCTCCGCCCTCCCGGGCGTCCGGGCCGGGCACAGCACGGTCCACTACGCGGTGTGGACCGGCCTGGCCGGCGCGGGCCGGGACCCGGCCGACGCCTACTCCGCGATCGGCCTGCGCGGCACCCGCCCCACCCTCGCCGTCGACGTCCTGCACCCCGCCGTCGACATCCGCACCGGCCCCGGCGGCCCCACCGCCCTGGCCGCCCCCGTCCACCCCGCCACCCTGCTGGACATCCGCCGCACCGACGGGGACCGCTCCCGGGTCCTGCTGCTCCACCACCTCAACCCGGAGGGCCGCCGCAGCCAGATCCTGTCCCTGCCGTAGCCGGTCCCGAGGGGGAGCGTGCGGCCTTCGCCGCACGCTCCCCCGATCGGGAGAACGGCTGAACCCGACGGCGTCCCTCTGCGAGGGTGGAGCGGTGGAGGATCTCTCTGAGCAGTACCCGGTTCGGCTCCGCCCGCCGGCCGAGGGACACACCGCCGACAGCCTTGACCGGCCGTCCGACCTTCCGCCGCACACCGAGCTGCTGTTCGGCGGTCCGGTCTTCAGCGCACGTCAGACACGCTTCCACGCCCGGACGGTCAGTCGCCTGGACCGGCACCTGGACGAACAGGTGCCGGAAGGCCGGGAGGTCTGGCGCCGAATGGGGGTGAAGCTGGACGACCGCAGCCGTACGAGATCGACCCGGCCACCGGGCTCTACGGGCCGACCGGGATCCACCACAAGCAGCTGAAGGTGGACCGGCCGTTTCCGGTCGACATCGATCTCACCTGATCACCTGCCACCAAGGGCGTTGTCCGGATGGTGGACGCGAGATGTCAGGCTCTGGGACATCGGCGTAGCCTCCGAACATGTCTCGCACGATTCGTCTCGCAGTAGTCCCCGGTGACGGTATCGGCCAGGAAGTGGTGGCCGAGGGCCTCAAGGTCCTGGAGGCTGCGCTTCCCGCCGATGTGAAGCTGGAGAGCACCGAGTTCGACCTCGGCGCCCGGCGCTACCACCGCACCGGTGAGACCCTCCCGGACAGCGTCCTGGCGGAGCTCAAGGGCCACGACGCGATCCTGCTCGGCGCCATCGGCGACCCGAGCGTGCCGTCCGGTGTGCTGGAGCGGGGGCTGCTGCTGAAGCTGCGGTTCGCCTTCGACCACCACATCAACCTCCGGCCGGGCCGCCTCTTCCCGGGCGTGAAGTCGCCGCTGGCCGGCGAGCCGGAGATCGACTTCGTGGTCGTCCGCGAGGGCACCGAGGGCCCGTACGTCGGCAACGGCGGCTCCCTGCGCACCGGTACCGAGCAGGAGGTGGCCACCGAGGTCAGCCTCAACACCGCCTTCGGCATCGAGCGCGTGGTGCGCGACGCCTACCGCCGGGCGCAGGCGCGCCCGCGCAAGAAGCTCACCCTGGTGCACAAGAACAACGTGCTGGTGCACGCCGGCCACCTGTGGACCCGGATCTTCGAGCAGGTCGGCACCGAGTTCCCCGAGGTCACCACCGACTACCTGCACGTCGACGCGGCGACCATCTTCTTCGTCACCCAGCCCGAGCGGTTCGACGTCATCGTGACCGACAACCTGTTCGGCGACATCCTGACCGACCTGGCCGCCGCCGTCACCGGCGGCATCGGCCTGGCCGCCAGCGGCAACATCAACCCGAGCGGTGCCTTCCCGTCGATGTTCGAGCCCGTGCACGGCTCGGCGCCGGACATCGCGGGCCAGGGCAAGGCCGACCCGACCGCCACCGTGCTGTCGGTCGCCATGCTCCTGGAGCACCTCGGGTACGCCGCCGAGGCCGCCCGGATCGAGACCGCGGTCGCCGCGGACCTCGCCGAGCGCACCGGCACCCGCACCACCGCCCAGGTCGGCGACGCGCTCGCCGCCCGAGTATCCGCCTAGGAGGCCGGGACCCGACAAACGGTGTTCCGGCCCCGGTGGGCCGGACCCCATAACGGCAGCTTGCGGTTCTCCAAGGAGTCCGCGACTGTTCGGCACGGCCCTCTGGATGCGAGTATCGACAGTGGGCCGTGCCGTCGTGCGTCCGTACCGGAGTGTGAGTCCGGGACGAGCACCGGCGGAGGCGGCCCGGACCAACCCCACGGTGAAGGACACACAGCCATGAGCACGCCCACCCAGGCGCCCATCACGTTCGACCTCAAGCCCTCCGCGCACCCGCTGCCCCAGGCGGAGCGCGAGGCCCGGCTGGCCAACCCGGGCTTCGGGCGCGTGTTCACCGACCACATGGTCACCATCCGCTGGACCGAGGGGGTGGGCTGGCACGACGCCCAGCTGGCGCCCTACGCGCCGATCGAGATGGACCCGGCCAACATGACCCTCCACTACGGTCAGGCGATCTTCGAGGGCCTCAAGGCGTACCGCCAGGCGGACGGCTCGATCGCGACCTTCCGTCCGGAGGCCAACGCGCAGCGCTTCCAGGCGTCGGCCCGCCGGCTGGCGATGCCGGAGCTGCCGGTCGAGGCTTTCGTCGAGGCCGTCGAGCTGCTGGTCCAGCAGGAGCAGTCCTGGGTCCCGAACGAGCCGGAGCAGAGCCTCTACCTGCGGCCGTTCATGTTCGCCACCGAGGTCGGTCTGGGTGTCCGGCCCGCCAACTCCTACCTCTTCATGATCATCGCCTCGCCGGCCGGTGCCTACTTCCCGGGCGGCGTCAAGCCGGTCTCGGTCTGGCTCTCCGAGGACTACGTCCGCGCCGCCCCGGGCGGCACCGGTGCCGCCAAGTGCGCCGGCAACTACGCCGCCTCGCTGGTCGCCCAGGCCGAGGCCGCCGCCAAGGGCTGCGACCAGGTGGTCTGGCTCGACGCCGCCGAGCACCGGTGGATCGAGGAGATGGGCGGCATGAACCTCTACTTCGTGTTCGGTGAGGGCGAGGACGCCCGGATCGTCACCCCCGAGCTGTCCGGCGCCCTGCTTCCCGGTATCACCCGCGACTCGCTGCTCCAGCTCGCCACCGACCTCGGCTACGCGGTCGAGGAGCGGAAGATCTCCACCGAGGAGTGGAAGCGGGGCAACGCCGACGGCACCCTGACCGAGGTCTTCGCCTGCGGCACCGCCGCCGTGATCACCCCGGTCGGTTCGGTGAAGTCCCGCGGCGGCGACTGGACCGTCGGCGCCGGCGAGCCCGGCCCGGTCACCATGGAGCTGCGCCGCTCGCTGCTCGCGATCCAGGGCGGCCAGGCCCCCGACACCCACGGCTGGCTGCACCGGATCGTCTGATCCCGCTCCCGCCGGGCGGGCGGCCGCCGAGGGAGCCGCCCGCCCCGGCCCGCCCGGCCCGCTCCCGGCCCGTCCGTTCCGGATGCCGAGACGGGCGGGCCGAGGCGCGGACGATGTGCCAGACTGCCGACGTGTCCTCGCTTTCGCTGATTATTAGCAGCAGGCGCGCCGGTCCGCAGTGACCGCTCCCGCACCCACCCGATGCGGAGCGACCACCAGCGTCCAGACCCGCGCGCAGACCTCTCGCACCCGCGAGGGGTCTTTTTGTTTCCCCCGGACCGGCCGGAGCCCCCACAAGGGGCCGAGGGACACCGGGGCGCGCGCGGGATGCTGGACAGTGGAGCCGGAACCAGAACCGGCAGAGCAGCAACCCGACCTCCCGGAACGGAGACCCAGGGTCATGACCCAGGCGAGCAACCTCCCCGACGACGCGTTCCACGTCTTCGACACCACCCTGCGCGACGGCGCCCAGCGCGAGGGCATCAACCTCACGGTGGCCGACAAGCTGGCCATCGCCCGGCACCTGGACGAGTTCGGCGTCGGCTTCATCGAGGGCGGCTGGCCCGGCGCCAACCCCCGGGACACCGAGTTCTTCGCCCGCGCCGCCGAGGAGCTGGACCTCCGGAACGCCCGGCTGGTCGCCTTCGGCGCCACCCGGCGGGCCGGCGGCAGCGCCGCTGACGACCCGCAGCTGGCCGCCCTGGTCAACTCCGGCGCACCGGTGGTCACCCTGGTCGCCAAGGCCCACGACCGGCACGTCGAACTGGCGCTGCGCACCACCCTGGACGAGAACCTGGAGATGGTCCGGGACAGCGTCGCCCACCTGCGGGCGCAGGGCCGCCGGGTCTTCATCGACTGCGAGCACTTCTTCGACGGCTACCGGGCGAACCGGGACTACGCGCTGGCCGTGGTCCGCGCCGCCCACGAGGCGGGCGCCGAGGTGGTGGTGCTCTGCGACACCAACGGCGGGATGCTGCCCTCCGGCGTGCGCGACACCGTCGCCGACGTCCTCGCCGCGACCGGCGCCCGGCTCGGCATCCACGCCCAGGACGACACCGGCTGCGCCGTCGCCAACACCCTGGCCGCGGTCGAGGCCGGCGCCACCCACGTCCAGTGCACCGCCAACGGCTACGGCGAGCGGGTCGGCAACGCCAACCTCTTCCCGGTGGTCGGCGCGCTGGAACTCAAGTGCGACCGCCGGGTGCTGCCGGCCGGCAGCCTGGCCGAGATGACCCGGATCTCGCACGCGATCGCCGAGGTGGTCAACCTCGCCCCCTCCACCCACCAGCCCTACGTCGGCTTCTCGGCCTTCGCCCACAAGGCCGGACTGCACGCCTCGGCGATCAAGGTCGACCCGGACCTCTACCAGCACATCGACCCGGAGACGGTCGGCAACACCATGCGGATGCTGGTCTCCGACATGGCCGGCCGCGCCTCCGTGGAGCTCAAGGGCAAGGAGCTCGGCTACGACCTCTCCACCGACCGGGACCTGGCCGGCCGGGTGGTCGCCCGGGTCAAGGAGCAGGAGAACCTCGGCTACACCTACGAGTCCGCCGACGCCTCCTTCGAGCTGCTGCTGCGCGACGAGGTCCGCGGCCGCCGCGAGCGGTACTTCGCCCTGGAGTCCTGGCGCACCATCAGCGAGCAGGGCCCGGGCGGCGCCGCGGGCAACGAGGCGACGGTCAAGCTGTGGGCCAAGGGCGAGCGGATGCTCGCCACCGGCGAGGGAAACGGCCCGGTCGACGCGCTGGACAAGGCGCTGCGCACCGCGCTGGAGCGGATCTACCCGCAGCTGGCCAAGCTGGAGCTGGTGGACTACAAGGTCCGCATCCTGGAGGGCCAGCACGGCACCGGCTCCAAGACCCGGGTGCTGATCGAGACCACCGACGGCACCGCCACCTGGTCCACCGTCGGGGTGGCCGACAACGTGGTGGCGGCCTCCTGGCTGGCCCTGGAGGACGCCTACACCTACGGCCTGCTGCGGGTCGGGCTGGAGCCTGACGAGGCCCGGGACTGACCCGGGCGCCGCACCGGCGGCCCGGTGCGGCGAGGGCCCGCCGCGGTGACAGGACGGCGCGGCCCGGGGACCGGAGGGTCCGCGGGCCGCGCCGTTCGGCCGTGCGCCGTCGAGCGGTGCCCCGGGGTCACCGCAGCCGGGCGAGGAGGGCGTGTTCGACGAGGGTGATGAGGGCGCTCTTGGCGCTGTCGCGGCGTCGGGCGTCGAGGGTGATGACGGGGGTTTCGGT
>NZ_JBIWIF010000006.1:0-13837 GCF_044764505.1 Kitasatospora sp. NPDC094019
CCGCCGCGAACGGAGCGATCTTCGCCTCGGCCAGCGAACGCACCGCCTCACGGAGCATCACATGCTCCTCGGAGATCCGGAAAAGATCGAAGTCCGCCGCGCCCGCGTCGCCCGCCATGATGCCTGCCTCTTCGAAGAGTCGCGCCGACCGTGCAGCCGGTCGGTTACCGTCGGGTAGTGATCCTAGGGCGGCAACCTGTGACTGCCTAGGTTCTCCGGGTCAGTCGACGTCCGTGCCGAGGGTGTCGCCGGCCTTGTGCTCCTGGAAGTACTGGTCCGTCCGGTCGTTGCGGATCGCCTCCCACAACTGCGCCGCTGGACGGTCCGCCAGCAGCACCACGCTCTGGTCCCCCCGGGTGGCGAACCCGCCGAACGGCGCGTTCATGAAGCGGACGTCGTCGGCGCGCAGCGAGCGCAGGCCCCAGGCGAGTTGGAACAGGTCGGTGTTGGACAGCCGGTCGTCCACGCTGACCACCTCGCCGACCGTGCCCAGCAGTCCGCCCAGCCGGGAGGGGCTGGTGAGCGTGCCGGAGTCCATCACCTTGAGCATCAGCGCGCGCAGGAAGTTCTGCTGGCGCTTGGTCCGGTCGAGGTCCCCGCCGGGCAGCCCGTAGCGCTCGCGGACGTAGAGCAACGCCGTGGCGCCGTCCATGTGGTGGGTGCCGGCCTCCCAGGCGCGGGCCTCGCCGACACCCTCGATGGTGCGCGGAACGGTGATGTCCACCCCGCCGACGGCGTCGGTGAGGGCCCGGAAGCCGTTCCAGTCGATCACGGCGAGGTGGTCGATCCTGATGCCGGTGAGGTTCTGCACGGTCTCGGTCATCAGCGCCGGACCGCCCCAGGAGTAGGCGGCGTTCAGCTTGGCCTCGCCGTGCCCCGGGACCGGCACCCAGGTGTCCCGGGGCAGCGAGACCAGGGTGGCCGAGCTCCGGTCGTCGGAGAGGTGGAGCAGCATCATGGTGTCGCTGCGGGCCGCCCCGACCTGCCAGGCCGGGGCCTTGGCCGCGCTGCCGGTGGTGGGGGTGTCGGAACGGGCGTCCAGGCCGACCAGCAACAGGTTGAGGCCGCTGCCCGGGACGGGCTTCGGCTGGGCCGACTCCGGCGCGGTCGGGAAGGCGTCCGGGATCCGGTGCACGGAGGAGGCGTAGTGCTCGGCGGTCCACCAGAGGGCGCCGCAGCCGCCGACGACGAGGGCGAGCAGGGCGGTGAGGGTCCAGAGCAGTACCCGGCGAGTGCGGCGTCGGCGGGACGGCGGCTCGCGGTCGGGCGGCTCGCGGTCCGGTGCCCCCTCCGGTGGGCCGTCCTCCGAGCCGTCCTCCGCCCCGCTCCCCGCCCCGTCCACAGGGCCCGCCGCGGCGCCGGACTCACCGGGGCCCGGATCGAAGAGGCTCAGGCCGGACGGCACCGGCCGCTGCGCGGGCTCGCCAGACTGCTCGTCCTCCGGCTTCATGTGCGTATTGTGCCGCCGTCCCCGGTCCGCGCGGAGAGATTTCGGGACAACGGCCGGAACCGGGACGGTCTGGGCGCTTTCGTCGCGGCCGGATAGCATCGGTGGGCGCGGCCCGGTGGGACGCGTCCGCCCTCACCCGTCGCCCGCCCCAAGGGGAAACCGTGACCCTCCGCATCTCCGTGATCGGTACCGGCTATCTCGGCGCCACCCACGCCGCCGCCATGGCGGAGTTCGGCTTCGAGGTGCTGGGTCTGGACATCGACCCGGAGAAGATCGCCACCCTCACCGCCGGCCAGGTCCCGATGTACGAACCGGGGCTGTCCGAGCTGTTGCTCAAGCACGTGGCGGGACACGAGGGTTCGACCGGCCGGTTGCGCTTCACCACTTCCGCGCGGGAGGCCGCCGAATTCGGCGACGTGCACTTCGTCTGCGTCAACACTCCGCAGCGCAAGGGCGAGTTCGCGGCCGACATGTCGTACGTGGACGCCGCGATCGACTCGCTCGCGCCGCATCTGACCCGCCCGGTGCTGGTGGTCGGCAAGTCCACGGTTCCGGTCGGCTCGGCGGGCCGGCTGGCCGAACGGCTGGCCGCGCTGGCCCCGATCGGCGAGGGCGCCGAGCTCGCCTGGAACCCGGAGTTCCTGCGCGAGGGCTTCGCCGTCCAGGACACCCTGCGCCCGGACCGGATCGTGATCGGCGCCCGCGACGGGCGGGCCGAGGAACTGCTGCGCGAGGTGTACGCCGAGCCGATCGCCGCCGGGGTGCCGTTCCTGGTCACCGACTACGCGACCGCCGAGCTGGTGAAGACCGCCGCCAACTCCTTCCTGGCCACCAAGATCTCCTTCATCAACGCGATGGCCGAGGTCTGCGAGGCGGCCGGCGCGGACGTCACCCAGCTGAGCGCGGCGCTCGCGCTGGACGACCGGATCGGCGGCAAGTTCCTCAACTCCGGGCTGGGCTTCGGCGGCGGCTGCCTGCCCAAGGACATCCGGGCGTTCATGGCGCGGGCCGGTGAACTGGGCGCCGACCAGGCGCTGACCTTCCTCCGCGAGGTCGACTCGATCAACATGCGGCGCCGCTCCCGGATGGTCGAGCTGGCGCGCGAGCAGTGCACCGGCGGCTTCCTGGGCCGGCGGATCGCCGTCCTCGGTGCCGCGTTCAAGCCCAACTCGGACGACATCCGCGACTCGCCCGCCCTCAACGTGGCCGCCCAGATCCAGCTCCAGGGCGCGCAGGTCACCGTCTACGACCCCAAGGCGATGGACAACGCCCGCAAGATGTTCCCCGGACTGGCCTACGCCGACTCGGCGTTGGAGGCCGCCGAGGGCGCGCACGTCGTGCTGCACCTCACCGAGTGGCAGGAGTTCCGCGCGCTCGACCCGGCCGAGCTGGGGGCGGTCGTGGCCGAGCGCCGCCTGCTCGACGGCCGCAACGTCCTCGACGCCGACGCCTGGCGCGCGGCCGGCTGGACCTACCGCGCCCTCGGCCGCCCGAGCTGAGTACCCGCCCGGGCCGACGGGAGCACTCCGGCGGCCGGGAATCCCCGGCCGCCGGCCTTCGTTGCCCCGGGCATGACGAACTACGGCGACGAAGCGACGGTCCGTTCCATCCTCACCGGCCAGGGCGACACCTGGGCGGTGGTCGGCCTGTCCACCAACACCGCCCGGGCCGCGTACGGCGTGGCCCGGGTGCTGCAGGAGCACGGCAAGCGGATCGTGCCCGTGCACCCGAAGGCCGAGACGGTCCTCGGCGAGCAGGGGTACGCCTCCCTCGCGGACATCCCGTTCGAGGTCGACGTGGTGGACGTGTTCGTGAACAGCGCACTGGCCGGGGAGGTCGCGGACCAGGCGGTGGCCGTGGGAGCGAAGGCGGTCTGGTTCCAGCTCGGTGTGGTGGACGAGGCGGCCCACGCCCGCACCACCGCCGCCGGGCTGGAGATGGTGATGGACAAGTGCCCCGCGATCGAGTTCCCCCGGCTGGGCTGAGCCGGGCGGGTCCGGCGGGGCGGCCGGAGCGCCCCGCCGGACCCGGGAGGGTCAGCCGTCCAGGCCGGTGAGGGTGGCCAGGGACGGGGTCCGGCCCCCGGCGCGCAGCCGGGCGGCGGCGGTCTCGGCGTCACGCAGAACGCGGACGGCGTTGTGCCAGGTCAGCTTGGCGAGGTCGGCCTCCGACCAGCCGCGGCGCAGCAGTTCGGCGATCAGGTTGGGGTAGCCGGCGACGTCGTCGAGGCCGTCCGGGAGGAAGGCGGTGCCGTCGTAGTCGCCGCCGATGCCGATGTGGTCGACGCCGGCGACCTCACGCATGTGGTCGAGGTGGTCGGCGACGGTCGCGACGGTGGCGGCCGGGCGAGGGTTCGCCTCCTCGTAGGCGCGCTGGCAGGCCATCGCGGCGGGGGTGGTGTCGAGGTGGTCGAAGCCGTGGGCGCGCATGTTCTCGTCGGCGGCGGCGGTCCACTCGATCGCGGCGGGCAGGATGAACTTGGGCACGAAGGTGGCCATCGCGACGCCGCCGTTGCCGGCGAGGAGGGCGAGCACGTCGTCCGGGACGTTGCGCGGGTGGCCGCAGACCGCGCGGGACGAGGAGTGCGAGAAGACCACCGGGGCCTCGCTGACCCGCAGGGCGTCGCGCATGGTGTCGGCGGAGACGTGCGAGAGGTCGACCAGCATGCCGAGCCGGTTCATCTCGCGCACGACCTCCTCGCCGAAGGCGGTGAGGCCGCCGGCGGCGGGCTTGTCGGTGGCGGAGTCGGCCCACGGCGTGTTGTCGTTGTGGGTGAGCGTCATGTACCGGACGCCGAGCGTGTACAGCGCGCGCAGGGTGGCGAGCGAGCAGTCGATCGAGTGACCGCCCTCGGCGCCGATCAGGGAGGCGATCCGGCCCTCGGCGCGGGCGGCCTCCAGGTCGTCGGCGGTGAGCGCGAGCCGCAGCCGGTCGGGGAAGCGGTCGACCAGGGCGTGGACGAAGTCGATCTGTTCGAGGGTGGCGCTGACGGCGTGGTCCCCGGCGAGCCGGCTGGGCACGTAGACGGACCAGAACTGCGCGCCGACCCCGCCCGCGGTGAGGCGGACGAGGTCGGTGTGCAGCCGGGCGCTCTGGTCGGCGGCCAGGTCGAGCGCGTCGAGGTCGTAGCCGACCTGCTCGCGCATCGCCCACGGGAGGTCGTTGTGACCGTCCACCACGGGGGCGGTACGGAGGACGGCCCGGGCGCGCTCCAGCAGGGCGGCGGGGGTGGAATCCAGCAGCTCAGAGGTCATACGAGCTGTTGTATCCGACCGGACTGCTTTTATGACTGCTTTCCGAAGCCGAAGGCGGCGGAACCCGCCACCTTGGCCCTGAGCTTCTTGCCCTTCTCGGTGGCCTGGTTGTTCAGCTCGGCCTGGAACTCGGTCATCCGCTCGGTGAGCTCCGGGTCGAAGGCGGCCAGCATCCGCACCGCGAGCAGGCCCGCGTTGCGCGCGCCCGCCACCGAGACGGTGGCCACCGGGACGCCGGCCGGCATCTGCACGATCGACAGCAGGCTGTCCATGCCGTCCAGGTAGCGCAGTGGCACCGGCACGCCGATCACCGGCAGCGGGGTGACCGAGGCGAGCATGCCCGGCAGGTGGGCGGCGCCGCCGGCGCCCGCGACGATCGCCTTCAGGCCGCGCCTGTGGGCGCTCTCGCCGTACGCGACCATCTCGCGCGGCATCCGGTGCGCGGAGACGACGTCGACCTCGTAGGGGATCTCGAACTCGTCGAGCGCCTGGGCGGCGGCCTCCATCACGGGCCAGTCGGAGTCCGAGCCCATGACGATGCCGACGAGCGGGGAGGTGGGGTGGGCCGTCATTCGGTGATCGTTCCTCGCAGGTAGGCGGCCGCGTGGCGGGCGCGCTCACGGACGTCGTCGAGGTCGTCCCCGAAGACGTTGACGTGGCCGACCTTGCGGCCGGGCTTCACGTCCTTGCCGTACATGTGGATGCGCAGGCCCGGGTCGCGGGCCATGCAGTGCAGGAAGGCGTGGTACATGTCCGGGTAGTCGCCGCCGAGGACGTTGACCATCACGGTCCACTTCGCGCGCGGCCTGGGGTCGCCGAGCGGCAGGTCGAGCACGGCCCGCAGGTGGTTCTCGAACTGCGAGGTGACCGCGCCGTCCTGGGTCCAGTGCCCGGAGTTGTGCGGGCGCATGGCCAGCTCGTTGACCAGGATCCGGCCGTCCCGGGTCTGGAACAGCTCGACCGCGAGGTGGCCGGTGATGTCGAGCTCGCCGGCGATCCGCAGCGCCAGCTGCTGGGCCTCGTCGGACAGCGCGGGGTCGAGGTCCGGCGCGGGGGCGGTGACCTCGGCGCAGACGCCGTTCTCCTGGACGCTCTCCACCACCGGGTAGGCGACCGCCTGGCCGCTGGGCGAGCGCACCACGTTGGCGGCCAGCTCGCGGACGAAGTCGACCTTCTCCTCGGCGAGCACCGGGACGCCCGCCAGGAACGGGGCCGCGGCCGCGGCCTCGTCGCCGACCACCCAGACGCCCTTCCCGTCGTAGCCGCCGCGGACGGTCTTCAGGACCACCGGGTACCCGGCGCCCTCGTTCGCGAACGCGGTCACGTCGGCCGGGTCGGCGACGATCCGGTGCCGGGGGCAGGGGACGCCGATGGAGTCGAGCCTGGCCCGCATCACGCCCTTGTCCTGGGCGTTGACCAGCGCGTCCGGGCCGGGCCGGACGGCGATGCCGTCGGCCTGGAGCGCCCGCAGGTGCTCGGTCGGCACGTGCTCGTGGTCGAAGGTGATCACGTCGCAGCCGGCCGCGAAGCGGCGCAGGGTGTCGAGGTCGCGGTAGTCGCCGAGGACGACGTCGGAGACGACCTGCGCGGCCGAGTCCTGGGGAGTGTCGGCGAGGAGCTTGAACCGGACTCCGAGCGGGATGCCCGCCTGGTGTGCCATGCGGGCCAGCTGCCCGCCGCCGATCATGCCCACCACTGGAAAATTCGCGTTGCCCGGGGAAGTCACCCCGCCAGGATATCCGGGCCGGTCGGAGGCCGTGGAACCGCTCCCGCCGCTACCGCGTCCCTACTCCCGGGTTCGGTACGGCCGCCCCGGGGGGCTGAGCCGATCGGCGGAACCGGGTAGCCTGGACGGCCAGGTCCTGATACGCGCGGTCCGATCATGTGCGTGCACGCAGGGCTCAAGGGAATCGTGGCGCACCCGCCCCGGGACCCTTTCGTCCGCACGCACATGGAGGCAGCCCGGTATGGCGACGACCACGGTGTCGAACCCCTCGCTGGCGCACAAGCTGCGCGGCATCTCCGGCGAGGCGGTGAAGTTCGGCATCGTCGGCCTCAGCGGCGTCGTGGTCAACTTCGCCGTCTTCTGGGTCTGCATCAACGGTCTGCACCTCGCGTCCCTGCGGTCCAACATCGCCGCGACGCTGGTCGCGATCGCCACCAACTACCTGGGCTACCGCTACTGGCTGTACCGGGACCGGGACGCCGCCTCGCGCAAGCGCGAGATCACGTTGTTCCTGCTGTTCAGCGGTGCCGGCATGCTGATCGAGACCGGGGTGCTCGCCTTCTCGGTGTACTCGCTCGGGCTCGACTCGCACTTCGAGCAGCTGGCCGCGAAGGTCGGCGGTCTCGCCCTGGGCACGGTGTTCCGCTTCGTCTCGTACCGGACGTGGGTGTTCAAGGCCGTCCCGGAGCCGGTGGCCGGGGTGCCCGCACCGGAGCCGACCGGCGCCGCGGCCGTGGTCGCCCAGGCCGAGCTGGTGCTCGCCACCGAGCAGATCCGGCTCGCCAAGGCCGAGTAGACCGGCCCTCCCGCCTTGCCGCCCCCGCCGCGGCAGGAGGAGAGTGGTGACCGGGGGCGAGCACGGCCGGCGAACGATCGAGGCCCCGGGGGACGCAGGAGGCTCGCCATGACCTTCGTCCAGATCATCGAATGCCGCACCGACCGCCTCGACGAGCTCAACGGCCTGATGGACCGCTGGGCCGAGACGACCGAGGGCCGGCGGACCGCCGACCACGCGATGGTCGCCACCGACCGCTCCGACCCCCGGCACGTGGTGGAGATCGTCGAGTTCGCCTCGTACGAGGACGCGATGCGCAACTCGAACCTGCCGGAGACGGACCGGATCTACCGCGAGATGGTGGCGCTCTGCGACGCGCCGCCCACCTTCACCGACCTGGACGTGGTCCGCGACGAGCGGCTCTGACCGCACCGGTCCGGACGGTCCGGCCTACACCTCGCGCCGGCTGCGGCCGAGGAACAGCGCGAACACCGCCGGCCGCAGCGAGAGCAGCTCCAGCCGGCCGCCGTCCGCCTCCGCGAGGTCACGGGCGACGGCCAGCCCGATGCCGGTCGAGTTGCGGCCGCTGACCGCGCGCTCGAACACCCGGTTGCCCAGCTCGGGCGGGACCCCGGGGCCCTCGTCCTGCACCTCGACCACCACCGACGTCCCGGACGGCCGGACCCGCAGGGTGACCGTCCCGGCGCCGTGCATCAGCGAGTTCTCGATCAGGGTGGCCAGCACCTGGGCGACCGTGCCGGGGGTGCCGACGGCGGTGACCCCGCGCAGGCCCTCCACCTGGAGCACCCGCCCGGTGCCGCGCAGCGACGGCCCCCACTCCTCGACCTGCTGCTTGACCACGTCGTCGACGTCGAAGGCGACGGCGGTGGGGCTGCGCGGGTCGCGCTGGGTGGTCAGCAGCCGCTGGACGACGTCGGTGAGCCGCTCGACCTGCTGGAGGGCGATGACGGCCTCCTCCTTGACCGTCTCCGGGTCCTCGGCCAGCGCGGTGATCTCCTCCAGCCGCATGGAGAGCGCGGTGAGCGGGGTGCGCAGCTGGTGCGAGGCGTCGGCGGCGAGCCGGCGTTCGGCGGTGAGCATCCGGGCGATCCGCTCGGCGCTGACGTCGAGCACCTCGGCGACCCGGTCGAGTTCGGGCACGCCGTAGCGGCGGTCGCGCGGGCGCGGGTCGCCGGAGCCGAGCCGCTCGGCGGTCTCGGCGAGGTCGGTGAGCGGCTGGGCGAGCCGTTTGGCCTGCCAGACGGCGAGGGCGACGGCGGCCTGCACGGCGAGCAGCGCGACCACGCCGAGCAGCAGCAGCATGTTGGCGATCTCGTGGTCGACGGCCTCGCGGGACTGCTCGACGGTGACGGTCTCGCCGCTGGCGCCGTGTTCGACCGCCTTCAGCACATGGTCGCCGTCGGGCCGCTGCCCGCTGGAGACGACCGCCCGGCCGGGGATGTCCACCTCGACGTACTGGCCCTCGGAGACCTGGTTGGCGAACTTGTCGCCGGTGACCGGCTCGTTGGCGGCGAGCCGGGTCTCGACCAGGGAGAGCACCCGGACGGCGGCGGCGTCCACCCGGTCCTGGGCCGAACTGACGATGGTGCGCTTCTCCACCACCGCCAGCGGGACGCAGAACACCACGACCACCACCAGGACCACGCCCAGCAGCGAGTTGATCATTCGGCGTTTCACGCTGCCGCTCCCGGTGGTGGTGGGCGCCCCCGGTCGGGGCGTCCGCTCGGGCTAATTCTTCTCGAAGCGGAAGCCGACCCCGCGCACGGTGGCGATGTAGCGGGGGTTGGCGGCATCGTCGCCGAGCTTCTTGCGCAGCCAGGAGATGTGCATGTCCAGGGTCTTGGTGGAGGTCCACCAGGTGGTGTCCCAGACCTGCCGCATGATCTCCTCGCGGGTGACCACCCGGCCGGCGTCCCGGACCAGCACCCGGAGCAGCTCGAACTCCTTGGCGGAGAGGGTGAGCTCCTCCTCGCCGAGCCAGGCCCGGTGCGACTCGATGTCGATCTTGACGCCGTGCGCGCCGGTGGTCAGCTGGTCGACGTTGCCGCGCCGGAGCAGGGCCCGGACCCGGGCGAGCAGTTCGGCGAGCCGGAACGGCTTGGTGACGTAGTCGTCGGCACCGGCGTCCAGGCCGACCACCGTGTCGACCTCGTCGGCGCGGGCGGTGAGCACCAGGACGGGGCAGCTGCGGCCGTCCGCGCGCAGCCGGCGGCACACCTCCAGGCCGTCCATCTCGGGCAGGCCGAGGTCGAGCACGACGAGGTCGACCTCCTCGCCGAGCCCGGCGGCCAGCGCGGAGGGGCCGTCCTCACGGACGAGCACCTCGTATCCCTCGCGGCGCAGCGCCCGGGCGAGCGGTTCGGAGATCGCGGGGTCGTCCTCGGCGAGCAGCACACAGGTCATGGGCTGATGGTAGTCCGCCGGGGTGCGGCCGTTGCCGTCGTGAGGTAGTTCACAGTGCGTGATCGTTATACGGGGGGTGTTCGGCCCCCAACCGACACGCCCGGACCGCGCGTTCGGCGAAGATCCTGCTCCCCAAGCTTGTAACTGAAGGAATAATCGCGGCTCTACCATGGATAACGCGGACTGATCTCGCGCGGACTTTGCCATTTCCCTACCTGATGCACGGCTTTTGTCAGCTGATGCCGCCAAATATCGCCACGTACAGTGGTTTGGTCCACGTCCGCCTCCACCCCCCTTGGCGGACGCTGTCAGGCAAGGAACCACTACACATGGCGTCTACGACCCTGGAGCCCGGCGTTCAGTCGGCCTCTCCCAGCGGCAAGACCTTCCTCGGGCACCCCCGGGGCCTCGCCACCCTCTTCATGAGCGAGATGTGGGAGCGCTTCAGCTACTACGGCATGCGTGCCCTGCTGGTGCTCTACATGACCGCCTCCGTCACCGACGGTGGCCTCGGCATGAAGCTCGCCGTCGCGAGCGCCGTCTACAGCGTCTACACGGCGATGGTCTACCTGCTGGCCCTCCCGGGCGGCTGGATCGCCGACCGCTTCCTCGGCGCCCGGAAGACCGTCGCCCTCGGCGGCACGATCATCATGATCGGGCACTTCCTGCTGGCCCTGCCGGTCGGCGTGTCGTTCTTCGGCGGCCTCGCCCTGATCGCGATCGGCTCGGGCCTGCTCAAGGCCAACATCTCGACGATGGTCGGCCACCTCTACGACGGGCCCAACGACCCGCGCCGGGACGGCGGCTTCACCATCTTCTACATGGGCATCAACCTCGGTGCCTTCGCCGCCCCGCTGGTCATCGGCACCATCGGCCAGAAGGTCGACTGGCACCTGGGCTTCGCCCTGGCCGGCGTCGGCATGGCCCTGGGCCTCGCCCAGTTCCTGCTCGGCACCCGCCACCTCAGCGCCAAGAGCGACGTGGTGACCTCGCCGATCTCGGCCGCCGAGAAGAGCGCGATCTTCAAGAAGGCCGGCCTCTGGCTCGCCGCCGCCGTCGTCTTCTACGCGGTCGTCGCGCTGACCGGCCACTTCACCATCAACTGGGCGATCTGGCCGCTCTCCATCGCGGGCCTCGCGATCCCGGTCTTCGTCTTCGCCAAGGTGAAGCGCGACAAGGACCTCGACGAGACCGAGCAGTCCCGGATGAGCGGCTACATCTGGTTCTTCGTCGCCGCCGCCGTGTTCTGGATGATCTACGACCAGTCCGGCTCGACGCTGAACATCTTCGCGCAGGACAACACCTCGTCCACGCTGTTCGGCTTCGACTTCCCGTCCAGCTGGTTCCAGTCGCTCAACCCGCTGTACATCATGGCCCTGGCCCCGGTCTTCGCCTGGATCTGGGTGGCGCTCTCGCGCCGCTCCAAGAACCCCAGCACCACCGCGAAGTTCTCCTTCGGCCTGCTGATGATCGGCGCCTCGTTCATCGTCATGATGCTGGCGATGGCCGCCGCCTCCGGCGGCACCAAGGTCACGCCGCTCTGGCTGGCCATGGTCTACCTGATCCAGACCGTCGGCGAGCTGACCCTCTCCCCGGTCGGCCTGTCCGTCACCACCAAGCTGGCGCCGACCAAGTACGCCAGCCAGATGATGGGCGTGTGGTTCCTCGCGGTCACCGCGGGTGACTGCGTCGCGGCCATCTTCCAGCTCGTCCTCGGTGACGAGGTGGTCGGCTCCACCTGGTACTTCGCGGTCCAGGGCGGCATGGCGATCCTCGCCGGCGCGGCGCTGTACATGTACCGCCGCAACGTCGTGCGGCTGATGGGCGACGTCCACTGACGTCGGCCCGACCGGCCCCGGGGCCGCCGCGGATTCCAGGAATCCGCGGCGGCCCCGGCCGTTCTCCCCGCCCCCGTCGTTCCCGCCCCCGTCGTTCCCTCCCCCCGGCCGGCCACCCCTCGACGACAGCCGGGCGGATGTGCCTATGGTGCCCGGCATGCCGACCGAATCGCTGCCCCGCCAGCTCGCCCGTACCCGGCGCCTGACCCTCGGCGCGCCCGCCGCCCCGACCGTCGGCGCCGACGGCCGCACCGTGCTCTTCCTGCGCAGCCCGGCCGGCGACGACCCGGTCGGCCGGCTCTGGGCGCTCGACACCGACACCGGTGAGGAGCGCCTGCTCGCCGACCCGGTCGCGCTCGGCGCCGCCGACGGCGAACCCACCGAGGCCGAACGGATCCGCCGCGAGCGCCTGCGCGTCCTCGGCGGCGGCATCACCGCGTACACGACCGACGCCGCCGGCCGGACCGCCGCCCTCGCCCTGGGCGGCGCCCTGTGGACCGTCGACACCGTCACCGGCGAGGCCCGCCGGATCCCCACCGCCACCGAGGTGCACGACCCCCGTCCCGACCCCTCCGGCCGCCGCGTCGCCTACGCCGGCGGCGGCGCCCTGCGGGTCGTCGGGATCGACGGCCGCGGCGACCGCGCGCTCGCCGAACCCGAGCACGAGGAGGTCCGCTACGGCCTGCCCGAACACGTCGCCGCCGAGTCCATGCACCGCCACCGCGCCCACTGGTGGTCCCCCGACGGCACCCGGCTGCTGGTGGCCCGGGTCGACGAGCGCCCGCTGCGCCTCCTCCACCACGCCGACCCCGCCGACCCGGCCCGGCCACCGCGCACGCACCGCTACCCGCTGGCCGGCACCGACAACGCCGACGTCGGCCTCTGGCTGCTCGACCTCGACGGCGGACGGGTCGAGGTCCACTGGGACCGGACCGGTTTCGAGTACCTGACCGCCGCCGGCTGGGACGCCCACGGGCCCTACGCCGCCGTGCAGAGCCGCGACCAGCGCACCGTGCTCACCCTCGCGATCGACCCCGCCGACGGCGCCACCCGCGTCCTCGCCGAACGCCACGACGAGCACTGGGTCGAACTGCTCCCCGGCCTGCCCGCCCGGACCGCCGCCGGCGCCCTCGTCGACGCCGCCGACCGGGGCGACACCCGCCACCTCACCGTCGACGGCGCCCCCGTCACCCCGCCCGGCCTCCAGCTGCGCGCCGTCCTCGGGACCGACGGCGAACAGGTACTGTTCACCGCCTCCGACGACCCCACCGAGACCCACCTCTGGTCGTGGGACCCGGCCGCGGGCGCCGTCCGGCTCAGCCACGAGCCCGGCACGCACACCGGCGTGCGGCGCGCCGGCACACTCGTCCACACCGCGCGCACGCCCGGCGCACCCACCGGCCGGACCACCGTCCACCGCCCGGACCGGCCCGCCGTGACCGTCCGCTCCCACACACCGGCACCCGTCCTCACCGCCCGCCCCGAACTGCTCCGGCTCGGCCCGCGCGAACTCCGCGCCGCCCTCTTCCTGCCCGCGGGCCACCGCCCCGGCGACGGCCCGCTGCCCGTCCTGCTCGACCCCTACGGCGGCCCCGCCATGGCCAAGGTCTCCGCCGCGCCGCACTGGTGGGACCTGACCTCGCAGTGGTTCGCCGACCAGGGCTTCGCCGTCCTGGTCGTCGACGGCCGGGGCACCCCCGGGCGCGGCCCGCGCTGGGAGAAGAGCGTCCACGCGGACATCGCCGACCCCGCCCTCGACGACCAGGTCGACGCCCTGCGCGCCACCGCGGCCCTGCGCCCCGGACTGCTCGACCTCGACCGGGTCGGCGTCCGCGGTTGGTCCTTCGGCGGCTTCCTCGCCGCGCTCGCCGTCCTGCGCCGCCCCGACGTGTTCCACGCCGCCGTCGCCGGGGCCGCCCCCACCGACCACCGGCTCTACGACACCCACTGGAAGGAACGCTTCCTCGGCCACCCGGACGAGCACCCCGAACGCTACGAGGCCGCCTCGCTGCTCCCCGACGCCCCCGGGCTGCGCCGCCCGCTGCTGCTGGTCCACGGCCTCGCCGACGACAACGTGCTGCCCGCCCACAGCCTGCGGCTCTCCGCCGCGCTGCTCGCCGCCGGCCGCCCGCACGAGTTCCTGCCGCTCCCCGGCGCCGGCCACTCGCCGGGCGACCCGGTGCTGGCGGAGCACCTGCTGCACCACCAGCTCGACTTCCTGCGGCGGTCGCTGGGGCTCGGCTGACGCACGGCGGCGGGGGGGGGGGGGGCCCCCCCCCCCCCCCCCCCCCCCCCCCCCCCCCCCCCCCCCCCGCCGGCCCCCCGCGGCCCCGCCCCCCCCCCCCCCCCCCCCCCCGCCCCCCCCCCTAC
>NZ_JBIWIF010000006.1:13844-74734 GCF_044764505.1 Kitasatospora sp. NPDC094019
CGGGGAGGAAGGCGGCGGTGGGGGTCACCCCGGCGGGGGGGGGGGGGGGGGGGGGCCCCCCCCCCCCCCCCCGGGGGGGGGCGCGCGGGGGGGGGGGGGGGGGGGGGGGGGGCGGGGGGGGGGGGGGGGGGGGGCCCCCCCCCCCCCCCCCCCCCCGCCGCCGGACACCGCCCGGAGAATCCGGTCAGACCTCGCGGACGCCGGCCCGCCAGACCGCCGCCGTCAGCGGCACACCCGGCCGGTAGGCCAGGTGCACCGGCGAGGGCGCGTCCAGCAGCTGCAGATCCGCCCGGGCCCCCACCCGCACCGTGCCGACATCGTCGCGCCGCAGCGCCCGCGCGCCGCCCGCCGTCGCGGCCCAGACCGCCTCGTCCGGCGTCATGCCCATCTCCCGCACCGCCACCGCGACGCAGAACGCCATCGAACTCGTGAAGCTGGAGCCCGGGTTGCAGTCGGTGGACAGGGCCACCACCGCCCCCGCGTCCAGCAGCCGGCGCGCGTCCGGGTAGACCGCCCGGGTGGAGAACTCCGCCCCCGGCAGCAGCGTCGCCACCGTCGACGAACCCGCCAGCGCGGCCACGTCCTCGTCCGTGAGATGGGTGCAGTGGTCGGCCGAGGCCGCGCCCAGCTCCACCGCCAGCTGCACACCGGGCCCGTAGGTGAGCTGGTTGGCGTGCACCCGGGGGACCAGTCCGCGCGCGATCCCCGCGGTGAGGATCGCCCGGGCCTGGTCGCCGTCGAAGGCGCCCTTCTCGCAGAACACGTCCACCCAGCGCGCGTACGGCGCGCAGGCGTCCAGCATCGGACCGGTGACCAGCTCGACGTAGGCCGCCGGGTCGTCGGCGAACTCCGGGGCCACCACGTGCGCGCCCAGGTAGGTGGTCTCCGGCGTGTACGAGGAGGCGATCCGCAGCGCCCGCGACTCGTCCTCCACCGTGAGTCCGTACCCGGACTTGCACTCCACCAGCGTGGTGCCCTGGCGGAGCGCCTCCCGCACCAGCCGGGCCAGGTTGGCGTCCAGCTCGGCGTCGGCGGCGGCCCGGGTGGCGGCCACCGTGGTGCGGATGCCGCCGGCCGAGTACGACTGCCCGGACATCCGGGCGTTGAACTCGGCGGTGCGGTCGCCGGCGAAGACCAGGTGGGCGTGCGAGTCCACCCAGCCGGGCAGCAGGGCGCGGCCCGCCGCGTCGAACCGCTCGTCGGCGGCGGGGGCCTCGACCGCCGGGCCGACCCAGGCGACGGTGCCGCCGTCGATCACCACCGCCGCGTCGGTGAGCGCGCCGAGCGGCCCGGTCCCGTGCGCGGGATCGTTGGTGACCAGGGTGCCGATCCCGGTGATCAGGGTGCTCGGCATGGTCGGGCTGCCGCTCGGGGTGCTGTTCGAGCTGCTCACGTCGGAACCTTTCGGGAACGGGAACGGGAACGGGGATGGGGGACGGGTCCGGGGCGGCCGCGGCGGCCGGGAACTCAGCAGCCGAGCGCGGCGATCGAGGAGCGCAGCGCGCCCGGCACGTCCGGCACCAGCAGGTGCGCGCCGTCCTTGACCACGTGCCGGCCGCCGACCACCAGGTGCCGGACGTCGGCCGCGGCGGCCGCGAACACCGCGACCTCCGCGCCCAGCCGGGGCGCCGGGCCCGCGGTGCGCACCGAATCCAGGGCGATCACGGTGAAGTCGGCCAGCGCGCCCGCCTCGATCCGCCCCGCCTCGGGCCAGCCGAGCGAGGCGTGGCCGTCCTCCGTCCCGGCCCGGAGCAGCGCGTTCGCCGTCCAGTGGCCGCGGGTACGGGTGCGCAGCCGCTCGTTCAGCTCCAGCGCCCGGGCCTCCTCGAACGGGTCGACGACGGCGTGGCTGTCGCTGCCGAGGGTGATCGGGCACCCCCCGGAGGCCAGCTGCCGGGCCGGGCCGATCCCGTCCGCGAGGTCCCGCTCGGTGGTGGGGCACATGCAGACGGTGGTGGAGGAGCCGGTCAGCAGCTCGACGTCGTCCTCGGTGAGGTGGGTGGCGTGCACGACCGAGGTGCGCGGGCCGAGCGCGCCGCGGTCGGCGAGCAACCGGGTCGGGGTGACCCCGTGCGCGGCGAGGCAGGCGTCGTTCTCGGCGGTCTGCTCGGACAGGTGGACGTGCAGCGGCGCCCGGCGCGAGGACGCCCAGTCGGCGACGGTGCCGAGCTGCTCGGCGGGCACGGCGCGCACCGAGTGGATCGCGGCGCCGATCCGGGCGTGCTCGCGGGCCTTCAGCAGGTCGGCCCGCTCGGCCCAGGCGTCCGCGTCGCCGTCGCTGAACCGCAGCTGCGGCCTGGTCGGCTCGGTCCCGAAGCCGGAGGACAGGTAGCAGGTGTCGAGCAGGGTGATCCGGATGCCGGCCCGGGCGGCGGCCTCGATCAGCGCCTCGCCCATCGCGTTGGGATCGTCGTACCGGGCGCCGCCGGGCGCGTGGTGCAGGTAGTGGAACTCGCCGACGGCGGTGATCCCGGCGAGCGCCATCTCCGCGTAGGCGGCGGTGGCGAGGGCCAGGTAGCGGTCCGGGTCGAGCGCTCCGGCGAACCGGTACATGGTGTCGCGCCAGGTCCAGAAGGTGCCGGAGCCGACCTGGACGTGGCCGCGCAGCGCCCGGTGGAAGGCGTGCGAGTGCGCGTTCGCCTGCCCCGGGAGCAGCAGTCCCTCCAGCCGGACGGCGCCGGGCGGGCAGGGCCCGCTGTCCGGCTGCACCCGGGCGATCCGGCCGCCGGCCGCGGTGCTGATCAGCACGTCCTGCTCGACCACCGGCCCGTTCGCGTGCGGCAGCCAGGCGTACTGGGCCCAGTACGTCGTCGGTCGCGCGTCTCCGGCACTGCTCACTGACACGCCAGGTCCTCCAGTACGTCGGCGAGGGCGGTGACACCGGCCAGGCAGTCGGCCGGCTCGGCGTGCTCCGCCGGGGAGTGCGAGACGCCGCTCGGGTTCCGCACGAACAGCATCGCGGTCGGGACGGCCGAGGCGAGGATCCCGGCGTCGTGTCCCGCGCCGGTGGGCAGCACCGGGACGCCGCCCAGCCGGGCGGCGAGCCGGTCGCGCAGCGGGCCGTCGAAGTCCACCACCGGGGTGTAGGACTCGCGGGTGAGCCCGACCTCGACGCCGTCGCGCTCGCCGCGTTCGGCGGCGGCCCGGCCGATCTCCTCGACCAGCGCGGTGAGGGTGGCCTCGTCGGCCGCCCTGGAGTCCAGCCAGCCGCGCACCAGCGAGGCGATCGCGTTGGTGCCGTTGGGCTCCACGGCGACCTTGCCGAAGGTGGCCAGCGCGCCCGCGAGCTTCGCCTTCTTCCGCGCGGCGAGCACGGTGTTGGCGTAGGTCAGCATCGGGTCGCGGCGGTCCTCGATCCGGGTGGTGCCGGCGTGGTTGGCCTCGCCGCGGAAGTCGAACCGCCAGCGGCCGTGCGGCCAGATCGCGCTCGCCACGCCGACCGGGTGCTCCTCGGTCAGGTAGCGGCCCTGCTCGACGTGGAGCTCGACGAAGGCGCCGATCCGGGCCAGCCGGTCGCCGTCCGCGCCGATCGCGGTCGGGTCCTGGCCGGCCCGCTCCATCGCGTCGGGCAGCCGGACGCCGTCGGCGTCGCGCAGCTCGTACGCCTGCTCCTTGGCGAGCACCCCGGCGGTGAGCCGGGAGCCGATGCAGGCCACCCCGAACCGGGCGCCCTCCTCGTCGCCGAAGTTGACGATCGCCAGCGGCCGGGTGAGCGCGGTCCCCCGGTCGCGCAGCTCGTCGAGCGCCGCGAAGGAGGAGACCACGCCGAGCGGGCCGTCGAAGGCGCCGCCGTCGGGCACGGAGTCCAGGTGCGAGCCGGTGACCACCGCGCCCTCGCCGGCCGGGTCGCCGAGCCAGGCCCACTGGTTGCCGTTGCGGTCCAGCTCGTAGTGCAGGCCCCGGTCGCGGGCCTGCTGCTCGAACCAGGCCCGGCACTCGGCGTCGGCGCGGTTCCAGGCGAAACGGCGGTAGCCGCCGGACGCGGCGGAGCGGCCCACGGGGAGCAGCTCCGCCCACATCCGTTCGAAGCTCGCGGAGCCCTGCTCGCTCACAGCTCGCCCGTCGAGCCGTGCTCGTTCATCGGGACCCGCACGCCGCGCTCGGCGGCGACCTCGTCGGCCCGGTCGTAGCCGGCGTCGACGTGGCGGATGACGCCCATGCCCGGGTCGTTGGTGAGCACCCGGCGGATCTTCTCGCCCGCGAGCGCGGTGCCGTCGGCGACGGTGACCTGGCCGGCGTGGATCGAGCGGCCGATGCCGACGCCGCCGCCGTGGTGGATCGAGACCCAGGACGCGCCGGAGGCGACGTTGACCATGGCGTTGAGCAGCGGCCAGTCGGCGATCGCGTCGGAGCCGTCCAGCATCGCCTCGGTCTCCCGGTAGGGGGAGGCGACGGAGCCGCAGTCCAGGTGGTCGCGGCCGATGACGATCGGGGCGGACAGCTCGCCGGAGGCGACCATGTCGTTGAAGCGCTCGCCGGCCTTGTCGCGCTCGCCGTAGCCGAGCCAGCAGATCCGCGCCGGCAGGCCCTGGAAGTGCACCTTCTCCTGGGCCATCCTGATCCAGCGGTGCAGCGACTCGTTCTCCGGGAAGAGGTCGAGCACGGCCTTGTCGGTCTTGGCGATGTCCTGCGGGTCGCCGGACAGGGCGGCCCAGCGGAACGGGCCCTTGCCCTCGCAGAACAGCGGCCGGATGTAGGCGGGGACGAAGCCGGGGAAGGCGAAGGCGCGGTCGTAGCCGGCCAGCTGGGCCTCGCCGCGGATCGAGTTGCCGTAGTCGAAGACCTCGGCGCCGCGGTCCTGGAAGCCGACCATCGCCTCGACGTGCCTGGCCATCGACTCGCGCGAGCGGGTGGTGAACTCGGCGGGCTTCTCGGCCGCGTAGGTGGCCATGTCGTCGAAGGGGACGCCGACCGGCAGGTAGCTCAGCGGGTCGTGGGCGCTGGTCTGGTCGGTGACGATGTCGATGGGCGCGTCCATCGCCAGCAGCTGCGGGAACACCTCGGCGGCGTTGCCCAGCAGGCCGATGGAGAGCGGCTGCTTCTTGTCGCGGGCCTCGGTGGCCAGCTCCAGCGCGTGCGCGAGGTTCTTGGCCTCGACGTCCAGGTAGCGGTGCTCGATCCGGCGGGAGATCCGGGACGGGTCGCAGTCGACACAGATCGCCACGCCACCGTTCATGGTGACGGCCAGCGGCTGGGCGCCGCCCATGCCGCCGAGGCCGGCGGTGAGGGTGATGGTGCCTGCGAGCGTCCCGTCGAAGCGCTTGTTGGCGACGGCGGCGAAGGTCTCGTAGGTGCCCTGGAGGATGCCCTGGGTGCCGATGTAGATCCAGGAGCCGGCCGTCATCTGGCCGTACATGGTGAGCCCGAGGCTCTCCAGGCGGCGGAACTCCTCCCAGTTGGCCCAGTCGCCGACCAGGTTGGAGTTGGCGATGAGCACGCGCGGCGCCCACTCGTGGGTCTGCATGACGCCGACCGGGCGGCCGGACTGGACCAGCATGGTCTCGTCCTGCTTCAGGCCCTCCAGCGTGCGCACCATGGCGTCGAAGGAGCGCCAGTCGCGCGCGGCCTTGCCGGTGCCGCCGTAGACGACCAGCTTCGACGGGTGCTCGGCCACCTCGGGGTCGAGGTTGTTCATGAGCATCCGCAGGGCGGCCTCCTGCTGCCAGCCCTGCGTGGTCAGCCCGGTCCCCCGTGCCGCCCGCACCTCACGCGGCCCACTCGCCTGCTGCACCATGTCACGGTCTCCTTGCGGATGAATTCATTCAGGCTCGACTCGGCTGAATATATCCAAACATTCAGCCTTCGGCCAGACCTGGGCACATCCGATCAGCGCCCGTACGACCGGTACCCCCCGCGCTACGCTGAACCCGGCGAACACCAGCCGATCGGCCCAGGCGCCGACGAATGGAGGACGCGATGACGGCCATCACCGTGCGGCCGGGGAGACTCCGGGACGCGGCGGAGGAGATCGAGCGGAGCACCGGCCTCCGAGTTCAGATCATCGGAGGAACCCTGGTGATGTCCCCGCCTCCTCGCGGAAAGCACGCGGGGACCATCAAGCGACTCAATCGCCGGCTCGCCCCACTGCTTCCCGCGGGCCTCGACACCTACGAGGTCTCGTCCATCGCCATGCCGGACAACAGGGACGACTACGCCACTCCCGACCTCGTCGTGCTCCCCGTCGAATGGGAGGACGACGACGAATGGCTGGCAGATCCACGCGATGTGGCTCTCGCGATCGAGGTGATCTCGAACTCCGAGGGCGTCAGGTCCGTCGCCACCAAAACCGACTGGTACGCCACCGCCGGGGTGTCGGCGCTCCTGACCGTCGACCCCCGCAAGGGCGTCTGGACGCTCTACACCCACCCCCGGGACGGCGCCTACCAGGGAGTGCTGCACGGCAAGTACGGCGAGCCGGTGCCGCTCACCGCACCGCTGTCAAGTGAACTCCCGACAGTGGACCTGCAGTTGTACGCACCTCGACACTGACCTCTCCTCAGGCCGCCGCGTCGCCGTCCCAGTCGATGCCGATCTCGGCGAGCCAGCGGCGGTCGGCGTCGTCGGGGACGTCGGCGGACCGGGCGCCGGGCGGGGCCGGGGTCCGGGGCGGACGGGGGATCTCCTGGACCGGGCCGAGGCCGTACTGCTCGGCGGCGGCCGCGGCGGCGCGGGCGTCGGGTTCGATCACGCCGACATGGACGACGCTCTCGTCGCCCGGGTCGAGCACGGTGAGTTCGGGATCGGGCAGACGGCGCAGGGTGACGCGCCGTCCGCAGGTCGGGCAGGACCACTCGTCGGCTCCGGAGGCGAGCCGGCCGACGAACTTCATTTCGTGGATCACACGCATGGCGGCACCCCCTGACCGGAATGATGCCCACCCTGGGCGGATCGCCAACCTGCGGGTACGGTCGCCGGGGCGGCGTTCCGGGCCGCGCGGACGAACCGGGAGGGCGGGCATGGACCGCGAATGGGGCATCGAGGAGAGCATCGGCGTGGCCGCCACGCCGACGGAGGTCTACCGCGCCGTCAGCACCGTCCGCCGGACCGGCGAGTGGAGCCCCGAGTGCCGGGCGGTGTGGGCCCGGCGGGGGCCGCTGCGGGCCGGGGACCGGTTCGTCGGCTGGAACCGGCGCGGCCTGTTCGTCTGGTTCACCACCTGCCGGGTGACGACGGCCCGGCCCGGCAGCGAGTTCGCGTTCCGGGTGGACGCCTTCGGGCTGCCGATCGCCGAGTGGGGCTACCGGTTCGCGCCGGACGGCGCGGGCGGCACGAACCTCACCGAGTACTGGCGGGACCTGCGGACCGGGCGGAGCGCGCCCGCCGCCGAACTGCTCGGCAAGGTCTTCAGCGGCGTCGCCCCGGAGCGGCGGGCCGCGCACAACCGGGCCGGCATGCGGGCGACGCTGCGGCGGATCCGGCAGACCCTGGAAGCCTGACCCGCGATCCCCGACCCGCGGGGGCTACTCCAGGAACAGTCCCCGGGCCGTCGCCGACTGCTCGATGGACTCCAGCCGCGCCTCGGCGCCCGGGAGTTCGTCGCACATGGTCTGCAGCAGCACCCGGCCGAGCATCATCGGGGCGCAGGCGGTGTCGAAGACCAGCCCGGTGCCGACGGCGGCCGGCAGCATCAGGTCGGACAGCTTGGCGACCGGCGCGAAGACGCTGTCGGCCACGGTGACGACGGTCAGACCGCACTCCCGGGCCACCGCCAGGGCGTCCATCAGCTCGCGCGGGTACCGCGGCAGGGCGAAGCAGAGCAGCACGCTCGCACCCGCCGCGGCGGCCTGTTCGAGGCGGTCGGCGAGCATGCTGCCGCCCTCGTCCAGCAGCCGGACGTCCGGGTGCACCTTGGCGGCGAAGTACGCGAAGCCGCGCGCCTGCGCCGAGGCGGCCCGCAGACCGAGCACCGGCAGCGGGCGCGAGGCTGCGAGCAGCCGGGCGGCGCGGGCGATCGGCTCGGGGTCGGCGAGCAGCTCGGCCAGGTGGCGCAGGTGCTCGATCTCGGCGAGGACTGCCTGCTGGTGCTCGTTGCGGACGGCGTCGGCCGGGGTCTCGGGGGCGGCGGCCTCGCCGGCGCCGAGTTCGCGCAGCTGCTTGCGCAGCGCCGGGTAGCCGTCGTAGCCGAGGGCCACCGCGAACCGGGTCACCGAGGGCTGGCTGACGCCGGCGAGTTCGGCGACCTCGACGCTGGAGAGGAACGGCGCCTCGGTGGCGTGCCGGACCAGCGAGTGCGCGATCCGCCGCTGGGTGGGGGTGAGCCGGTGACCCTCGAAGAGCTGGAGCAGCCGGGCGGAGGGACCGACCGGGCCGGCGTCGTCGGTGGCGGTCATGGCAGTACCTCCGGATGCGAGCTGTTCGGACGACTGTGCAGCAGCGGGCCGCCGCTGGCAAAGACGTCTCGCCCGACGGGACATCGGACGAGACCTCCCGGTACGGCCCCGGGGCGGGCGCGCGGTCGGCGCGCGGTCGGCGCGCGGTCGGGCGCGGAGGGTGCGGGAGCCGTCTCGGGGTGACCCTGAATTCTCCCTGAGACCGCCCTGAATCCCCGTCGGACCGATGGACCGGCGGCCTCCGGAGGGAGCAGGCTGACCGTATGGACACTCGTCAGGACGACCTGCGGCGCGATCTGGACGCCTCGCTGCAGGCCCGCAAGGAGCTCGGCCCGGAGTACGAGGCGGAACTCGTCGACTCCTTCCTCGCCCGGCTCGACGCCCGCCTCGACGCCCGGGTGGAGCGCCGGGTGGCGGAGCGGCTCGGCCCGGCCAACGGCTACGGCCCGGCCGGGGAGTACGCCCGTCCGGGGTACGGGCCGCGCCGCTTCGGCCGCCGGTCGGCGACCCGGCTCCCGATCATCTCGCTGGTGCTCGGCATCCCGCTGTCCGGCATCGCGGCCGACCAGGGCGGCTTCTGGGGCCTGCTGGTGTGCTGGGCCGGCATCGTCGGCGTCAACGTCTCCGCCTCGCTCGCCGAACGGATCCAGGACCAGCGCGGCCCGGCGGCCCCGAAGAGCGACTGGGACCGGTGACCGGCGGCGTCCCGCGCCACCGGTCACCCGCCCCGTCCCTCGGGTGCGGCGCGGTCGTCAGGCCAGCGGGCCGGTGACCCGCTCGACGGCCCCCACCAGCTCGCCCGAGGCGACCAGCGCGGCGGCGGCCTCCAGGTCCGGCGAGAGGAAGCGGTCGCGGCCGGCGCCGCCGACCCCGGCGGCCCGGGCGGCGGCCATCGCCGCGGCCGTGGCGGGGGCCGGTTCGGCTCCCGCGCCGGCCTGCTGGCGGATCTCCAGCGCCCGGGCGGCGGCGGTGAGCTCGACGGCCAGGACGCGGCCGAGGTTCTCCACGGACTGGCGCAGCTTGCGCGCGGCGGACCAGCCCATCGAGACGTGGTCCTCCTGCATGGCCGAGGAGGGGATCGAGTCGACCGAGGCCGGGACCGCGAGCCGCTTGTTCTCGCTGACCAGCGCGGCCTGGGTGTACTGGGCGATCATCAGGCCGGAGTCCACGCCCGGGTCGTCGGCCAGGAAGGCCGGCAGGCCGTGCGAGCGGGCCTTGTCGAGCAGCCGGTCGGTGCGGCGCTCGGAGATCGAGCCGAGGTCGGCGGCGGCGATGGCGAGGAAGTCCAGCACGTAGGCGACCGGGGCGCCGTGGAAGTTGCCGTTGGACTCGACCCGGCCGTCGGGCAGCACCACCGGGTTGTCGACCGAGGCGGCCAGCTCCCGGGAGGCGACCAGCTGGGCGTGGGCGAGGGTGTCGCGGCCGGCGCCGGCGACCTGCGGGGCGCAGCGGATCGAGTAGGCGTCCTGGACCCGCGGCGCGTCGTCCTGGTGGTGGCCGGTGAGGCCGGAGCCCTGGAGCACGGCCAGCATGTTGGCCGCGGCGGCCGCCTGGCCGGGGTGCGGGCGGATCGGGGCGTGCAGTTCGGGCGCGAGCACCTTGTCGCTGCCGAGCAGCGCCTCCAGGGTCATCGCGGCGGTGATGTCGGCGGTGGTGAACAGCCGCTGCAGGTCCGCGATGGCCATGACCAGCATGCCGAGCATGCCGTCGGTGCCGTTGATGAGGGCGAGGCCCTCCTTCTCCAGCAGTTCGACCGGCTCGATGCCGGCGGCGGCGAGCAGCTCGCCGGCGGGCTTCTCGACGCCGTCGGGGCCGGTGGCCACGCCCTCGCCCATGAGCACGAGCGCGCAGTGCGACAGCGGCGCGAGGTCGCCGGAGCAGCCGAGCGAGCCGAACTCGCGGACCACCGGGGTGATGCCGGCGTTGAGGAGGGCGGCCATGGTCTGCGCGACCAGCGGGCGGACACCGGTGCGACCGCTGGCGAGGGTCTTCATCCGCAGGAACATCAGCGCGCGGACGACCTCGCGCTCGACCACCGGGCCCATCCCGGCGGCGTGCGAGCGCACCAGCGAGCGCTGCAGCTGGGCGCGCAGCTCGGGGCTGATGTGCCGGACGGCGAGGGCGCCGAAGCCGGTCGAGACGCCGTAGACGGGACGCGGTTCCGCGGCGAGGGCGTCGATCCGGGCGCGCGCGGTCGCCATCTCGGCGATCGCGTCGGGGCCGATCTCGACCCGGGCGTTGCCCCGGGCGACGGCCAGCACGTCCTCGGCGCCGACGTCGGCCTTGCCGACCTGGACCAGCGGCGCGTGGGCGGCCGCAGCACTGTGCATATCCATATGCATCATCTCAGCAGGTGAATGGAGATATGACAACCATCTCGGCCCAGTCGACACCTCCACCGTCGGACCGGGCCGGTCACCAGGATTTTCGAATACCCGGGCCGGTGCCGCACGCTGTGGGGAGGCGGACGGCTCAACGCCGGGCGCGGCGGACGGGAAGGCGGGCGGGACGGATGACGCGGGCGACGGCACGGCGGCGGGTGCTCCGGCTGCGCGGGGACGGGCGGAGCACCCGGCCCGACGCGCTGGCCGCCGAGGAACCGCTGGAGATCCGGCTCGGCGGCGAACCGCTCACCGTCACCATGCGCACCCCCGGCCAGGACTTCGACCTGGTCGCGGGGTTCCTGGTCGGCGAGGGACTCGTCGGCACCGGCGAGGAACTGGCGGCGCTGCGCTACTGCGCCGGCACCGACGCGGACGGCGCCAACACCTACAACGTGGTGGACGCGACGCTGCGCGACCCCTCCCGCCCGCTGCCGCTCTCCGCACACCGCAACCTGCTCACCACCAGCGCCTGCGGACTGTGCGGCCGGGACACCGTGGACGCCGTGCGCACCCACGTCCGGCACCCGGTCGGCGAGGATCCGCTGAGTGTCCCGCCCGCGCTGCTCTACGCGCTGCCGGACCGGCTGCGCGCCGTCCAGCGCACCTTCGAGTCCACCGGCGGCCTGCACGCGGCCGGCCTGTTCGACGGCCGGACCGGCGAGCTGCTGTGCGCCCGCGAGGACGTCGGCCGGCACAACGCCGTGGACAAGGTGGTCGGCTGGGCGCTGCGGGAGGGCCGACTGCCGCTGACCGGTCACGTCCTCCTGGTCAGCGGCCGGGCCTCGTTCGAACTGACCCAGAAGGCGGCGCTGGCCGGGGTGCCGCTGCTGGCCGCCGTCTCGGCGCCGTCCTCGCTGGCCGCGGACCTCGCCGAGGAGCTGGGTCTGACCCTGGTCGGCTTCCTGCGCGGCGAGGGCGCCAACGTCTACACCCGCCCCGACCGGATCGCCTGAGCCCCCACCCCGGACTCCGCCCCGAACCGGGCCCCGCGTCCGGGACCCCCTCACCGCAGCTCCGCCTCCACCAGGTCCGCCGCCCGCGCCGTGCCGCCCTCGGCCCGGGCCGCGGCCCGCTCCGCCGCGAGCCGCCCGGCCACCTCCGGGTCCCCGGTCAGCTCCAGCAGCGCGGAGCGCAGCGCCCCGGCGGTGGCGTCCTCGGTGTCCAGCCGCCGGGCCACGCCGAGCGCCACCAGCGAGTCCGCGTTGGCGAACTGGTCGACGGCCTGTGGCACCGCGATCATCGGCACCCCGTGGAAGAGGCCCTCGCTCGCACCGCCGGTGCCGGCGTGGGTGACGAAGGCGTCCGCCTGCGCCAGCACGTCGAACTGCGGCACCCAGCGGTGCACCTCGACGTTGGCGGGCACCTCGCCCAGCGCGGCCCGGTCGGTGTGCCGGCCGATCTGCAGCACGACGTGCCAGCCGGGCAGACCTCCGAAAGCCTCCACGCAGGACCGGTAGAAGGCCGGCCGGTCGGTGAAGGCCGAGCCGAGCGAGACCAGCAGTACCTTCTCCGCCCCGGCGGGCCGCTGCCAGCGGCCCTGGTGCGAGCGGTCTCCGAAGCACTGGCCGACGAAGGTGATCCGGTCGGTGTCGACCCGGTCCGCCTGCGGCTGGAGGGCCCGGGGGATCAGCGCCAGCGCGCGGTCCGGGCGGTTCTTGAACCGTTCGACGTCCCGTTCGACGTCCTGGACGGCGAGGCCGTTGCCGGTCAGCCAGTCGGCGAACCGCCGGTAGTGCCCGGGCCCGCCGGGCCCGGTGCGGAGCGCCTCGAACATCGGGGCCATGTCCTCCTCGAATCCCTCCCAGCCGACCATCGTGGGCGACAGCTGCACCACCGGCACGCCGTGCGCCTCGGCCACCGCCCGGGCGGCGTAGGCGCCGATGTCGTAGAGCACGAGGTCGGGCCGGCCCTCGGCGAAGAGCTTCCGCAGCACCGGGGTCATCGCGAGGGCGTCGTCGAGGAAGACGTCCTGGACCGCGACCGCGTCCTCCGGCCACCCCGCGGGGTCGCCGTCGAGCGGCAGCGCGGTGTCGTACGGGACGAGCGTGGCGCCGGCCGACTCGACCGGGTCGGCGAAGGACGGCGCGTTGACGTAGCTGACCCGGTGGCCCCGGGCGACGAGCTCGGCGATCAGGGCGAGGCTCGGGTTGACGTGGCCGTGGGCCGGGATGGAGACCATGGCGACATGGGCGGAGCGGGTCATCTCGGGGTCCTCTCGAAAGGGTGCGCCTCGGATTCGTCGAGACGAGACGGTTCGTCTCGTTGACGTGTCACCAGGATGCGCCGACGCGCTCTTCCTGTCAAGACGATACGGACCGTCTCGCCATCTCGGTAGAATGGCGCCCATGACCGGACCCCAGACCGCCCCCGACCCGAGCCGCCGCAACGAGCAGAGCCGCGCGGCCATCCTCACCGCCGCCGCCGAACTCGTCGCCGAACTCGGCTTCGGCAAGCTGACCATCGAGAAGATCGCCGCCCGCGCCGGCGTCGGCAAGCAGACCATCTACCGCTGGTGGCCCTCCAAGGGCGCCGTCGTCTTCGACGCCTTCCTCGCCGCCAACGAGAACCCCTCCGGCGGCCTCGCCCTCCCCGACACCGGCGACCTGGGCGAGGACCTGCGGACCGTCCTGCGGCTCACCGCCCTCGAACTCGCCGACCCCGCCTTCGACCGGACCGGACGCGCCCTCACCGCCGAGGTGCTCACCGACGCCGCCCTGCTGCGCGACTACCGCGAACGCCTCCTCGACCCGCTGCTGGACGTCACCCGCGAACGTCTGCGCACCGCCCGCGACGCCGGACAGCTGCGGGCCGACGCGGACCTCGACCTCGCGGTCGAACTCCTCTACGGCCCGCTGTACTACCGCTGGCTGCACGGCCTCGGCCCGCTCGACCCGGACTACGCCGACCGGGTCGTCGCGGCCGCCCTGGGCGCCCTCGGCCCCGTCCGGGACTGAGCGCGCCCGGGTTCAGGACCGGTTGCGGCGGCGCAGCACCAGCACCAGCACCACGACCACCGCGATCACGACCAGCACCACGCCGATGCCGATCACCAGCCCGATGATCTTGCCGAGGCCCTTCTTCTTCTTTTTCTTCGACTTGTCCTTGGACGCGGCCAGCCGCGCGGTGTCGTGGCGCTCCGCCGCCGCCCCGACCTGCCCGGCGGCCTGCTGGACCCCCTGCCCCGCCGACACCTGCCGGACGGCACCGCCCGAATCGGCCACCGACGCCACGGAAACCGCCGAGGTCCCCGAGGCCGCCGAGGCCGCCGGCGCGGCCGCCAACGCCGTCCCGCCGAACGCGAGCACCGCTGAGAGCACCAGGCCCGTCACCCGAGCACGCACAGGAATCAACCCCCGTCATCGATCCGGCGCGACCCCGACGGCCCGCCGACCGCCGACACCATCCCACGCCCACCCCGCCCCGCCCACCCCCACGACCGGACCGCGACCCGCTCGGGACCAACCGGTCACCGAAGCGCCACACTCCCCCGCCCGACGGCCGGTCCCGACCGCCGGGGCCCCGCTATGCTGACCCTCGGTTTCGGGCCCGACCCCGGGCGGCTGCCGGGGAGTTCAGCTCTGCCGACAGCCCGGGGGGAGCCTGTGTCGAACGAAGAGGCGGTCAGGACCGCCTGGCAGATCCACGCCTCGTTGACCGAGGTGACCGGACGCGTCGACGCCAAGGCATCGTTCGCCCTGACCATCGAGTCGGCGGCACTCGGCGCGATCGTCGCGCTCTCCGGTGCCGGCGTCCGCCTCGGCCGACTCTCCGGCCCCCTCCCCGCCTCCCTGTTCTGGCTCGGCGCCGCACTGCTCGGCTGCGCGGCACTCGCGGCGGTGTCGGTCGTGATCCCCCGCGGCGACGCCTCCGCCCGGACCGGACCGTCCAACTTCGTCTACTACGGCCAACTGCGGCACTGGAGCCCCGACCGGCTCGCCACCAGGCTGGAGGAGTCCGATCTGCTCCCCGTCCTCACCTGGCAGCTGGTCGAGATGAGCCGCATCGTCTGGGTCAAACACCAACGGGTCCGGCAGTCCCTCGTCCTCGCCGTGCTGGGGTGCGCCATGGTCGCCCTGGCGGGACTGCTGGGCTGACACCGATGGCTCCCGACGGGCGCGTTCCCTTCTGGCAGCTCCTCGACGGCTCCGCGCGGACCGAGATCGAGCGACTGGGCCGGCTGGTGGAATTTCCGCGCGGCGACCCGATCCTCCAGCAGCACGACCGGTCCGACCACCTCCTCGTCCTGCGGCACGGCTGCGTCAAGGTGGTCGTCGAGTCCGACACGGGGTACCGGGCGATCCTGGCCATCCGCGGCCCGGGCGACCTCGTGGGCGAGCAGGCCGGCCTCGACGGCGGCTCCCGCTCCGCGAGCGTGTACGCGCTCACCGACGTGACGGCGCTGGTCGTCCCGCTGAGCCGGTTCGGCACCTTCAAGGAATCGCGTCCCGCCGTGGCACGGGCGCTGCAGCAGGTCCTGTCCGGCCGACTGCGCGAGGCGGACCGGCACCGTACGGACACCGGTTCCGGGAACGTCCGGACCCGGCTCGCCGGCCTGCTGCTGAAGCTGGCCGAACAGTACGGCCACCGGACCGACGGAGGAGCACTGCGGATCACCCTGGCGCTCTCCCAGGACGACCTGGCCGGTCTCGTCCTCAGCTCCCGGCGGACTGTCGTCCGGCTGCTGGAGCAGTGGCGGGAGGCCGGTTGGCTGCGCACCGGTCGCTGTCTGATCGAACTCCACGACCTCGCCGAGCTGGAGCAACTGGCCCGCGCCGATCCGGCCGACGATCCGGCCGTCGCTCCGTCCCGCCCCGGGGCCGACCCCTGACCGGCCCCTGACCGGCCCGATCAGATCGCGTCGGCGTCGCGGGTGGTCAGACCGAACGACGTGGCCAGCGGGTTCCAGTCGGCGACGAACGCGCGTTTGGCCGCCGTCGCCGCGGCGCTCTGCCGCACCCCCTCGTCCCAGTCCGCGCCCCGCGGCACCGCTCCGGCCGCACAGCCGTCGGCCGCCACCCCGTCCGCCCAGCGGGAGAAGGCCCGGTCGGCCAGCGCCGACGCCGTCCACGCGTCCCGTAACCGGTCCGCCAGCCGCGAACCGCCGGGGACGGCCGACAGGTCGGCCGACCGCAGCGCGAGCAGCAGCTCGTCCCGCTCACCGGCGGCGGTCCGCAGCGTGCGCCCGGCGGACCGCGCCGAAGCCGGGCCGGAACAGGACGCCACCGCGTCGACGGCCGAGGTGACCTGCCGCCTGGTCCCGTCGTTGCGGCCGAGCAGTCCGTCGAGCCCGGCCGCCTGTCCGCGGGCCGGGTCGGCGGCGGCGCCCTGCGCCCCTGAGTCCGCCGCGGGCGCCACCTCGGCGGACCGCCCGGCCCCGGGTGCGGCGGCGTCGGCCCGGACGAGAGCCGGGCCGACCCTGACCGCGCCGTACCCGAGCAGAGAGATCGCCAGCAGCACGAGGAGACGCCGCCGGACCCGTCCCGGCCGACCGGGTGCCGGACGGCCGACCTGCCGGCCGGGCCCGCTCGGCGGCGCGGGCCGAACCGTCGGAAGCACGACCGACGGGCCCGGCCGCGCCACGGCCGGTGGGGGCTCCGGGTCGACAGCGGCGTCGACGGCCCGTCGGAGCGGTCCCTCCCAGGCAGCGACCCCGGGGCGGACTTCCGGGCGAGCGTCCAGGGCCGCCCCGGCCAGCGCGCCCAACTCCGCGGAGACCCGGGCCGCGGCACCGGGATCGCGGGTGTCCTGCTCCCCCGCGAGCAGACGGACCATCAGCAGCCCGAACTTGTGCGCGTCGGACGCCTCGGTCGCCGGCTGCTCGCCCTCCGGCACCTCCCAGGACGGGGTCTCCCGCTGGACGAGCACATCGCGGCCCCGCAGCCGCATGGAGTCACAGTCGATCAGGAAGCACCCGGGCTCCGGCTCCAGCCGGAACAGCACGTTCTTCGGCGACAGGTCACCGACCACGAGGCCGAGCGCGTGCAGCCGGCCGAGCGTCACCGCGAAGTCCAGCGCCAGCCGGAGCCGCTGACCGGGCGTGACGGAGATGCCCACCCGATCGAGGTAGCCCTGGTCGTTGAGGAGGAACTCGAAGCCGGCCGGGCGGAGCCCGACAGCCTCCGAGCTCAGGAAGAACTCCTCCGGGACCCGCCGCATCAGGAAGCCGAGCGGGTCCCCGCCGCCGTCGACCACGGCGGCGACCGGCCAGGCAAGCCGGTCGCACAGCCAACGCCCCGTTTCCGGGGGCAACGCCGGGACGAAGTCCACCATCGCCCCGAGCGCCGGACCGTCGAGCCCCCGTCGGCACTCGGCCGAGTACTCCTTGAACACGACCGGCCAGCGGTCGTTGATCCGCAGGCCGGGCTGGTCCCAGACCGTGCCCTGACCGCCATGGCCGAGCCGGGTGACCCGCGGCAGCAGGTCGCCGGGCACGGCCCCGGTCACTCCGGACCCCCCGGCACCGCACGCGACCAGATCGCCAACAGGGTCCGGTCGTCGTCGAAGGTCTCCCGGGAGAAGTCCAGCAGATGGGCGAGGGCCCGGGGTTCGGGAACGACGGCCAAGTGCTCGGCGAACAGCTCGCCGACCTTCCCGGTCCCGTCCCCGAACGGGCCGGCGAAGCCGTCCGTACCGAGCAGCAGCGCCTGGTCCGGGAGGAGCTGGTGGCGAACCACCACGGCATTCCTGGGCCGTCGCGGCAGCGCGACCACCGCGGCGGAGGCCACGTCCCCCCGCTCCGCCGGGGCCACCCCGGGGACAGCGGTGAAACGCCCCCCGGACAGCACCCAGGCACCCGAGTCGCCGACCGGCACCAAGGTAACGTCCAGACCGTCCCGGGCCCGCACGGCCGCCCCGGCCAGCAGGGTGGTGGCCAGCAGCCGCTCGGCCTGCGCCACGTCGGCCGTCGGCAATCCGCGGACCCGCGCGGCATGCTCGGCCAACTGCCAGGCGGCGTGGTCCGTGAGCGTTTCCCAGGCCACCTCCTCGGGACCGCCCACCACGTCCAACTGCGCCAGGACGAAGTCGACCGCCGCCCGGCAGGCGAGGGTGGCGCCGATGTGCGGCTGCTCGGCGGCCGACACCCCGTCCGCGACGGCGAAGACCAGGGCGCCGCTCGGCCGGTGCAGCGCCACCGCGACGTCGTCCTCGCGCGGCCGGCCGTGGAAGCGGTGGGCGTAGCCCCGGACGGAGGCCAGCCGAACGGTCAGGTACTCACTGGACCAGCCGTCGAACACGGTGTCCGGCCGGTACGACGGGCCCGACGGCGGGGCCGGTTCGAACGACACCACCGGGCGGTCGACGACGATCGGTTCCCAGCGCGCACGGCTGTCGTCCCGGTACACCGAATCCGCCCGGTCCCGGCCGACCGTCCCGACCGGGGCTGTCGGAGCGGGCGGACGCGGCGGCTCCGGGTCGGCAGCCGGTACCACGGCGGCACCGGGTACGGAATCGGTGGTGGGGCAGTGCAGCCCCGGATTGACCTGGTCGGGTTCCACGTCAGACCACGTCGATCGCCATGCGGAAACCCTCCGGCCGGTCGACGACCAGCTCGGCCTGTCCGGAGGCGAGCGCCAGCCCCGACGACACGATGCTGGTCGTCAGTGCCGAGCAGAACTTCGTGATCGCCGCCCCGATGTCAGCGCCGGGGATCGCCACGAACGCGTAGTTCCGGTCGGTCGCGACACTCAGGATCGTGGCCGCGTCGGCCTCGCCGATACCGAAGGCCGCGATGTTCGGCGCACCCGTGGTGGCCGCCCGGTCGGTCAGCTGCCGGTGCACCCCGTTCCAGTCCTCGTTGCCGCTGGGCTGACCGTCGCTCAGGAAGAAGACGGTCGGCCGGTAGACCGTGTAGCCGTCGCGCTTCAGCTCCGCGATGTCCTGCGGGATCCGGGTCAGCAGTTCCTGGAAGGCCGCCCGGTAGCTCGTCCCGCCGCCGTAGCTGGAGAGGACCGGCAGCTCGTTCTCCTGCCGCAGGTCGGCCAGCCGCATTCTCACCTGCACGTCGTTGGAGAACCCGAGTACGGAGAACCTGACCTTCGCCGCCGCCATCGGCTCGCCCAGCAGGGCCCGGTGCAGCGAGGAGAGCCCCGTGTTCAGCTCGCCGAGGTAGGAGGACATCGATCCGGACTCGTCCGCCATCACATACATCGGCAGGAGGTTTCCGCGATTGTCGGCCATCGTGAAGTCCTTTCGTTTCCCAAGGTGTTCGGACGCCTTCGGGCGGCAATCGGCCGGTCAGCCGACGGCGGCCACGCGACGCAGTCCGGGCGGGCACTCGACGAGCAGGTCGAGCCGACCGGCCGCCAGTCCGCGGCCGAGGTGGAGCACGGTGTCCTGGAGCAGCGACGCGAACCGCTCCGCCGCCGACGTCGGGTCGAGTCCGGGATCGGCGACGAAGCCGAGTTCGGGGCGGGTCGCCGCCGCCGTGATCTCGGCCTCGTCGGCCCTCCCGATCCCCACCGCCACGATCGTCGGGTGCAGCGGGTTGGCCGCCGGGTCGGTGAGTCGCCGCAGGGCCTCCGCCCGGGGAGCCCCGGGGTCGCAGGGTCCGCCGAACAGGGCGAACACGACCGGCCGGCGCACCACCGCGTGCTCGGACTTCAGCGTGGCGACATCGGCGGGGATCACCTCGCGCAGCCGGTCGAAGGCGAGATCGTGGCGGGCTCCGGCGCGCACGGCCAGTTCCGGCATCCGGGTCGTCCACTCCACCTCCGTCGCCGCCAGGTGGACCACGGTGTCCCCGGCGCTCCCGAGCACGGAGAGCCGCAGCCCGCGGGTCGTGCCGTCCGCGGTGAGCAGCGCGGCGTGCAGGGCGCGCAGCGCGTTGTTGAGCGCGGTGACGCAGCCCGCCACGGCGGCGGACTCGTCGACCAACAGGTAGACCGGCAGGATCCCGCCGTCGTTCCCACCCGCCGGGACCGGCCCGCCCCCGCCCCCGGTGACGACCGTGCCCTGGAGCGGCGTCCCCGGACCGGACGCACCGTCCGACGGCTGCGGCTGGGACGGCTGCGGCTGGGACGGCTGTGGCTGCGGCGGCGGGGCGGGCTGCAACCCGGGCGGGGTCGCCGCGCGGCCGCCCCAGTACACCGGCGGCAGCGCCGAGCCGCCCCCCGGCAGGGACGCCCCCTGGACCCGGTGCAGCGCCTGTTGCCGGATCACCTCCACATCGGCCGGCTGGATCAGGTCGTTCGCGACCATGAACTTGAAGACCTCCACCGAGCGCTCGTCGAACTGCTCCTGGCGGCCGGCCAGCGCGAGCTCCCAACGGCCCCGCATCTCGATCGCCTCCGCGGTGCTCTCCGGGTGCATCAGCAGATGCCGCCTGATCAGCCCCTCGAAGTCGAAGGTCGTCGTGCCGAGGGCCGCGCTCCGCGCCTTCTCCAGCTCCAGCCGGGCCTCCTGCTCGGCCTTCTCCCGGCGCAGCCGGGCCTCCTGCTCCAGGTCCTCGAGCACCTTCCTGCTGCGGGCCTCGGCCACCGCGGCGGTATGGGCCGCGGTACCGAGCCGCAGTTGCCGGCCGGCCGCGACGAGGCTCTCCACATAGCCGCGCGCGGCGGAGTCCGGGTGCAGTTCCACCACGCAGCGATAGACGGTGATGCCCTCGGCCAGCACCATCCCGGCCGCGCACTCGTGGTTCATGTACGCCTCGGCCCGCGCCGCTTCGTCGATCGCGAACCCCCGGGCCTGGGTCCGCAGGACGGCGGCGATGTGCCCGTAGACGACGATCAGCGCGTCCTTGACGTTCCTCCGGACGACCTCGACCGGGTCGTGGACCCGGAAGCCCACGTCGACCGTGGCCTCGAACCGGTGCACCTGGTCCGAGGAGGGCAGCGGCCAGCTCTCCAGCCTCGCCGTCCTCCGGTGGTCGCCGAGGTCGACCTCGTAGCGGGTGCGGTAGCGCGAGAAGACCTGCCGGGTCCAGGACAGCGGGCGGCCGTCGAAGCAGGCCAGTTCCCCGCCGACCGTGGCGTAGACCGCCGCAGTGCTCGGCCGCGATGGCTTCACCGGGGCCAGCTGGCCCCGCGGGACCGGTTCCTCGCTCAGGATCAGCGGCAGCGTCGGCGGCGTCATGAGGGGCTCTCCTGTCGTTCCAGCTCGGCCACGACCGCGGCGGCGGTGCGCGGCAGTGGGGTGGGTGTGTACGGCGCGGTCCAGTCCGCCGCCTGCCGGCGAAGCACGGTCGCGGTCCGCGGATCGTCGTGGACCAGCGCGGCGACCAGGCGGAGGAAGACCTCCCGCAGCCCGGGGTCGGCCTCGGCCAGGCTCGCCCAGACCCGCAGGACGTCCTCCGCCTCCACCCGGTAGACGGCCTCGTTCAGCGCGGCGCGCCACAGGAGCACGAACCGGGGCCGCAGGGCCGGGTCCTGGTCCGCCGACACCAGCAGGGCGGGCCAGTTCGGCACGGCGGCCGTCACCCCGAGATCGGCCGTCTCGACCACCAGCTGGGCCGCGACGGCCAGGAAGGCCAGCAGGACGGAGGGCCGGGCCCGGTGGTCGGCCAGCTCCGAGCAGAGCCGGGCCAGTACCAAACCGGTCAGCGGTTCCGCCTCGGCGAGGATGTCCACCAGGCTGTTCCCGATCGCCATCGCCACCTGGACGTGGTCCACGACCGCCAGCCGGACGAGCGCGTCGACGGCGGCCAGCGGTTCGGAACCGCCCAGGCTGACCGCGTACACCCGGGCCGCGGTGGCCTGGGCCATCGGCTTGCCCGGGTCGGCGATCCAGCCGGCGGCCAGAGCGGTGACCATGCCCCGCAGCACCGGGTTCTTGGCACTGACCGACAGCGCGTACGCCACGGCGTCGCGCCGCAGCGGGTCCGGGCCGCCGGCCCAGGGGTGGAAGACCCGGGCGGAGAGGTACTGGAAGGAGAGGTCCGCGAGCACACCCAGGGCCACCCCGGCATGGGCGCGCACCTGCGGGGACGGGTCGCCGGTCAGCTCACCGAGCCACTCCAGGAGTACGGACTGCAGCGGGTACTCCGTCCAGACGTACGTGATCACCTTGCGCGGATAACCCGGGTCCTTGAACTGCAGGCCCTCGGCGGGCACCCGGCCGAGGGCGCTGAAGAACAGCACCGGCACGGTCTGCGCCCTGAGCTGGGCCAGCCGGCGCCGGCGCGGTACCTCGTAGGGCTCGCGCAGCCTCGGCACCCGGCCGTCGGCGGCGGCCAGGACGGTGTAGTCCGTCGTGGCCAGGCGCCCGTACAGGGACCTGGCGGCGTCGGCGACGTCCTCCTGCGGCAGCCCGTTGAGCACCGCGAGCGCCACCGCGTAGCTGCGGACGAAGGGGTCGTCGAGACCTTCCGACCAGATATCGAAGTCCTCGGCCCCGCGCCTCGCCAGCCGCTCCCGGACCGAACCGAGGTCGGGACCGCCCGACGGCGCGGCCTCGGCCGCGTCCCCCAGGGCCGAGGCCAGGTCCGCCGCCGCCTTGCAGGACGAGTCGGCGGTGAGGCGCTCGTCGAGCAGGGCCGCCACCTCGGCCCGGGCCATGAGCAGCGAACTGGCGCCATCGCCGAGCCGCCAGTCCAGGTAGCGCCGGACGATCCCCCGCCGCGTCGGCGCCTCCGGCAGTTCCAGCACGTAGTCCAGGAGGTCGGCGTCCAGGAGCCCGAAGTCCTGGTCGACGGTCAGGACCAGCCGGGCCCCGGTCCGGTAGAGCGCCCCCTGCAAGCCCTCCAGGACCCGGCCGCGCAGGGCCCCGGCGTCGACCGGCTGATCCACCAGGAAGCCGGCGCGATCCGCGGTGCCCTCGACCGCCGTGGCCTCCAACCGGGCCGCGAGCGCGCCGAGGTCGGTGTTCCGGTCCAGGTGGAAGATCCGGGTGACGGAGCAGCCGAGCAGCAGTCGCAGCGCGGCCGTCGTCTTCCCCGTCCCGGCCGGGGCGCGCAGCACCGCCACGTGCTGGGTGCCGAACGCGGCGCGGGTCTCCGCCCACTTCGCGGGCTCCTCGAACGCGCCCCGCACCCGTTCCAGCACCAGCGGCGAGACCAGGCGCAACGGCTCCTTGGCACCGCCCACCAGGAACACGTTCTTGTCGCCCGCCACCATGTCGCCGTCGATGCTGGCGATCGCGTGCCGGACGGTGTCGTGCCGCACCGCGCCCTCGGCGAAACCGGTGGCCGCGGCCGCCTCCCGGCCCTCCCCGCCACGCCCGGACGAGCCGCCGTCCCCCGTGCCCGCGCCCTCGCCGCCGCCGGCCGGCCCGCCGTCGGCGGGTGGGCCGGCCGGCGGCGGGCCTCCCCCCGGCCCGGCCGCGCCCGGGGCTGCCCCGGGAACCGCCGGACCCGCTCCCCCGGCGCCGGCTGCGCCCCCCGTGGGCGCCGCCGGCCCCACCGGCCCGGGCGTCGTCATCGACGGTCCTGACGGCCCGGCGCGTGGTGGACGTGCTTGTCGCCCGCCACCTGGTCCCCGCGCACGACGCCCGCGTGGAACACCACCGACGGCACCGAGCCGGCCGTGGACGGGGCGCTCCGGTCGCCCCCGGCGGCACCGGCGACGTGCGGCGCGCGCACGACCGGCTCCTCGAACGGGGCGTCCAGGCCCGGTGGGGACGGGTAGCCGGGGACGGTGATCCAGCCCCGCAGCGCCACCCCGTGCTTGGCCTCGAAATCGACCGGCAGATACGCCGCCGGGTCGATCGTCCGGTGGTCGTGCCTGATCACCCCCTGGTGGACCTCGTCCGAGACGATGAACACCAGCCGCGCCCGCTCGGCCGCCGCCAGCACCAAGCGCAGGGGCTGCGCGTCGACCAGCCGGAAGGCCCGGTTCACCGCGTCACCGGACCAGCCATCGGCATCGCGGCCCACCACCCCCTGGTGCAGGGCGACCCGGAACCGCATCGCGTGGGCGGCGCTGAAGAACGCGGTCTTCTCCCGGAGTCCGTCGTCCAGTGCCCGCAGCAGCTGACCGGCCAGCAGTACCGGCGGGACCCTCGCCCCGACCAGGATCAGGACGCCGTCGCCCCGGTCCTCGGTGGTCACCGCCGCGGCCGGTATGCCCGCCTGTTCCAGGGCCTCGCGAAGGACCTCGTACATCGCCCGCCGCAGTGACCGCTGGATCGGATCGGGCCGGGAGCTGAAGTCCTCGATGTCGAGCACCACGATCCAGTGATGCACGGCGGCCAACGCCATTGCGCCCCCTCCGGGCTCCGCACGGTTTCCAGTAGCTCTGTGGTACGCCACTCCGGGGCGGGCCTCTACGCCAGATGGCGCACAGCGCGACAACGGCAGACCCCCGCCCCCCAGGGTGGTCACCGCAAGCGGGAGCAAGGCTACGAAGCGTGCCGGAGAGCGGCCGGGGCCTTGTCCGGATCGTTATCCGACCGCTCGGCCGCACGTACCCGAACGGACCGCGCTCAACGGGGCCCGCTCGACCCGGCCCGGGAGCGGGTGCGGGGCCGGTCCGCTCCTCCACCGGTCCACCGGTCCACCGGCTTCGGCTCCCGGGCCGGGTCGCCGGGTCAGGCCGCCGGCGGGGAGGCGGGGCCGGCCAGGGCGACCGCGACGAGGGCCCGGAGGGCCGAGGTGACCTGCCCGAGCGGGAGGGTCGCGTCGTCGGCGAAGAGTTCGAGGAGCCAGCCGCCCGCCGGGTTCTGGCCGCCGGCCGCGACCATGCCGCGGTAGCCGGAGACCACCAGCATGGCCTCCTCCGCCGGGTCGTTGCCCGCCGCCCCGGCGCGCAGCGCGAAGGCGCCGCCGCGCACGGCGGTCCGGGTCAGCGGGTAGTGGCGGAGGTCGAAGACGGCGTCCGGCGCCTCGATCTGGGCACGCTGGGTCTCCGCCCGGGTGCTGCTCGGCCCGCTGGTCATCCGGTAGACGGCGTGCCGCGCGGTGTGCATCAGCTGCGAGCCGGGCGGCACGTAGGAGATCCACCAGCCGACCGCGTCCAGCAGCCGGGCCGCGGTCTCGGCGACGACGGCGAGCTTGCCCATGGTGTCGGCCGGGTGGACGGCGCGGGCGGCGCCCTGCCGGTCGAGCGCGGCGAGCACCGAGGTGAGCAGTTGCCCGGGATCGGCGCTGTGCGCGGCGCCGCGGAACCGGCGGCGGTCGCCGGTGCCCGACCGGCCGCCGGACCGGGGGCGCCCGTCGGTCCGGTACTGCGGGTCGGCGGCGTCGGCGAGCATCACCGTCGGGTCGGGGGCGAAACCGGGCCCGTGGCTGCGGCCGGCGACCACCGGGTGCGCGGCGCGGGCGGCCTTGGCCCGGTACTGGGCGGCGTCGGCGAGCCGGAAGAGCCGGTCGGGGGTGGTGACGGGGCCGATCGAGTCCCCGGTGGAGGCGACCCCGCAGGCGACGCCCTCGCCATCGGCCAGGGCCAGCGCCCGCGCGCACAGCTCCTCCGCGACGGCGACCACCTCGTCCGCCTTGCGGCCCTCGACGAGCAGACAGAACTCGTCGCCGCCGAGCCGGGCCGCGAGGCTCCCGGGGAGCTTCGCGGCGGCCAGGGACAGCTGGTGGGCGAAGCGTTCCAGCAGTCGGTCGCCCACCTCGTGCCCGAGCTGGTCGTTGACCCGCTTGAGGCCGTTGACGTCGCAGACCACCAGGGAGACCACGGTGTTGTCCCGGTTGTGGGCGGCCAGCGCGCTGTCCAGCCGGGCGTCCACCGCGCGCCGGTTGGCGAGGCCGGTGAGCGGATCGGAGAAGGCGAGCTTGCGCAGGTCGGCGAGGCGCTCGGTCTGGGCGAGACCGGCCGAGATCTGGGCGGCCAGCAGGGTCGCGTAGTCGGCGTCCGCCTCGGTGAACTCCGCCGACCCGGCCGTCCGGGCCAGGTAGAGCTCGCCCCACGCCTGCCCGTGCAGCACGATCGGCGCGACCACGCAGCAGGCCCGGCCGCGGCGGCGCAGCGCGGCGGCGCGTTCCTGGCAGTACGCGCCGGCGGTCGGGTGGGCGTGTCCGGCGTGCGGCTGGGAGTTGTCGGCGGACTGCACCCAGGCGCGCGGCAGCCGCCCGGTGGTCCAGCGCTCCTCCAGATAGGTGACGATCTCGGGGAAGTCCGCGACCGGGTAGGACTCGTCCTCGGGCAGCTCCTCCTCCCCCGGGGAGAGCTCGCCGTGGTTGACCAGGACCCTCAGCCGACCGGACTCCCGGTCCCAGACCGAGACGGCGGCCATGGCGGCGTCCAGCGCCCCGGTGGCCCGCGCGGCGGCGGCCCGGACGGCCTCCAGCGGGGTGAGCGCCCCCGCCATGTCCTGGGCGAGCTCGACCACGGCCGCCAACCGGGCGTCGGTGGCCGCACCGCCGACGGGGGTCCGGGGCACCGCCGGAACGGGCGCCGCCGGATCGGGGGCCGCCGGCTGCCGCGCCGGCGTCCGGTCGCAGTCGCGGTCCGTCATGATCGCCTCACTGCTCACCGGTTCGCCTCGCTCCCTGTGCCCGGACCCACTGGTGGTCGGCGGAGGACCGCCGCACCCGCACCGTCCGTGCCGGCCTGACCACCGAAGGCTCCCGAAGGTCCTACCCGTCCTACCCGTCCGACATCGGTTACCCGCCCGACGGTCCGCTACTCCGGCCGCCCGGACCGGAGCGCCTGCACCAAGACTATGGCGGTTTCGTTCGGTTATGCCCCGTTTCGGGGCCGGGATTCGCCGGACCGGGCGGCCTTCAACCGTTCGGCGTGGCGCGGCGGGCCGACCGGCGGACGGCGACGGGGCGGCGACGGGGCGGCGACGGGCACCCGCGGGGCGGCGACGGAAGCGGTGGCGGTGCGGCGGCAACGCGGTGGCGGATCAGTGGCAGGGCTTCGGCCGGACGGCTCCGGACGGCCCTCCGGCCCGCCCCGGCCGCGCGCTACTCGCCGTACGACCGCCGGGAGAGCAGCCACGGCTCGACCAGCCCGAGCCCCCGCACCGGGCGGCGCCACATCGGCTGCAGATTGAACCGGTGCCCCGCCTCCGGCAGCGGCCCGGAATGCCCGCCGGGCGGCAGCCCCGCGGCCACCGACAGGGCGTCCGCCAGCCCGGACGCGTCCTCCCCGGCCAGCGCGACACTGCCGTACTGCTCCAGCGCGCCCGCGAACTCGCCGTCGATCAGCACCGCGTCCTTGGGCGCGATCGACGTGAGCCGGCTGGCCAGGTTGACCGTGGTGCCGAACACGTCGCCCATCCGCGAGGTGACCGTGCCGAAGGCCATCCCGACCCGCAGTGCCGGGATGGTGTCGTCCTCGGCCAGGGCCTCGACCAGGCTGAGCGCGATCCCGGCGGCGATCACCGGGTCCTCGGAGACGAAGAGGATCTCGTCACCGAGCGTCTTGATCACCCGGCCGCCACGCCCGACGATCAGATCGGAACAGGTGTTCTCGAAGGTCTCGACCAGCTCGCCGAGCTCCTCCTCCTCCAGCCGCCGGGACAGCCGGGTGAAGCCGACCAGGTCGGCGAAGCCCACCGCGAGCCGGCCGCTGGTGATCTCGTTGTCCTCGGCGGCCTGCACCACCCGGCCGGTGACGGCGGCCAGCTGCCGCCGCCAGACGTACACCAGGAACTGCTCCAGCTCCGGCAGCAGCAGCTCGACCAGCGGGTAGGCGACATCGGCCCGGGTCAGACCGGGTTCGACGGACTGGGTGAGGTTCTCCAGGAAGGTGTCCATCTGCCAGCCCGCGAGCCGGGCCGTGGTCTGTCCGGTGGACCGGGCCACCTGGATCGCCATCGACTCGCTCAGCAGGCCCGACTCGACCAGGCCGGCCAGGCGCCGCAGCGCGATCACGTCGCCGTCGGTCAGCGCCCGGGACTGGCCGATGTCCGGGAAGCCCATCGCCCGCCAGAAGCGGGTGGCCAGTTCCATCGGGACGTCGGCGGCCCGCGCGGCCTGGTACGGGGTGTAGCGGCGGGGCGCGTCCAGGATCAGGCGTTCGAGGTCGAGGGCGACGGTCTGGTCGTCGGAGCCCGCCGGGGCGCCGTTGCCGTCGGCGCCGTGGCCGCCGCCGTTGCTGCCGTCCTCTGCCACCGGTCCGTCCCCGTGCGGTCGCCGCACTCGCCTCGTGTCGTGCCAGTGCGGGCGCGGCCGCCTCCGTTCGGGCAGTGGCGCGCCTCACACTGCTGCCAGGTGGAATGTTCGCACGGAATCGCGCGATCCGGGGCATCCGCCCGAGTCAAGGGGAGGTAAGGAGAGGCACGGTGACCCGCCCGGCGCACGGCGCGCGACCCGCCCGGCGCGGGGTCCGGCGCGGGGTCCGGCGCACGCCCCGGCCGGTACCGCCCCGCACCGGCAGGGCCAGCCGTACTACCGGCCGTCGCGCGGCTCCGGGCGCACGTGGACGACGTCCCCCGCGCCGACCGCCCGCCGGCCCCCGTCCGGGGTGCGGACGACCAGCCGCCCGGCCCCGTCCACCGCGACCGCCTCGCCGCTCAGTTCGCTGTCGCCGGGCAGCAGCACCTTCACCGGCCGGCCGAGCGTGGTGCAGCGCTGCGCGTACGCGCGCAGCAGGCCGCTGGTGTGCGGGTCCCCGCCGGCGGCCGTCCACTCCCCGTACAGCTCGGCGAAGTCGCGCAGCAGCGCGCGCAGCAGGGTGGTCCGGTCGGTGACGGCGGCGCCGGCCAGGGCGAGCGAGGCGGCGGTGGGGACGGGCAGTTCGGCGGCCCGCAGCGACACGTTGAGCCCCAGGCCCGCGACCACCGCGCCACCGCCCAGCTCGGTGAGGATGCCTCCGATCTTGCGCTCGGCGCCGTCGACCTCCACCTGGAGGTCGTTCGGCCACTTCAGGCCGACCTCGACCTCGGCGACCCGGCTCAGGGTGCTCGCGGCGGCGACGCCGACCAGGATCGGCAACCAGCCGTACCGTTCGACGGGTACCTCGTCCGGGCGAAGCAGGAGGGAGAGGAAGAGACCGGAGCGGGCGGGCGCGGTCCACTGCCGCTCCAGCCGACCGCGGCCGGAGTTCTGCGACTCGGCGATCAGCACCGCGCCCTGCGGGGCGCCGGCGCGGGCCCGGGCGGCGAGGTCGGTGTTGGTGGAACCGGTCTCCTCGACGACGTCCAGCGAGGTCCAGAGCCCACCGGGGCGCACCAGGTCCCGGCGGAGCGTGGCGGCGTCCAGCGGCGGGCGGTCCAGGTCGGTCCAGGGCGACGGTCCGGCGTGGCCGAGGCCGCGCAGTCCGCTGCGGCGGGGGGAGTCGGAGGTCATGCGGCCCACCCTAGGGCGACAGCGGCCGGGAGGCCGTACGCCGTCCCATCGTCTCCCGGAACGGGCACCGGCGACACTGTGGCGCTGGCCATAACGGCCGGACATTACGTCGGCCCTCCGCGCTGGCTACGCTACCCAACGGTAGTTCGTTGTGCCGCCCTGCACCCCTCGTCCGCGCCGCCCCCACCCGGCCCGCGCCACCGAAAACAGGTCGCGGCCCAGGATCAGGGAGAGCCACCGGAATGACCGAGGCGTCGCACGACCCGCACACCACCGCCGGCAAGCTCGCCGACCTCCGGCGAAGGATCGACGAGGCGGTGCACTCCGGCTCCGCCAAGGCGGTCGAGAAGCAGCACGCCAAGGGCAAGCTGACGGCCCGCGAGCGCGTCGTGGAGCTGCTGGACGAGGACTCGTTCGTCGAGTTCGACGAGTTCGCCCGCCACCGCTCGATCAACTTCGGCCAGGAGAAGAACCGGCCGTACGGCGACGGCGTGGTCACCGGCTACGGCACCGTGGACGGTCGTCAGGTCGCGGTGTTCGCCCAGGACTTCACGGTCTTCGGCGGCTCGCTCGGCGAGGTCTTCGGCGAGAAGATCGTCAAGGTCATGGACTTCGCGCTGAAGACCGGCTGCCCGGTCATCGGCATCAACGACTCCGGTGGCGCCCGGATCCAGGAGGGCGTCGTCTCGCTCGGCCTTTACGGCGAGATCTTCCGCCGCAACGTGCACGCCTCCGGAGTGATCCCGCAGATCTCGCTGATCATGGGTCCCTGCGCGGGCGGCGCGGTCTACTCCCCCGCGATCACCGACTTCGTGGTGATGGCCGACCGGACCTCGCACATGTTCATCACCGGCCCCGACGTGATCAAGACCGTCACCGGCGAGGACGTCGCCATGGAGGAACTGGGCGGCGCGCGCACCCACAACACCAAGTCCGGCAACGCGCACTACCTGGCGGCGGACGAGAAGGAGGCGATCGAGTACGTCAAGAGCCTGCTCTCGTACCTGCCCTCCAACAACCTCTCCGACCCGCCCGCCTTCCCCGAGGAGGCGGACCTGGCCGTCACCGACGAGGACCTCGAACTCGACACCCTGGTGCCGGACTCGGCGAACCAGCCGTACGACATGCACCAGGTGATCGAGCACGTCCTCGACGACGGCGAGTTCCTGGAGACCCAGCCGCTCTACGCCGGCAACATCATCACCGGCTTCGGCCGGGTCGAGGGCCACCCGGTCGGCATCGTCGGCAACCAGCCGATGGACCTGGCGGGCTGCCTGGACATCGCCGCCAGCGAGAAGGCCGCGCGGTTCATCCGCACCTGCGACTCGTTCAACATCCCGGTCATCACCTTCGTCGACGTGCCCGGCTTCCTGCCCGGCACCGAGCAGGAGTGGGACGGCATCATCCGCCGCGGCGCCAAGCTGATCTACGCCTACGCCGAGGCGACCGTGCCGCTGATCACCGTGATCACCCGCAAGGCGTTCGGCGGCGCGTACGACGTCATGGGCTCCAAGCACCTCGGCGCCGACCTCAACCTGGCCTGGCCGACCGCGCAGATCGCCGTGATGGGCGCGCAGGGCGCGGTCAACATCCTGCACCGGCGGGAGATCGCCGAGGCCGAGGCGGCCGGTCTCGCCGACGAGAAGCGGGCCGAACTGATCGCCTCCTACGAGGACACCCTGCTCAACCCGTACCTGGCCGCCGAGCGCGGCTATGTGGACGCGGTCATCGCGCCGAGCGAGACCCGCCGGCACATCGTCCGCGGCCTGCGCGCGCTGCGCGGCAAGCGCGAGGTGCTGCCCCCGAAGAAGCACGGCAACATTCCGCTGTAGTGGCTCCTCGCAGGAGGATCGCGAGAGGATTGAGCATGGCCCCGATCCATGTGCTGCACGGGCAGCCGACCCCCGAGGAGCTGGCCACCGTCCTGGCGGTGGTCCAGTCCCGGGCCGCCGCCGCGCAGGCCGCCGCCGAGGCGGCCCGCCGCGCGGGCGCCGGCCCGGACTCCGCCTGGAACGACCGCGCGCGCCGGCTGCGCGCGACCCCACGCCCGGGCGCCAACGCCTGGCGCACCTCCGGCTGGGCCGGCTAACCGGTACCCACGTACGCTCCGGCCGCTCGGCACCGCTTCGCGCGGTGCCGAGCGGCCTCTTCCGGCTCCGGCTCCGTGTCCGTGCCCGTGTCCGTGTCCGTGTCCGCATGCGGGTACGGACGCGGGTGCAGGTACGTGCGGCATTTTGCAAAGTGGGCACTTTGCAAAATGCCTGCCCACCCACTCGCCGCCCCGTCCACCCGCCCGGGACGCACCGGACCGCGTCGGGCCGCCCGCACCGGCGGCGGTGCGGGCGGCCCGACGCGGCATCCGCATTCTGCAAAGTGGCTGCTTTGCAGAATGCGGCGGCCGGAGCACCCGCGAAGCCCGGATTGCCCCGAAAGCTGAGTACGCGTACTCAGGCGCCCCACCGGCCCGGAGGCGCACCCTGGACCGATGCTCTGGTCAGACCCCCGCGACGAGCCCTCCCCGGAAGCCCGGCGCATGCAGCGGCGGCTGCACCGGGCCGGTCATGTGCTCGCCGTCCTCGCCCTGGTGATCGCCGTCCTGCTGATGGTCTGACGACCGTCGGACGACCGCCCCGGGCCGCCCTCTACCCTGGTGGCATGACCGACCGTCGCTCCCTCGTGCTCGCCTCCGCCTCCCCCGCCCGGCTCGGACTGCTGCGCCAGGCGGGCCTCGACCCGCGCGTGGTGGTGAGCGGCGTCGACGAGGACGCCCTCAGCGCCGCCACCCCCGCCGAACTCGCCCTGGTGCTCGCCGAGGCCAAGGCCAAGGCCGTCGCCGCCACCCTCACCGAGGGCGAACTGGTGATCGGCTGCGACTCGGTGCTGGAGCTGGACGGCCAGGCCCTCGGCAAGCCCGCCGACGAGACCGAGGCGCTGGCCCGCTGGCAGGCCATGCGCGGCCGGGCCGGCGTGCTGCGCACCGGCCACTGCGTGATCGACACCACCACCGGCCGGCAGGTCTCCGCCACCGCCTCCACCACCGTCCGCTTCGGCACCCCGGACGACGCCGAGGTCGCCGCGTACATCGCGACCGGCGAACCGCTGCACGTGGCCGGCGCGTTCACCCTGGACGGCCGCTCGGCCCCGTTCGTCGAGGGCATCGACGGCGACCCGGGCAATGTCATCGGGCTCTCGCTGCCGCTGCTGCGCGGACTGCTCGCCGAACTCGGTGTGCGGATCACCGATCTCTGGGTCTGACAGACCGACGGAGGGACCCGCTCGACGGACCCTCGCCACGGACCCGCGTCCGCCGACGGACCCGCACCCGCGCAAGAAGCCCGTGCGACGAACCCGCGGCGCCCACAGGCCCGCACCCACCCGGGCCCTGCGCGTACGACGGGCCCGCGCGAGCCGCGGATCCGGTCGTGGCGGGGTGTCGTCCACGCGCCGGGCGTCGGCCACCGGAGCGCCGCCGGGGTGTCGCCCACGCGCCAAAGAGCGGCACAATTGTCGCCATCTCCCCCGCCGACAATCCGATGTGATGCACGCTAGAGGAGCGCCCGAAAGGCGCCGACGCTCCAAACCGACGGGGGAGATGGCGAGCGGATGGCCGACAGTCTGCTCAACGTCCTGCTGGGCCTGACGGCCAGCGCGATCAGTGCCGTCCTCGGCTGGCTCGGCCAGAGCCTGCGCCGAAGACGCCGGCTGGAACGGACCAGGGCCTTCCTCGGTCTGCCCGCCGGCAGCGAGTGCCTGATCGTGGTCAACCGCAGCATCGGCACCGGCGCGCACCCCCGGACGGTCACCCGGCGCGACGCCTACGCGCTGATGGAACTGGCCGCCCTGGTGAAGGAATGCGGCGCGCACACCGACCTGGTCGCGCACGACGCCGCCCCGCGCGGCCTCGGCACCAGGACCGAGTTCTGCTTCGGCGGCCCCGTCTCCAACGACCGGATGGCCGCCCACCTCGCCTGGGGCCTGCCGGGGGTGGTGATCTCCGACGACCGGGTGGTGCGGGACAACACCATCACCATCGGCGGCCGCTCGTACGCCGCCGACCTCCGGGCCGGGGAGTACGTCCTGCTCGCCCGGCTGGCCACTCCCGGGCACGGCCGCCCGGTCTTCCTGATCTCGGGCCAGACCGGCATCGCCAACCACGCCGGCGTCCGCCACCTGGTCGCCCACCACCGCCGGCTGGTCCGCCGGTACGGCACCGACGGCACCTTCGCCCTGCTGCTCAAGGTGGTCAACCCGGGCGCCTACGGGCCGGACGTGGTCGAGCGGATCGCCGACGTCACCGCCCTGGCCCTGGAGCGCGCGCCGACCCCTCCGGGCGGTCCGGACAACCTCGCCGGAACCGCACCCGGAACCACCCCCGCGGTCGCACCCGCGGCGGCACCCGCACGGACGCCAGACCCGGCCCCCGCATCCGCCCCCATTCCTTGAACGGCACGCGCACCGACGGCAGGTGCCACCCGGCCCGCCGTACCCCTCGCGCCGCCACGCCGCCCCGTCACCGAGCGCAGTCGCCGCACCACCCGGGCCGCATGCGCCATCACCTGCACAGACTCCCGTCGGGCCGCCCACAGCCCGCCCGGGCGCATCACCCTCTGTGTGGGATAGTTCACAACCTGGGGCTACTCGCCGGTACTGCCCAGGAATCCATAAACTCAACGAGGTTCAAGAAGGGAGCCACAGTGCGCAAGGTGCTCATCGCCAACCGCGGGGAAATCGCTGTCCGCGTCGCCCGGGCCTGCTCGGACGCCGGTATCGCCAGCGTCGCCGTCTACGCCGAGCCGGACCGGGATGCGCTGCACGTCCGCGCGGCCGACGAGGCTTATGCGCTGGGCGGCGACACCCCCGGCACCAGCTACCTGGACATCGCCAAGGTCCTCCAGGCCGCCGCCGACTCGGGTGCGGACGCCGTCCACCCCGGCTACGGCTTCCTGTCGGAGAACGCCGAGTTCGCCCAGGCCGTGCTCGACGCGGGCCTCACCTGGATCGGCCCGCCCCCGCAGGCCATCCGGGACCTGGGCGACAAGGTGACCGCCCGGCACGTGGCGCAGCGCGCCGGTGCCCCGCTGGTCGCCGGTACGCCGGACCCGGTCTCGGGTGCCGAGGAGATCGTCGCGTTCGCCCAGGAGCACGGCCTGCCGGTCGCCATCAAGGCGGCCTTCGGCGGCGGCGGTCGCGGCCTCAAGGTCGCCCGCAACCTGGAGGAGATCCCGGAGCTGTACGACTCGGCGGTCCGGGAGGCGGTCGCCGCCTTCGGGCGCGGCGAGTGCTTCGTGGAGCGTTACCTGGACAACCCGCGGCACGTCGAGACCCAGTGCCTCGCGGACAAGCACGGCAACGTGGTGGTCGTCTCCACCCGTGACTGCTCGCTGCAGCGCCGGCACCAGAAGCTGGTCGAGGAGGCGCCCGCGCCGTTCCTCACCCCCGAGCAGAACGCCGAGCTGTACCGGGCGTCGAAGGCCATCCTCAAGGAGGCCGGTTACGAGGGTGCCGGCACCTGCGAGTTCCTGGTGGCGGTGGACGGCACGATCTCCTTCCTGGAGGTCAACACCCGTCTGCAGGTGGAGCACCCGGTCACCGAGGAGGTCACCGGGATCGACCTGGTCCGGGAGATGTTCCGGATCGCGGACGGCGAGGAGCTCGGTTACGGCGACCCGGAGGTGCGGGGTCACTCCTTCGAGTTCCGGATCAACGGCGAGGACCCGGGCCGCAACTTCCTGCCCGCGCCGGGCACGGTGACGCTGTTCGCGCCGCCGTCGGGCCCGGGGGTCCGGCTGGACTCGGGCGTGGAGAGCGGTTCGGTCATCGGCCCCGCCTGGGACTCGCTGCTGGCCAAGCTGATCGTGTCCGGCCGGGACCGCAAGCAGGCGCTGGAGCGGGCCCGGCGCGCGCTGGCCGAGTTCAAGGTCGAGGGCATGGCCACCGCCATCCCGTTCCACCAGGCGGTCGTGACCGACCCGGCGTTCGCGCCCGAGGTGCACGGCGGCGAAGGGCCGTTCACGGTCTACACCCGGTGGATCGAGACCGACTTCGACAACACGATTCCCGCGTTCGCCGGTGCGGCCGGCGACGGCGAGGAGGCCGAGGGCCGGGAGACGGTGGTCGTCGAGGTCGGCGGCAAGCGGATCGAGGTCTCGCTGCCGTCCTCGCTGGGTGTCGGCGCGGCTCCGGCGGCCGGCGCGGGGGCCGCGAAGGCCAAGCGTCGGGTCGGTGCCAAGAAGGCCGGTTCGGCGGTCAGCGGTGACACGCTGGCCTCGCCGATGCAGGGCACCATCGTGAAGGTCGCGGTGGAGGAGGGTCAGGTCGTCGCCGAGGGCGAGCTGATCGTCGTCCTGGAGGCGATGAAGATGGAGCAGCCGCTGAACGCGCACAAGGCGGGCACGATCGTCGGCCTCAAGGCCGAGGTGGGTGCGAGCGTCTCCAGCGGCGCGGCGCTCTGCGAGATCAAGGACTGAGCCGGGGCCCGATCGGGCGCCGAGAGGTCCGCCGCCGGTCCGTACACCTTCGGGTGTGCGGACCGGTCGCGTTTCGGCGGTGATGCGGCGGTGCGGTGATGCGGCGGTGGAACGGTGCGACGGTCCGGCGGCGCGGCGAAGCCCATGGGGCAGCGCGGCAGGATGCCGGCCCCCGCCCCCACGGGCCTCAGCGCCCGCGCTGCAGGCCGCCCAGTTCGGCGAGTCTGACCGGCATCTGGCCACCCGGCCCGCCGGGCCCGCCGGGGCCGCCGGGGCCGCCGTGGGTACCCGGGCGCCGCTGGCCGGGCAGCGGGGCCCCGCCGGGCGGCGGCGCGCCGCGGCGGGCCATCGGACCGGGCTGGGTCTGGTGGACCGGGCCGCTGCCGGTGCCGTGCACCGGGGCGTCCCCCGACGGCGGGGCACCGAGCGGGGCGAGGTCGATCTGCACCCCGCAGTCGGCGAGCGCGTCCAGTTCGCGGGCGGTGGCGTCGTCCGCGGTGGCGTGCTCGTCGGTGACCAGCCGGGTGATGGTGTCGGTGGGCACGGTCTGGAACATGGTGTCCGCGCCGAGCTTGGTGTGGTCGGCGAGGATGATCACCTCGGCGGCCGACTGCACCAGTGCCCGGTCCACGCTCGCGGAGAGCATGTTCGTGGTCGAGAGTCCGCGCTCGGCGGTGAGCCCGCTGCCCGAGACGAAGGCTTTGGTCACCCGCAGCCCGTGCAGCGACTGTTCGGCGCCGCTGCCGACCAGGGCGTAGTTGGACCCGCGCAGGGTGCCGCCGGTCATCACCACCTCGACCCGGTTGGCGTGGGCCAGCGCCTGGGCGACGAGCAGGGAGTTGGTGACCACCGTCAGCCCGGGCACCCGGGCGAGTCGGCGGGCGAGTTCCTGGGTGGTGGTGCCGGCGCCGACCACCACGGCGTCACCTTCCTCCACCAGTCCGGCGGCGAGATCGGCGATGGCGCTCTTCTCGGCGGCGGAGAGGTGGGTCTTCTGCGGGTAGCCGGGTTCGCGGCTGAAGCCGCCGGGGAGCACCGCGCCGCCGTGCCGGCGGTCGAGGAGCCCTTCTGCCTCCAGGGCCCGTACGTCGCGGCGCACGGTCACTTCGGAGGTCTGGACGACGCGGGCCAACTCCCGGAGCGAGACGGCTCCGTTGGCGCGCACCATTTCGAGGATCAACTGGCGACGTTCTGCTGCAAACACAGAACCGACGGTAACCTGCGTGACCGTCTGCTTTCAGGCGTTTGCTGCTAGTAGCGGGAATTGCTCACGCCCGAGCGGCGCGTGACCGTACAATACGCGCCGTCAGCACGCCGGGGCTGCGCCCGCCGTCCGGGTGAAGCCCCCGGATGCGCGAAGGGCGGCCGCCGAACGGCGACCGCCCTCAACTGAGCACTTGAGGCTCAGGATTCACCCGCGTCACGCTTGCGGATGTGGAGCTGGCGGGCGGCCTCGGCGGTGGAGCCGGAGACCGACGGGTAGACGGTGAAGGCGCTGGCCACCTGTTCGACCGTCAGATTGGCGTCCACCGCGAGCGCGATCGGGTGGATCAGTTCGCTGGCCCGCGGGGCGACGACCACGCCGCCGACCACGATGCCGGTGCCGGGGCGGCAGAACAGTTTCACGAAGCCGTCCCGGATGCCCTGCATCTTGGCGCGCGGGTTGCCGCGCAACGGGAGCTTGACCTCGACGGCGTCCATCTTGCCGCACTTCACGTCGGCCGCGGTGTAGCCGACGGTGGCGATCTCGGGGTCGGTGAAGACGTTGGAGGCCACGGTCTTGAGGTTCAGCGGCTGCACCGCGTCGCCGAGCGCGTGGTACATCGCGATCCGGCCCTGCATCGCGGCGACCGAGGCGAGCATGAAGACGCCGGTGCAGTCGCCGGCCGCGTAGACGCCGGGGGCGGTGGTGCGGGAGACCCGGTCGACGTGGATCTGGCCCCAGTCGTTGAGCTTGACCCCGGCCTCCTCCAGGCCCATCCCGGCGGTGTTCGGGATCGAGCCGACCGCCATCAGGCAGTGGGTGCCCTCGATCACGGTGCCGTCGGAGAGGGTGACCTCGACCGTGTCGCCGATCCTCTTGACCGTTTCGGCGCGCGAACGGCTCATCACGTTCATCCCGCGGCGGCGGAAGACCTCTTCCAGCACCTCGGCCGCGTCCGGGTCCTCGCCCGGCAGTACCCGGTCGCGCGAGGAGACCAGGGTGACCCTGGAGCCCAGCGCCTGGTAGGCGCCGGCGAACTCGGCGCCGGTGACGCCGGAGCCCACGACGATCAGCTCGCGCGGCAGCTCCTCCAGGTCGTACACCTGGGTCCAGGTCAGGATCCGCTCGCCGTCCGGCTGGGCGTCGGGGAGCTCGCGCGGGTGGGCGCCGGTGGCGATCAGCACCGCGTCGGCGCGCAGGGACTGCACGCTGCCGTCGGGGGCGTCGACCAGCACCTCGCGGGAGCCGTCCGCGGCCTGCCCGCCGGTGCCGAGCCGGCCGCGGCCGCGCAGCACGGTGACGCCGGCCCGGGTGACGGACTGGGTGATGTCGTGGGACTGCGCGATCGCCAGCCGCTTCACGCGGCGGTTGACCTTGCCGAGGTCGACGCCGACGACCCGGGCCGGGGAGTCGATGTGCGGGGTGTCGTCGGCGACGATGATGCCGAGTTCCTCGTACGAGCTGTCGAAGGTCGTCATCACCTCCGCCGTCGCGATCAGCGTCTTCGACGGCACGCAGTCCGTGAGCACCGCCGATCCGCCCAGACCGTCGCGGTCGACGACGGTCACCTCCGCGCCGAGCTGGGCCGCGACGAGCGCCGCCTCGTAGCCGCCTGGTCCGCCACCGATGATCACGATCCGAGTCACGTGACCCATTGTCCCGCACGCCGGGAGCACTGCCACGCCGGGGTCGGGGCTTCTGCCGGATCGGCCGGTGAACGTAGGCTTCGCCCCATGCCCCTTTACGCCGCGTATGCCACCAACCTCGATGCCCGGCAGATGACCCGCCGCGCCCCGCACTCGCCGTTGCGCGGTACGGGGTGGCTGTCCGGCTGGCGGCTGACCTTCGGCGGCGAGCACCTCGGCTGGGAGGGCTCGCTGGCCACCGTGGTGGAGGACGAGAAGGACCAGGTCTTCGTCTCGCTGTACGACGTGTCGCCGATGGACGAGGAGGGGCTGGACCGCTGGGAGGGCGTCCAGCTCGGCATCTACCGCAAGACCAGGCTCCGGGCGCAGACCCTGGACGGCGACGTGCCGGTCTGGACGTACGTGCTCAACGACTACGAGGGCGGCCTCCCGGCGGCCCGCTACCTGGGCCTGATCGCGGACGCGGCGGAGAGCGCCGGCGCCCCCGACGACTACGTGCTGGACCTGCGCCGCCGTCCCTGCTGAGAGTTCTTTGGAGATTGCTCCGGGTCGCGGCCCGCTCCGGCCGCCCCGGAGCTGTACGTTCACGCCATCCGGGTAACGATCCGGCACGTCGTACCAGGATTTTCTACGCGCGTAGCCATTTCCCGTCTATCCTCGGACGCGTGAACGCATCTCCTCAGTCGGTCGTCTCCGCCGACCCCTACGCCGCCGCCCAGGCCGCCGCCGAGCGCCTGCGCGAGCTGACCGGCGCCGAGCGCCACGACGTCGCCCTGGTGATGGGCTCCGGCTGGGTGCCGGCCGCCGACGCCCTCGGCGAGACCGTGGCGGAGTTCCCGGTCACCGACCTCCCGGGCTTCCCCGCCCCCGCCGTGGCCGGCCACGCCGGCACCATCCGCTCGGTGCGGATCGGTGAGAAGCGGGCCCTGATCTTCCTGGGCCGCAACCACTACTACGAGGGCCACGGGGTCGCCACCGTCGTCCACGGCGTGCGCACCGCCGCCGCGGCCGGCTGCGAGACCATCGTGCTGACCAACGGCTGCGGCGGTCTGCGCCCCACCTGGGTCCCCGGCCAGCCGGTCCTGATCAGCGACCACATCAACCTGACGGCGGACTCGCCGATCGTCGGCGCCAACTTCGTCGACCTCACCGACCTCTACTCCAAGCGGCTGCGCGCGCTCTGCCGCGAGGTGGACCCGACCCTCGACGAGGCCGTCTACGTCCAGTTCCGCGGCCCGCACTACGAGACCCCGGCCGAGGTCAACATGGCCCGGGTGATCGGCGGCGAGCTGGTCGGCATGTCCACCACGCTGGAGGCCATCGCGGCCCGCGAGGCCGGTGCCGAGGTGCTGGGCATCTCCCTGGTCACCAACCTGGCCGCCGGCATGACCGGCGAGCCGCTCAACCACGCCGAGGTGCTGGAGGCCGGCAAGGCGTCCGCCGAGCGGATGGGCGCGCTGCTGGCCAAGGTCCTCGAACGGATCTGACGCCTCGGTGACGACGGCATGAGCGACGGGGCCCGCGGACGGGCGTGATCGGGTGATCACAGCCGCCCGCGGGCCCCGTCCGTGCGCTCCGGCCCCCCGGGGCCCGGCCGACACGCCGCCTCCCGGGGCGCCGGACACCGCGTCCCGCCGCCACCGCGCGTACGTTTCGTCCCGCACCACGAGCACCGCCCGTACCGCCACCGCCGCACCACCCGTCCCGCCACCGCCCGTACCCACCGCACCACCCGTACCCACCGCACCACCCTCGACCGCCGGTACGCCCGTCCGAGCCACCACGCCACGCCCCGCGCCCGGCGTCCCCGTCCGAGGACGCCCCGCGGCACGCCCCGGCCACCGCCGCCGGCCCGCCCGACCCGCCGGTCCCGGGCCCGGCCCGGCCCGGAGCACCCCCAGGCCGACCACCGACGCACTTCCCGATGGAGCTGCAGCCATGACGCAGGCAACCACCACCGACCTCCTCGCCCGGGCCCGCACCTGGCTCGCCGAGGACCCGGACCCGCAGACCCGCGAGGAGCTCGCCGCGCTGCTCGCCGTCGCCGAGACCCCGGACGCCGACGCCAACGCCAAGCTCGCCTGGTCCGAGCTGGCCGACCGCTTCGCCGACCGCCTCCAGTTCGGCACCGCCGGCCTGCGCGGCGAGCTCGGCGCCGGGCCGATGCGGATGAACCGCGCCGTGGTGATCCGCGCCGCCGCCGGCCTGGTCGCCTACGTCAAGCGGCAGGGCCTCGGCGACCTGGTCGTGATCGGCTACGACGCCCGCCACAAGTCCTACGACTTCGCCCGCGACACCGCCGCCGTGGTGGTCGGCGCCGGTCTGCGCGCGCTGCTGTTCCCGCGCCCGCTGCCCACCCCGGTGCTCGCCTTCGCGGTCCGCCACCTCGGCGCCGCCGCCGGCGTCACCGTCACCGCCAGCCACAACCCGCCGCAGGACAACGGCTACAAGGTCTACCTGGGCGACGGCTCGCAGATCGTGCCGCCGGCGGACGCGGGCATCGCCGCCGAGATCGACGCGATCGGCTCCCTCACCGAGGTCCCGCTCGCCGCGGCCGGCTGGGAGACGGTGGACGAGTCCGTCGTCGAGGCGTACCTCGACCGCGCCGCGTCGATCGTCGACCCGCACAGCCCGCGGGAGCTCGACATCGTCTACACCCCGATGCACGGCGTCGGGCGCGACACCTTCCTCGCCGCCCTGGACCGGGCCGGCTTCCCGGCGCCCACCGTGGTGGCCGAGCAGGCCGAGCCGGACCCGGACTTCCCGACCGTCGCCTTCCCCAACCCGGAGGAGCCGGGGGCGATGGACCTCGCCTTCCGCACCGCCGCCGCGGCCCGCCCGGACATCGTCGTCGCCAACGACCCGGACGCCGACCGCTGCGCGGTGGCCGTCCCCGCCGAGGGCGCGGACGGCTGGCGGATGCTGCGCGGCGACGAGGTCGGCGCGCTGCTGGGCGCCGCCCTGGTCTCCAAGCGGGCCGCCGGCACCTTCGCCACCACCATCGTCTCCTCCACCCTGCTCGGCCGGATCGCCGAGGCAGCCGGGCTCGGTTACGCCGAGACCCTCACCGGCTTCAAGTGGATCTCCCGCGCCGGGGGCCTGCGCTACGGCTACGAGGAGGCGCTCGGCTACTGCGTCGACCCGCAGGGCGTGCGCGACAAGGACGGCATCACCGCCGCCCTGCTGGTCGCCGAGCTCGCCGCCACCCTCAAGCGCTCCGGCCGCACCCTGACCGACCTGCTGGACGACCTCGCGCTGGAGCACGGCCTGCACGCCACCGACCAGCTGTCGGTCCGGGTCGAGGACCTCTCGCTGATCGCCGACGCCATGCGCACCCTGCGCGAGCGGCCCCCGACGGTCCTGGCCGGGCTCACCGTCACCCGCGCCGACGACCTCACCGCCGGGTCGGCCGAGCTGCCGCCGACCGACGGCCTGCGCTACTACCTGGCGGGCGACGCCGTCCGCTCGGCCCGGATCGTGGTCCGCCCCTCGGGCACCGAGCCCAAGCTGAAGTGCTACCTGGAGGTCGTCCTCCCGGTCGCCTCGGCCGCCGACCTCGCGGACACCCGCGCCCGGGCCGCCGAGCTGCTCGCCACCGTCAAGCGGGACCTCGCGGCCGCGGCCGGCATCGCCGGCTGACAGCGGCGGGGACGACGGAGGGGCCCGCCGGCACGGCGGGCCCCTCCTCGTACGCCGGGGGTCCGGTCAGACCGCGATCACGGTGATCAGGGCGATCAGGCCGGCCACCGTGGGGGCGATGATCCACCAGCACCAGTGGACCTCGATCGACCCGGCGGCGTCGGGGCGGGAGGCGTTGCGCTCGGCCATGTCCTGGAGGACGCCGACCACCTGGTCGGACCAGGCCCGGTTCGGGTCCGTGGAGCCCTGCACCCCGGCGCCGGACGGCGTGCCGCCCGCGCCGAAGACCATGCCCAGCCGGGAGCTGTGCGTCTGACCGCCGCGCTCGCGCGCCCGGGCGGCCCGCTTGCGCTGGCGCAGCGACACCGGCACCGCCCACACCTGGTACTTCTTGCCCTCGGCGAGGAGTTCGACCGAGTACCCGGCGCGCAGCGCGTCCACGGCGGCCCAGGGCGCGACGATCGTGCGCAGCGGGTTGCGAACGACCAGGCGGCGCTCGTCGGCCCGGACGGCCGGGCGCAGGGTGTAGGCGATCACCGGGAGCACGAACACCGGGACGGCGGCCAGCGACACCCACGGTGTCTTGCCGCTGCCGTTGACGGCCGCGTCCCCGATCAGCCAGGCCGCGACGGCCAGCAGGAGCACCCCGGAGATCACGCCGGGAACGGAGCGGTACACGCGGTCGGCGTACACGGGCTCCCCATCGGAACCGGCCGGGCCCGGTCGGGGCCCGCCGTGGGATTCGGTCATGTCGACGATTCTGCCCCATGGCCCGCGCGATCCACAGGGGTGACGGACGGGGTTCCCGGGGCGCGGAGGTCTCGGTCCGGCATCGATGCGTGGCGCCTCTGGCGATTGACTACGCGCGTAGATATGCTGGTGTGGTGACTATGTCCACTCTTGCAGCCAATGCCCCCGGCGTCGCGGGCAGCGGTCTCGAGGACGTCGCGACGTCCGAGACCTCGCTCCGTCGCTTCCTGCACGGCCTGCCCGGTGTCGACCAGGTCGGCCTGGAGGCGCGTGCCGCCACTCTCGGTACCCGCTCGATCAAGACCACGGCCAAGGCGTACGCCATCGACCTGGCCATCTCGATGATCGACCTGACCACGCTCGAAGGCGCGGACACGGTCGGCAAGGTGCGCGCGCTGTGCACCAAGGGCAGGACCCCCGACCCCACCGACCCGACCACCCCCCGCGTCGCGGCGATCTGCGTCTACCCGGACATGGTCGCCACCGCGAAGGCGGCGCTCCGGGGCACCGACATCCAGGTCGCCTCCGTCGCCACCGCCTTCCCCGCCGGGCGCGCCGCGCTCCCGGTCAAGCTCGCCGACACCGCGGACGCGGTCGCGGCCGGAGCCGACGAGATCGACATGGTGATCGACCGGGGGGCCTTCCTCTCCGGCCGCTACCTGGACGTCTTCAACGAGATCGTCGCCGTCAAGGCCGCCTGCCGCCGCCCCGACGGCAGCTCCGCCCACCTCAAGGTGATCTTCGAGACCGGCGAGCTGCAGACGTACGACAACGTGCGTCGCGCCTCCTGGCTGGCGATGCTGGCCGGCGCCGACTTCATCAAGACCTCGACCGGCAAGGTCGCCGTCAATGCGACCCCGCCGGTCACCCTGCTGATGCTGGAGGCGGTCCGCGACTTCCGCGCCGCCACCGGCGTCCAGGTCGGCGTGAAGCCCGCCGGCGGGATCAAGACCACCAAGGACGCGATGAAGTACCTGGTGATGGTCAACGAGACCCTCGGCGACGACTGGCTGACCCCGCACTGGTTCCGCTTCGGCGCCTCCAGCCTCCTCAACGACCTGCTGATGCAGCGTCAGAAGCTGACCACCGGACGGTACTCCGGTCCCGACTACGTGACGGTGGACTGAGAATCATGGCCAAGAACACCAAGAAGACCGAAGCGCCCGCGGCCGCGCCGCAGGCCCCGGCCGAGCCGGCCGGCAAGCCGGCGGGCGGCCTCTTCGGCTACGCCCCGGCCCCCGAGTCGCCCGCCGCGGCCGGCGACATCGCCAGCTCCTACGGCCACTTCATCGGCGGCGAGTTCGTCGACTCCTCCGGCAACGAGGCGCTGAAGACGGTCAACCCGGCCACCGAGCAGGTGCTCGCCGAGTTCGCCCGCGGCACCGCCGAGGACGTGGACCGCGCGGTCGCCGCCGCCCGGGCCGCCTTCGCCGACTGGTCGGCGCTGCCGGGCAGCGAGCGCGCCAAGTACCTGTTCCGGATCGCCCGGATCATCCAGGAGCGCAGCCGCGAGCTGGCCGTGCTGGAGTCGATCGACAACGGCAAGCCGATCCGCGAGACCCGCGACGTCGACCTGCCGCTGGTCGCCGCGCACTTCTTCTACTACGCGGGCTGGGCCGACAAGCTGGACTTCGCCGGCTACGGCCCGAACCCGAAGCCGCTGGGCGTGGCCGGACAGGTCATCCCGTGGAACTTCCCGCTGCTGATGCTGGCGTGGAAGATCGCCCCGGCGCTGGCCACCGGCAACACGGTCGTGCTGAAGCCGGCCGAGACCACCCCGCTGACCGCGCTGCGCTTCGCCGAGATCTGCCGCCAGGCGGGTCTGCCGAAGGGCGTCGTCAACATCGTCACCGGCGACGGCGGCACCGGTGCGGCGCTCACCGCGCACCCGGACGTCAACAAGGTCGCGTTCACCGGCTCCACCCCGGTCGGCCGCGCGATCGCCAAGCAGGTGGCCGGCACCCGCAAGAAGCTCTCGCTGGAGCTGGGCGGCAAGGCCGCCAACATCGTCTTCGACGACGCGCCGCTCGACCAGGCGGTCGAGGGCATCGTCAACGGCATCTTCTTCAACCAGGGCCACGTCTGCTGCGCGGGTTCGCGCCTGCTGGTCCAGGAGTCGGTCCAGGACGAGCTGCTGGACGCGCTGAAGCGCCGGATGGGCACCCTGCGGGTCGGCGACCCGCTGGACAAGAACACCGACATCGGCGCGATCAACTCCGCCGAGCAGCTGGCCCGGATCACCGCGCTGACCGAGGCCGGCGAGGCCGAGGGCGCCGAGCGCTGGTCGCCCGCGTGCGAGCTGCCGGGCACCGGCTTCTGGTTCCGGCCGACGCTGTTCACCGGCGTCAGCCAGGCCCACCGGATCGCCCAGGAGGAGATCTTCGGCCCGGTCCTGTCGGTGCTGACCTTCCGCACCCCCGACGAGGCGGTCGCGAAGGCCAACAACACCCCGTACGGCCTCTCCGCCGGCATCTGGACGGAGAAGGGCTCGCGCATCCTCTGGGCGGCGAGCAGGCTCCGGGCCGGCGTGGTCTGGGCCAACACCTTCAACAAGTTCGACCCGACCTCGCCGTTCGGCGGTTTCAAGGAGTCGGGCTACGGCCGCGAGGGCGGCCGGCACGGTCTGGAGGCATACCTCGATGTCTGATGTCGTGAGCCGTCTTGATGTCCTCAAGACCTACAAGCTGTACGTCGGCGGGAAGTTCCCGCGCTCCGAGAGCGGGCGGGTGTACGAGGTGACGGACGCGAAGGGCGAGTGGCTGGCCAACGCGCCGCTCGGCACCCGCAAGGACGCCCGCGACGCGGTCGTCGCCGCCCGCGCGGCGGTCAAGGGCTGGGCCGGCACCACCGCGTACAACCGCGGCCAGGTGCTGTACCGGGTGGCCGAGATGCTGCAGGGCCGGCGGGAGCAGTTCGCCGCCGAGGTGGCGCTCTCCGAGGGCGTCGGCGCGAAGAAGGCCGCCGCCCTGGTGGACGCCGCGATCGACCGCTGGGTCTGGTACGCGGGCTGGACCGACAAGGTGGCCCAGATCGCGGGCGGCGCCAACCCGGTCGCCGGTCCGTACTTCAACCTCTCCACCCCGGAGCCGACCGGCGTGGTCGGGATCGTCGCGCCGCAGGCCGGTTACGGTCACTCGCTGCTCGGGCTGGTCTCGGTGATCGCCCCGGCCGTCGCCACGGGCAACACCGTGGTGGTGGCGGCCGCGGCCGACGCGCCGCTGCCCGCGCTGTCCCTGGGCGAGGTGCTGGCCACCTCGGACGTCCCGGGCGGCGTGGTCAACATCCTGTCCGGCCGGACCGCCGACATCGCGCCGACCCTGGCCTCGCACCAGGACGTCAACGCGCTGGACCTGACCGGCGCGATCGCCGCCGACGGTCCCGGCGCGGCGGGCGGCCTGGAGGCCCTGGCCGCGGATACCCTGAAGAGGGTTCTCCGCCCGGAGCCGGACCCGTTCGCGCAGGACTGGACCAAGGCTCCCGGCACGGACCGGCTACTCTCCTTCCTGGAGACCAAGACGGTCTGGCACCCGATGGGTATCTGACCGCCGGATCCCCGGAGCGGCTACGCTCCGTGACCGCGAGTCGGTGACAACTCCACAGACTGGCCGTCCCCCGTGCCCTCACCCCCCCAGGGCCCGGACGGTCACAGGACGGACCCGCGCCTCTCCCCCCCTGGCGCGGGTCCGTCGTACGTCCGGGGCCGCTCCGCGGCCCGCCCGGGGCCCGTCCGGGGCCGGGTCCACCGCTGCCGGGCCGCCGTCGGCGGCCGCGACCGTCGACTTTCGTCGCGCCCGGTCGAGCCGTTCGACGCTGCCGGTCCCCGGGGCGGCCGCGCAGACTGGGGCGACACCGCGCACCGAGGGGGAGAACGTCCGTGGGAGAGCTGGTCGGCGAGCTGATGGCCCTGTTCGCGGACGGGTTCCTGCGCACCCTGCGGGTGGCCCGCACCAGGCGCCGGCTGGCCGCCGGGCGGCCGGTCCGGATCCCCTGTTCGGCCCGCTCCGCCGGCCCGGACCGGTCCGGCGAACAGTCCGGCGGCCACGCCGACGGGCGGCCCGGATACGTCACGGGGCACCTGCGGCTCACCCCCGGCGCCACGGCCGTCGCCTTCACCGCGCGCGGCCACGAACCGCTCGACCTGGCCGTCGGCGGCACCTTCGAGGCCCCCGAGCCGGACGCCTGGCACGACCAGGACTGGGCCGCCACCGCGTACCGGGCACCCGGCGCCGGTCACCCGGTGTACCTCCAGGTCGACAGCCGGTACCTGCCGCTGCTGCACGCCTCGCTCCTCGCCCCGGCGGCCGCGCGGACGGTGTGATCCGCGGGGTTTCGGCATCGGGCCCCGATGCGTCAGACTGGTGTCCCGTGAGTGACTCCCCGCTGAACCCCGTGTCGATAGCCCCTGCCCGGGTGGTCCTGCTCTCCGGGCCCTCCGGCTCCGGGAAGTCCTCGCTCGCCGAGCGCAGCGGCCTGCCCGTGCTCCAGCTCGACGACTTCTACAAGGACGGCGACGACCCCACCCTGCCCCTGCTGCCCGACGGCGCGGTGGACTGGGACTCCCCGCTGTCCTGGCACCGGGACCAGGCCCTGGCGGCCATCCGGGCCCTGTGCGACACCGGCCGGGCCGAGGTGCCGGTGTACTCGATCCCGGACAACGGCCGGGTCTCCACCAGGGTGCTGGAGCTCGACGGGGCCACCGCGTTCGTCGCCGAGGGCATCTTCGCGGCCGAGATCACGGCCGACTGCGCCACCGCCGAGCTGCTGGGCGACGCGCTGTGCCTGCGCAACGGCGCGCTGACGACCGCCTGGTGGCGGCTGCGCCGGGACGTCCGCGAGGGCCGCAAGTCGCTGCCCGTGCTGGTGCGGCGCGGCTGGCGGCTGATGCGGGCCGAGCGGGGCATCGTGGGCCGCCAGGTCGCGCTGGGGGCGCGTCCGTGCGCCGGGCCCGAGGCCGAGCGGCGGATCCGCGCGGCGGCCCGCGCCGGGGAGCTCTCGGCGGTCTGAGCAGGGCCGGAACGACGACCCGGAGCAGCGGCCCGCGCGACGGCCCGGAACGGCAGCCCGGAGCAAGGACCCGGAGAACGGCCCGGACCCGCCCGGACACGCGGAACGGCGGGCCCGGTGCGTCTCCCCCGCACCGGGCCCGCCGCCTACCCCGGACGGTCACGGTCCCCCCGCGCCGCCGCTCCCCCGAGCCGGCGCCGCCGATTCCGCGTCCGTCCTGCTACCCGTCCCCCGACGGGAGTCCCTGTCCCGGTCGCGTTACGCGACCAGCTCGCCGAAGGCCCGGACGGTGTCGCCCGAGGTGTTCAGCTGCTCGTCGTCGCGCAGCCGGCGCAGCGCGCGCCAGATGCTGCTCTTGACGGTGCCGACGCTGATGCCGAGCACGCCGGCGATCTCCGGGTCGGTCTTGCCCTCGTAGTAGCGGAGAACCAGCATGGTCCGCTGGTTCTCCGGCAGCTTGGCCAGCGCCTGCCAGAGCACGGCGCGCAGCTCGGTGCCGCCCATCGCGTCGGTGTCGCCGACCGTCTCCGGCAGCTCCTCGGTCGGGTACTCGTTGACCTTGCGGCGCCGCCAGGCGGAGATGTGCAGGTTGGTCATGGTGCGGCGGAGGTAGCCCCCGACCGCGGCCTTGTCGGTGATCCGGCCCCAGGCCCGGTAGGTGCTGAAGAGCGCGCTCTGCAGCAGGTCCTCGGCCTCGTAGCGGTCACCGGTCAGGTGGTACGCGGTGGCGTAGAGGGAGGCGCGGCGCTCCCGCACGTACGCGGTGAACTCCGTGATGTGGTCCTCCGCGACCGCCGGGTGCTCCCCCTGGGCCCCGGTGAACGCCGCCCCGCCGGCCGTCTGCTCGGTGGTGCGGGCCGCCGCGGGGTTCAACCGCAGCAGCGTCGCACCGGCGGCCTCGCGGCCGGCCGACTCCCCCGAGTCGGCCTTCCGCAGGCCCGTTCCCGCGATGCCCCGGTTCCCCGCCGGGGTGTCCGCGCCCTCGACGCGGACGGGGAGGATCCCCCGCAGCGTCAAGGTCGCGGCGGAGTCGGCCGCGTTCCCCCGTCGACCGACTCCGTACATCTCCCCCGTCCTGCCGCCGCCGCTCACCCGGCGGGCGACAGTGTTTCCACCGGTGCCGTGCGCGCACCCCCGTGCGATCACGGCACCCGAGGTCTCCTCGGTCCCGGCCTCGAACCGGCTCCGGTGGGCGGTCGCTGACGAACGCGCGGTCAGGACGGCCGGGTTGGTCCGGGTCTGAAGCGTGGCGTTCATCGTGCGCCCCCTCTGGTTCGGTTCGAGCGGTTCCGTTGCCGCCGTCCAGTGGGCCGATGGGCCCGCTGTCCTGCGGCGACATGGAAAATCCTGCCCGCCGGTTGTGATGGCGCTGTCCGTCGACTGTCACAGGGCTGTCACAGGGCCGGGGCTTTCGTCCCGGGCGCTGTCCCGCCGTTGACGGACGCCGGTGGCGGGCGTTCCGGTTCCCGGCCGTGCGGCGCGCGGGAGGGGTGCGGCCCCCGGGCGGACGGTGGGGGGTGATTCACCGCTCCGGGTGAGCCAGAATGAGGCCGTGCCTTTCCTCCTTCTGATCGAGGACGACGACGCCATCCGCACCGGCCTCGAACTCGCCCTCACCCGCCAGGGCCACCGCGTGGCCACCGCCGCGTCCGGCGAGGACGGCCTGAGGCTCTTCAAGGAGCAGCGGCCGGACCTCATCGTGCTGGACGTCATGCTGCCCGGAATCGACGGCTTCGAAGTCTGCCGCCGGATCCGCCGCACCGACCAACTGCCCATCGTCCTGCTGACGGCCCGGTCCGACGACATCGACGTCGTGGTCGGCCTGGAGTCGGGCGCGGACGACTACGTCGTGAAGCCCGTGCAGCCCCGCGTCCTGGACGCCCGGATCCGGGCCGTGCTGCGGCGCGGCGAACGGGAGAGCTCGGACTCCTCCGTGTACGGGACCGTGGTGATCGACCGGGCGGCGATGACGGTCACCAAGGACGGCGCGGACCTCCAGCTCACCCCGACCGAGCTGCGGCTGCTGCTGGAGCTCAGCCGGCGGCCCGGGCAGGCGCTGTCCCGGCAGCAACTGCTGCGCCTGGTCTGGGAGCACGACTACCTGGGCGACTCCCGGCTGGTGGACGCCTGTGTGCAGCGGCTGCGGGCCAAGGTCGAGGACGTGCCCTCGGCGCCGACGCTGATCCGCACGGTGCGCGGGGTCGGCTACCGGCTGGACCCGCCGGCGTGACCGGCCCGGCCGACGCACCCGCCCGCCTCCGTTCCGCGCCGGCGATATCCCGCCCCGCGCGCCGACGACTTCCGTGACGACAGGCTCCTGTGACTGACCAACAGACGACGGCCCGGTTCTCCTCCGGCCCGTGGCGCCGGCTGCGCTCGCTGCGCGTGCGGCTGATCGCGGTGTTCGCCGCGGTCGCGCTGCTCACCGCCGTCTCGGCGTCCGGCATCGCGTACTGGCTCAATCGCGACGCGGTGCTGAAGCGGGCCCAGGACACCGCGCTGAACGACTTCCGGGTCTCGCTCAGCCGCAATGTGTCGAACCTGCCGCTGAACGCCACCTGCGAGGACCTGAACACGCTCGCGAGCACCGTCGCCAGCTCCGGCCTCAGTTACGACGTGGTGGTGGCCGATCCCGCGCTGCCGAACTGCGTCGCCTCGTCCAGTTCGGCGCAGTTCACGATCGCCACCGTGCCGGCCCCGCTGCGGACGGCGGTCGGCAAGCCGCGCGAGCTCACCGAGTCCAACCCGTACACCTACCACCTGTACTGGCAGCGGCAGAACCTCGACGGGCGGCCGTTCGTCATCGGTGGCACCAAGGTGGTGACGACCGGGCCGACCGCGTACATGTTCAAGTCGCTGGAGAACGAGCGGGCCGACCTGAACACGCTCGGCTGGTCGCTGGCGATCGCCACCCTGCTGGCGCTGATCGGCTCGGCGCTGCTGGCGCAGGCCGCTTCGGCGACCGTGCTGCGGCCGGTCAAGCGGCTGGGCGACGCGGCCCGGCGGCTCGGCGAGGGCCATCTGGACACCCGGCTGGAGGTCGAGGGCTCGGACGAACTCGCCGACCTGGCCCGGACCTTCAACCGCACCGCGGAGTCGCTGCACGGACAGGTCGAGGAGCTGAGCGCGCGCGAGGCGCAGAGCCGACGGTTCGTCGCCGACATGTCGCACGAGCTGCGCACGCCGCTGACCGCGATGACCGCCGTGACGGACATCCTGGAGGACGAGGCGGAGTCGCTGGACCCGATGATCGAACCGGCCGTGCGCCTGGTGGTCAGCGAGACCCGGCGGCTCTCCGACCTGGTGGAGAACCTGATGGAGGTGACCCGCTTCGACGCCGGCACCGCCAAGCTCGTCGCCGACGAGATGGACATCTCCGACCTGATCATGTCCTGCATCGACGGCCGGGCCTGGTACGACGCGGTCGAGGTGGACGCCCCGCGCGGCATCCTGGCGGTGGTCGACCCGCGCCGGCTGGACGTCGTCCTCGCCAACCTGATCGGCAACGCGCTCAAGCACGGCGGTTCGCCGGTGAAGGTGCGGGTGCGCGGGGAGGGCGACACCGTGGTCGTCGCGGTGTCGGACAGCGGTCCCGGCATCCCGGAGGACGTGCTGCCGCACGTCTTCGACCGCTTCTACAAGGCCGACAAGGGGCGGGCGCGCTCGGAGGGCAGCGGTCTGGGCCTGTCCATCGCGATGGCCAACGCGCAGATCCACGGGGGGTCCATCACGGCCGCGAACGGCGAGGTGGGGGCGGTGTTCACGCTGACCCTGCCGGTGACCCAGCCGCCTCCGCCGCCGTCCGCCGACACCGCCGAGGAGAGTGCCCGGTGACCCGAGGAGCGAGCCCGCTGCGGCGCCCGTTCGCCGCCGCCGCGCTGCTGGGGCTGGCCGCGCTGGCCACCGGCTGCGGCATCCGTCCGACGGCCGTCCCGGTCGACGCGGGCGCGCCGGCCAGCCGGACCGCCTGCCCGACGGTGGCGCGGATACCGACGGCCCCGAGCACACCGTCCGGGGCGGCCGGCGGCCCGCCGCAGGCCGCGGCGGCGCACGGAACGCCGACCCCCGGGGCGTCCGCCGCCGCCTCGGCGCGCCCGGCGCCGACGGCCGTCCCGCCGGGGGTGTCGCCCTCGCCCTCCGTGGTGTCACCGGCGACGCCGACGGCTCCGGCGGACAACGTGTTCGGCGCGCTGCCGTCGCCCTCCGCCCCGACCACGGCGCCGCCCTGCCGGTAGGGGACGCCGGGGGTCGGAGCCGGGCCCCCGGTCCGGTCCGGGGCCCCGCCGGAGCGGGGCCCCGGCGGGGCCACCAGGCGTTTCGCCCCGCGTTCCGTCCCCGTTCCGGGCCGTGTTCCGTCCTCGTGCGCGGACGCGCCCCCGGCGTGCGACGCAAACTTCGCACCGGGCGTGGAACCGTCACGCCGCCGGTGCACGTCCTTCCCCCCGTGCAGCGAGATGGCACCACGACACGCGAAGCGCGTGCCGACGTGCGGACCGAGAGCGGACGGGCGACGGCCGTCCAGCGCCACCGGCGTCGACTACGGGCGGTGGGACTGATCGGCCTCTCCCTCCACCTGCTGCTGATGGGCTGGCTGGTCCTGAGACCACTGCCGGTGGCCTGGGTCTACGACGCCAACCTGACGCCACTGGCCTCACTCCGCTTCTCCTCCGTGGGCCAGCTGCTCGACGAGCTGCTGCTGCCCGCCCCGCTCGGCGTCCTCCTCCCGCTCGCCGGCGGCCGGCTCGGGAGCCCCTGGTTCCCGTCCTTCCTGCGCACCACCGGCGCCTCGGCGCTGCTGGCCACGGCGCTGGAGTTCCTCTCCTCGTGGACGCCCGGGCACGTGCTCAACGTCGACCACATACTGCTCGCCGTCGTCGGCGTCGCGGCCACCCACCTCGCCCTGGTCCCGGCCGGGCGGGTGCTGCTCCTGCGGCGCGGCGCGATCCTCCGGGACCCGGTGGCTCCTCCGGCGGACCCCGGCCCGGTTCCGGACCCGGTCCCGGTTCCGGAACCGGCTCAGGCTTCGGCTTCGACCCAGGCCCAGGCCCAGGCTTCGGCTTCGGCCACGGGCGGCGCCGTACCGGACAACCACCCGCCCAGAACCGCCGCCGCCCCGGCCGCGCACCACGGACGCAAGGCCGAATCGCTGCTCAGCCTCGGCTCGTCGGGCCCCGCCCGCCGGGGCTGACCGTCCCTCGCCTCACCGGTCCGCGCGACGGACCCGGCCGCCGACCTCGACCAGCCCCTCCCCGGGGATCCCGGTGACGAGCCGGGAGCCGATCCCCTGGGTGATCGTCAGGCCCCGTCCCAGCTCGGCCGTCAGCAGGAGCGCGGCCGCGCCGGTCGCCTCGTCCTCGTCGATGCCGTCGCCCCGACCGGGGAAGGCCCGGGCGCGGACCGTGCCCGCCGCTTCGTCCTGCCAGGCCCAGGCGTAGATCCACTCACCCGGAGGCGGCACCGCCAGCCCGTCGACCTCGGCCGCCGTCGGGTACCGGCGGAGCGTGCGCGGCGGCACCCAGGCGGCCGGAGCCGCGACCCGGGTGAGCCCCCCGTCCCGCCGCACCCCGACCACGCCCGCGGCGGTGACCAGTTGGTCCACCCCCAGCAGCCACGCGGCGCCGACGCAGGGGTGGCCGGCGAACGGGAGGCGCAGCGTCGGGGTCCAGATGTCGATCGCGCCGCGCTCCGGGTCGTCGACGAACACGGTCTCGCTGAAACCGAGCCGCCGGGCGATCGCCTGCCGGTCCGCCTCGGCGGGCACGGCCGCGCCGTCCCGGACGACGCCCAGCGCGTTCCCGTGCGCGCCGTCGGGGTCGCAGAACACGTACAGCACCTCGTGGTCGGCCATGTCGCGGTCACTCCTCGTCCGATCGGGCCCGCGCGGCACGCGGACCGGTTGGCACCCTCCCGGCGGGGGCGGCCGCACCCGCCGGGGAACGGCCGGCCGATCCCCGGCCCCGACCGTTCGGGCCCACCGGGCGGTCGCACCGGCGCACGCCCCCGGCCGAACCCACGGATCCGGCCGACTCGGCGCGACGCGGGCCCAGGCCGGAGCGGCGACCGTCACCCGCCACGACGGGGGGCCGCCCGGGACCGGCTGCGGCCCCGGCGGCCGGGCGCAGGACCCGACACGGCCCGGACAGCCACAACCGTCACGGGCCGGGATCCGGATCGCCCCGGGACCGGCTGCGGGCCGGTCCCGGGCACGGCTACTGGCGGGGCAGCGGCCGAGCACGCCGGCCGGGCCGGTCCGATCGGGCCCGCGCGACGGTCGCGCCCGCCCGGTCGCAGCGGCCGGACCCGCAGGTCCGATCGGCCCGGCGCGCCGCGGGGCCGGCGGGCAGCGGCAGCCGTCCGACAGCGAACCCGGTCCGACGGTCCGCTCCGCTCGGGCGGGCCCGGCGGTCACGCCGACCCAGGCACGCTCCCGGCCCGACCGGCGGTCCGTCCGGCTCGGCACGGACCAACACGGCCCGACCGGCGGTCCGTCCGGCTCAGCGCGCCGCCGGACCGGCCGGGCCGGCGGCAGGGCCCGGTGCGGGCCGGACGGGCGGCGCCGCCGGCGGACGCGGGCCCGGACCGCCCGTCGCCGGGTGCGGTCCCACGCCCGGGCCCCCGGCGGGGAGCGGCGTCCGGGCGGCCGCCGGGCGGTTCCGCTGCCGGAGACGCGCCACGACCAGGGTGCCGATGCCCATCGCGATCGAGGTGGCGCCGGTGATCGCCATCGGGGTGTTGGTGGACGAGCCGCCGGTCGAGGCGAGGTCCACGGACGGCACCGGGGGCGCCGCCACGGTCACCGTGACCGCCGGGGCCGGGGCGGCGGCCGCGCCCGACGGCGTCGGCGTGACCTCCGAGGCCGGGACGGCCGCCGGTGTGCCACCCGGGTCGGCGGACGGTGTGACCGCCGCCAGTCCGACCCCGGGCGCGGCGGGGGCGGGCGCCGCCGGCTCGGCCGCCGGGGGCGCCGCCGGGGCGGACGGCGGGCCGCCGGCCTCGGCGGGCGCGCTGCTCGGCGCGGCGGACGGGGTGGCCGGGGCCGCGGCGGCCACCGTGATGTCGACCGCCGAACCGGCGGCGGGCACCCCGGTGCCGGTCCCGGCCGCCGGGAGGCTGTTCCCGGTCGGCAGCAGCGACAGCACCCCGGCCGGAGTGTCCTGGGCGAAGGCCAGCCGCACGTTCAGCGTCCGGGACTCACCGTCGCGCAGCCGTACCAGCGAGGTCTCGCGGTCGCCCGTGCGCAGCGTCAGGGCCAGTCGCCCGGGCGCGCCCTGGCCGCTGTCCACGGCCGGCAGCCACTCGCCGTCGGGGGCCCGGAACTCCAGCCTGACCGCTTCGGCGGCGGGCAGGGCCTTGCCCCGGAAGGTCAGTTCGGGCAGGAAGGCGACGTCCTTGCCGCTGCGGTTGGTGAGCGTCAGCCGGAACGGCTTCGGCTCGGCGCCCGCGGTGAAGGCGCCGGGCACCGCGTCCAGACCGAGGTAGGGCACACCGGGCGCGGGGGCGGTCGTCGGCGCCCCGGTGGAGCCGGCCGCGGCGACCGTGAACTCCCGCTGCGGGCTCGCCGCTTCGGTGATCCGGGTCTCCGGCGGCAGGGTCGGGTCGGAGACCACCGCCCTGAAGCCGCCGGTGGCCCGGCCGGCGGGCGCGTCGGCGGTGACGCCCAGCCGCAGCCGGTACGTCGCGGAGGCGCCTGCGGGCAGGCTCAGCCGGGTGGCGAAGGTGTCGAGGTTCCAGGTCGCGCCGACGCCGGCGCCGGGCACGAGGGCGGCGGCCTTCCACGAGGCCGCGCCGGGGGACTGGTGGTCGAGCGTGAGCTGGTTCTCGTGGATCCCGGCATCGACGTTCGCGACGACGAAGCCGGTGGTGACGTCGACCGCGTGGTCGGCGGAGTTGCGCAGTGTGGCGGTGAACTCGGCGGCGGGCCCGCCGCCGGTCAGGGTGCCGGGGAAGCCCGCGACGGTGATCGTCACCGGGCTGCGCCGCTCCTGGGTCCCGACCGGTCCCGGGGTGCCCACCCCACCGAGGGCGCTGCGGACCGCACCGCCGGTCCCCTCGGAGCGTGGCAGGGCGGCCGCGCCGGGGGCGGTGGTCAGGGCCACGCCCGAGACCAGGGTGGCGGCGGCGGCGAGGGCCAGGGATCTGCGGTGCTGAGTACGCAAGGGAGACCTCACGGAGGAAAGGCGGGTGAACCCGACGAAACCCGGCGGCGGGCCGTTTCGCCGAGGTGGGAGGCCGCTCCGGGACTCTCACCCGGGTCGCTGCTTCGCCCCCCAACCACCAGCGACGGGCGCATCATATCCGAACGCGCGGACGCTTCCTGAGCGGTTTTCAAGGGGTGGAAGGGAGGTTCGCCGGGCGGATTCGGCGATGACACCGTGACGAAATCGTGAGGACGGATGTCGTCCCGCTCCAGTACTGTCCCCACTCGTCCCCCGGCGGCCGCCCGTTCGCGTCCGTCCCGTCCCGGCAACAACAGGAACCACTTGTGAACCTCGACTTCGACGTCGAACCGCTCTTCTCCTGGTACGTCGTCCTGCTGGCCGTCAGCGGCATCGCCCTGCTGGTCATCGGCGCCGTCAACCTCGGCGGCCTGAAGATCGGCTGGCGCCTCTTCAACGTGCTCGTCGGCCTCGGCTTCACCGGCTACGCGTACTACCTCGCGTTCGTCTTCGAGGGCGGCACCTACACGCTCTTCTTCAAGGCGTTCATCCTGCCGGTGCTGCTGATAGCCAACGCGGTGAAGGCACTGGTCGCGCGCTCCCAGGCGCCGGCCGCGCCCGCCGCCGCGCCGTACCAGGCGAACGCGCCGTACCCGCAGCAGGGCGGCCAGTACCCGCAGGGTGCGCAGTACCCCCAGGGCGGCCAGTACCCGCAGCAGGCCGCTCCGTTCCAGGCCGCCGCCCCGGCCGCGCCCGCCTCGCCGTACCAGGCCGCGGCCCCCGTCGCCCCGGCCGCGCCGTACCAGCCGCCGGCCCCGCCGCAGGGCTGATCCCCACCGGCCGGGCGCCACTCACCAGGGCGCCGGCCGGTCCCCCGTCCGCCCTCCTCGGTCCGCACTACGCTGCGCGGTGCGGCCGGATTCCGGCCGCCGACGACGGAGGGGGGCGGACCGTGGAGACCTACGACCTGGTGATCGTGGGCGGCGGGCCCGCGGGCTGCGCGGCGGCGGTGATGGCGGCGAGCGTCGGACTGCGGTCGGCCCTGGTCGAGCGGCGCGAGCCCGGTGCCACCCTGCGGCGCGTCCCGGCGGTGCAGAACGTGCTCGGCTTCGCGACCGGCACCGCCTTCGCCGACGCCGTCGCGGCGGACGTCCGGCGGATCGCCGACTCCTGCGACCTCCTGCTCGGCACCCCGGCGACCGAACTGCGCGCCGACGACGAAGGGGTGACCGTCCACCTCGCCACCCCGGGCACCACCGTGCGCGGCCGGTACGCGATCGTCGCCACCGGCGTCCGCGCGGCCCGGCCGGAGGAGGCCGCCTGGCTCACCTCCGCCGTGGACCCCCCGCCCCCGCTCTGGGAGGCGGACGCCGCGCTCCTGGCCGGCCGCCGCACCCTCGTGCTCGGCGCCGACCGCCCCCTCGGCACCCTGCTGCGCGCCCGTCCGGACGCCGCGCTCGACCTGCTCGTCCCGCACCCACCCGCCGACGCGTACAAGGCCGAGGAGGTCCGCGACGACCCACGCGTCACCCTGCTGGAGCTGAACGCCCTCGATCTCCGCCGCTCCCCCGAGGGCCATGTCACGGCAGGCGGACTGGGCGTCTTCGCCCCCGACACCGTCTTCGTGAACCTGGGCGTCCGCCCGGCCGCCCTCCCCGGCACCCTGGTCCGCGCCGAGGACGGCTACTGCCCACCCGACCGCCAGCACCCCCGCGTCCTCACCGCCGGTGATCTCCGCTCCGCCCGCGGCCAACGCATCATGACCGCCACCGGCTCCGGCGCCGACGCGGCGCTGAGTGCCTACTACGCCCTCCGCCTGACCGGCTGACCGGCTGACCGGCTGACCGGCTGACCGGCCACGGCGCAGGAAGTCGACGGGCCCGACTTCCTGGCCTCCGCAAGATCTTTAGGCGCGAACGGGAATAGTCCCCTGTTCGGATGGTCACCTCGCGGTCGCCGCGCGTAACGTCACCCCCGGCTTGCTCAACCAGGCGCACCCACAAAGGGGTTCACAATGACCGGTAGGCCGGGACTGATCCGCCTCACGCAGAGCAGCAGCGGCGAGGGATCGGGCGAATGCGGGTCCGACGACTGCCCCAATGTCTACGCGACCGGCCAAGGCTCGTTCGTGGTTCAGGGCAGTACGTTCACGGGCTTCCGCGCGCCCGACGGGGAGTCGCTCGTCGAGATCCCCGAGGAGACCCTGCGGGAGGCGTTCCGTGTTCTTGGATGGTGACACCTGGCGGGCGTACTTCGACGCCATGGAACACGACGCCTGGCGGCTGGAGACCCTTGACGTCTACACGATGCCGCAGGAGGAGGAAGGACTCCGCCGTTTCCTCGCCGGCGAACCACTCACCGTCGGGGCGACCGCCGCTTGGACGGCACGCGTCCGGGGATACCGGGAGACGGGGCGCCGCATCGGCCGTGTCCATGTACTCACCCGCCCCCTGACGGACTACCTGCGCTACGAGTTCGCGCACTACCGCCACAACGTCGGGGCCGGGGAGGACATCAGGATCCTCGACCTCACCGACCGGCCGAATCCCGGCCTGCCCGACCAGGACTTCTGGCTCTTCGACGACCGCCGCGTGGTGCTGATGAACTACCGCCAGGACGGCACCCAGATCAACCGCCAGGTCCACGACGGCGATACCGCCCCGTACTCCGCCTGGAAGCGCCTGGCGATCGCCGAGTCCGTTCCCTTCCTGGAGTACGTGAAGGATCATGGGTGAGTGACCTTCGCCCCAGAGCAGTTGGACCGGTCGAAGGCCGACCTGGCCCGGCTGCTACGCGATCTCCGTAAGCGAGCCGGTCTCAGCGGAGACCGGCTCGCTCTACGTTGCGGCCTGTCCCAGAGCACGATCAGCAAGATCGAGACAGGGCGGAAGACCCCGCGCCTCACCGAGGTGGAATCCATTCTCCGCGCGCTCGGAGTACCGCCCGGGCCGGCCGAGGAGATCATGTCCCTCGCCAGGGTCGCGAACACCGAGTGGCAGGGCGTCCGCGCCTCCTTGCGTCGCGGCCTTGAGAAGCGGCAAACCGAACTGGCGGCGCTGGAGGCGTCGGCGACCGTGTTCCGCTACTTCCTGCCCGCGATGGTCACCGGCCTGCTGGCCACGCCCGAATACGTGCGAGCCGGAATCGCACATTCCCCCGGCGACATCGCATCGGTCGTCGCGCGGAAGCTGGAACGGCAGGCGGTGCTGTACGACATTTCCAAGTCGTTCACCTTCCTGCTCACGGAGCAGGCTGTGCGATGGGCGGTGGTGCCGCCAATGGCGATGTCCGTACAGGTCGAGCGACTGGTCGCGCTCTCCCGGCTGCCGAACGTACGCATCGGGATCGTCCCGAACGGTGTGGTGACCGGCCGGGGCCCGATGAACACCTTCACCGTCTACGGCGAGCATCTGGCGACCGTGGAGACGTTCACCGGAAGAATAGTCTTCCGCGACTCCCGGGACATCTCCGAGCATCTTGCCATCTTCGCCCTGTATGAAGGAATGGCTATTTTTGACACTGCTTCAGATGCCTTCCTTTCCGCTGTCGCCGCCGACTTCAGGAACGGCATTTAGTCGGTAACGGGAATTCCCTTGAAAGTTCCGAGGAGGCGCTCCTAGCGTGATCCAAGAGGATTTCCGACGAGAGGAGTTCCGGCATGAGCACCCCCTTCCCCGGTCCCGGTCCGACACCGCCCGAGCCCGGCACCGGTCCCACCTCCGGGCCCATGCCCGTTCCCGGCAAAGCCTGACCCGACAGAACGGAGGACGACGCGACATGGGCGAGCACGGCGACGGCCAGAACGGGAAGACCGGCGATCAGCAGCAGTCTCCCACGGAGTCGGACGGTAAATGGACTCGTCCGGTCCCTCCCCCGGGCCCGGACGAGAAGAAGAAGTAGGCATCCGTGAACAGGTACACGGAGCTGATCGCCGGATTGGCGATGTCCGGCACCCTGGACGCAGGGTGGCGGGGCGCGTTCGCACGCGCCCCGCGCCACGCCTTCGTCCCGGACTCCATCTGGCTTCCCGACCAGCACAGCCCGTCCGGCTATCGGCAGGTCGACCGAACTCGGGAGCCCGACGCCTGGTGGGACGCGGTGAGCACCGACGACTCCGTGGTCACGCAACTCGACGACGGTGCGAGTGGCGGCCCGGGAGTGCCGACCTCGTCGGGCTCCATGCCGTCCCTGGTGGCGACCATGCTGCGGGAGTTGGCTGCCGGCGAGGGACACAGGGTCCTCGACATCGGCACCGGGACCGGGTGGACGAGCGCCCTGCTCGCCGCCTGCCTCGGCGGCGATCAGGTCACCACGATCGAGATCGATCCGGTTATTTCGGCCGAGGCCGGACGAAAGCTGGAGGTCGCTCACCTCGCTCCCCGCCGGGTGGTCGGGGACGGACTCGGCGGCTGGAGTCCTGAAGCGCCCTACGACCGCATCCACTCGACGGCGGCCGTCCGGACGATTCCCCCGGCATGGATCGAGCAGACGGTGCCCGGCGGGGTCGTCGTGACGCCCTGGGGGACGCCTTACGCCAACGCGGGGCTGCTACGCCTCGTCACAGAAGGAGCGGGGAGAGAGGCACACGGGCGATTCGCCGAGAACGCCTCCTTCATGTGGATGCGCGCCCAGCGACCGCACGCGGTGGCAGCGCCGGTCCCGGGTACGACGAGGGCCGGCGCCTCACCGATGGACCCGTCGCTGATGGAGGAGGACGTCCACGCCGCCTTCGCCATCGGCCTTCAGGTGCCGGATGTGCGATCCGTTCACCGTTGGGACGGCGTGGACCCGGGAGCCACCTACCGGATCGAACTCTCGGACGGCCTCGGCTCGTGGGCGTCCGCCCGATATCGAAACTGGGCGGACGGAGGTGCGGTGAAGCAGACGGGTCCCAGGCAGCTCTGGGACGAGATCTGCGAAGCCCACACATGGTGGGTGGAACGGGGGCGGCCCGAGCTGACGAGGTTCGGGCTCACCGTACGGCCGGACGGCAGACAACACGCTTGGCTGGACGGCCCCGGGCATCCGGTCGGCGACATCACGCGGTGACATACGAAGTGGGGGGGGGGGGGGGGTGTGGGGCGGCCCCCCCCCCGGGGGGGGGCCCCGCGGGGGCCCCCCCCCCGGGGCCGCCCGCCCGGGGGGGGGGGGACCCGCCCGCGGGCGCGCCCACCACCGCCAACGCGGGGGAGCGG